>NZ_JBHGNY010000001.1:0-548079 GCF_053544035.1 Vibrio sp. E150_018 | reverse complement strand
CGCTGCATCCGTTCAGAGATGATTTGAATCATCTCTTGCAGCACAATTTGTTGGCTATGATGCGGAAGGACAAGTTCGGTGAGCCAGCGTAAATGCTTTTTAGACCAATTATCTTTCACGATAGTATTGATGTTGTTGCGGAGAAAGAAGCCTTTTAGTTGAAGCTTGGCATCTTTTAAATCTTTCATTGCGGTTTCATCCCGATTATCTTTTAAAAGTGCGACTTGAGTGAAGGATTTATGGGTATCTAATCCAATAAAAAGAGTGGTATCGTTATTTATGCTAGCCTCCTAATTTAGTTCTTTAGTAAACTAATTATGGCTCTGGCTTCGCTAACCCACGAAACTGGAGGCTAGCACCTTCGTGGGAGTCATTATGTCTATGTGAATAATGCTACTTCAGTTGAGGTTTGGACAGTAATGGCGTATATTTGTGCTATGCAAGCAATTAGCTTGAATGTAGAGGTAGGTTATGCAGGAGGTTCTTATGAGATCTCAAACTAGTCAAAAAAGGAAAACTCGTGAAATTCCTTTTACTTACGACCTAAAACAAATGGAAAAAGCTGTTCACAGCAAGCGCACAAAAGTACCAAAAATGAAATCATTTGAGGACTTTGAGAAGTGGTTGGAGAGCTAGGGTATTAATGTCTGAAAATATTTTAGAAACGTCAGAAGTACTCAAGGACAAAGTCAAAAAGCTAGGTAAGTACGAAAAAGGGAAAGTGTTTGAGTTTTTTCAGACTTTCCAACAAGGTGGTTTTGCTGCAATTGATAACTATTTTGTTCAGGGTCACAGAGTCCGTAACAAAGCTTCAGATGATGTTGACACAGATGACCCTGATTTTATCGCAAAGGTTAAGTTTGCTCAGCAACATTCCCTCTGGCATTTTCATGTTGGCTTCTATGACTTTGGTTATGATATTAAAGGTTATGAAGTGTCTAAAAATGGTGAGCTGACCTCCCAATGGGTAATTCATTACCAAAAGTTTGCAGATAATCATATTAACGTAGCAGACCTCACGCCTCACCCCCCTTTTGAACTTCCCCCAAAAGAAGCCTTAAAATAAATGCACATAACAAGCATTTAAGAGTGATTCGCAACGCTTGGCGTTTTCGCTTCGCTCAAGTATAGCCAAGCGCCGCTCACACCTTAATGCGGCGTTAGGGCTACTCGGGGAATGAGGACAAAATGATACTTTATCAAAACTATGCCAAAGAGATTATGAGTAAACTAGGTCGCTTAAATGAACTAGTAAAACATGCTCCGTCCGTTGGAACATATCATGAGAATTTGATAACAAACTACTTATCAAATTTTCTTTCCAAGCGCTTTTCGGTGAAAACTGGTTTTGTCTACAATCCCAAAACTCAGGAAGTTAGCCCACAAATAGATATCTTGATCATTGATGAAAATGTACCTTCAGCTTATCTGTTTCAAGATGGGAACTTTGCCGTTGTCGTGCCAAACGCTGTAGTAAGCGCTATCGAAGTTAAAACGGTGCTGAATAAATCATCATTTGATGACATCGTTAAAAAATCAATTCAGTATCGAAAATCAAATCCCCAAGGTTTTAACCTATTTGCTCTTTGTTTTCGTAGCAGCACAAAAAATATGGATACAGTTGCTGGTTGGTGTAAATCTTACGAAATGAATGATAATTTTTTAAACTATCCTCATAAAATATTGGCGCTTGATAGTTTTATCCTTGATTTACTGCTCGAGCCTGTAGCCAAACCATTCGGGCTTTATGTTACAACGTGTAATGACTGCGTTGAATCTAAGGAAGAAGCAATACTCACTCAATTCCTATTTTGTATTATGAAACAGTGTGAGCTGAAAGCCGGTATACATACTGCCGATACGATCAATACCATATTCGCAGGCGATTTCGACAAGCTTTATTTCTTACATCACCAAGCCTTTAAGTTGGGTGTCGGAAAAGTTCCAATGCTGGAACTTAATCATGTTAATGGCAAAAACATCTTTAGGAGATCAGAGGTAACGTAGCCCATACAAGCAATTTAAGTGGAACTAAAACAGTTGTCTAAGTTTCGCTTCGCTGCACATTTTAGACAACTGTTTTAGTCCACTTAATGTGGGCGTTAACTGTTACTGGAGTTCTGAAAATGGAAATTATCAAAGCATCAATTGAAGATGCTGAACAAATCTTACAGCTTCAGCTTGTTGCATATGAATCTGAAGCAATGTTAAATAATGATTTTAAAATACCACCTTTAACTCAAAGTCTAGATGGGCTCAAAGCTGATTTTGAGCATAAAACTATTCTTAAGATTGTCGAAGACGGTAAATTACTTGCAAGTGGACAGGCTCATTATAATTCTGGAACTTGTCATATTGGTAGAATGGCAGTTTGGCCTGAGTTACAGGGTAAAGGCATAGGTTCAAAACTATTATCCGCCTTAGAATCTATCTTTCCAGACACTTCACACGTAGAATTGTTTACAGGCGCTAATAGTATTAGCAATTTAGCTATGTATAAACGTCGTGGCTATATTGAATATAATCGGGAAAAATTAGGTAATACGGAAGTAGTCTACTTAAGGCGCGTCGTTAAAATCAGCTAACAAGGCCATGCAATCCGACTCCGTTTATTGCTGTTTTTTAGCTATTCGTTTCGCGAATTCTAGCCTAAAACCCATCAACAAACTCTACGGTTGATGGCAGGCGTTGGTATGACTCCCACTGTCAAGTAGAGCGCAAAAATTCTACCCATTTATTTTGGGCATTCTTTATTTAAAAAAGAGATAGTGTTAACGCATTGCTCAAGCAAGCACTTTCGTCGGTTATCATGCTGTGTAATCGAAAGTAATGAGGCTTTTATGGCGAATAAATATCGAGGTTCATGCCTTTGTGGTAGTGTGAAGTATGAGCTTTTAGGTGAGTTCCAGTCTTTCTTTTTATGTCATTGTACTCGTTGTCAAAAGGGTACAGGCTCGGCTCATGGTGCCAATTTGTTTGCTAAAGCTGGCACCTTAACTTGGTTAAATGGTGAAAGCGATGTCAGAACGTATAAGCATCCAAATTCATTCCATGCAAAAAGCTTTTGTTCAAAATGCGGGTCTGCACTCCCAACGTTTGCAGACAGTATTAACAGCGTAATGGTTCCGGCAGGCAGCCTTGATAGTCCAGTGCCAATTTTGCCTACTGCTAACATCTTTGTTGGTAGTAGCGCTAAATGGTCTATGAAATTGTGCGATGTACCTAGCTACGAAAAGCTTCCAGAATAAGCTAAGAGCTAAACACATAACAAATAAAGATAGGTGCCGCGTAGCCGACATCTTATCTGGGTGTTGAACAAGCCCGAAGCTGCTTATTGTAAATAGGTCGATATTAGTTTTCGGTAAGTATTCGATTCTTTTTTCTTGCAGCGAGTTTAACCCTGACAAAGTAAAAACCAAATATTATCAAATGGTTAACTTTAATTTCATTTCTTTCTTTGGTTAACCCTCCGTTCGTATATTGAAATTTGAATTTGATGAAAACAAAACTAGGTCAAACTTTGAAAAACATGGAATTGATTTATATTACACTTATTTAATAGCAGCCCATTCCTACAGTGTGATGAATGTGACATAACAGAGTAGGTAAGGCTCTGATTGTATGTAATACATAACAAAATACTCTTGGCTTTCAAGGTTTGGTGTTTTTTTGTTTTATAGTCGATATTTGACTACGGTTTAGCTTTAACTTTAGGTATAGATACTTGGGATATTTGGATATAGTGATTTATATAGTGACAGGATTGATTGTTGGGGCGACGCTGCTTCCTATATCCCGTCATCCACATTGGATTGTGAGAGGGATGGACTTTCCTCGGATGCAGTTCGCAATCTGTGCCGCGTTACTGATCTTGTTACAACTGAGTATTCTTAACCTTTCTGAGCCTCAAACTTGGTTTATTGTTATCCCGACAACCCTATGTTTGGTTTGGCAGCTTTGGTGGATTTTGCCTTATACCAAATTATGGCGAGTTGAAGTGCGTGCAAGCCAAGACGTCGATGAGACTCGTCAACTGAGTATCTTAACCGCCAATGTGCTGACTCCGAATCGAGATGCTCATAAACTGATTGAGTTGGTTAATCAATATCAGCCAGATGTACTAGTGACGCTTGAATCGGATCAATGGTGGGAAAACCAATTAGAATGCCTTGAAGTGGATATGCCGGAAACCATGAAGTGTCCGTTAGATAATCTTTATGGCATGCATGTGTATTCTCGACTGCCGTTGCATGAAAAAGAAATGGCTTACCTAGTTGAAGATGATATTCCATCTATGCATACACTTGTCGAGTTGCCGACTGGTGACTTGGTGCGAATGCATTTTCTACATCCTGCGCCGCCAAGCCCTACAGAAAACCCAGAATCAGCCGAACGTGATGCCGAATTAATCATCGTCGCGCGAAGTGTAGGAGAGAGCGATCAGCCAATCATCGTTACCGGTGACTTAAATGATGTCGCATGGTCTCGAACTACTCGTTTATTTCGTAAATTGAGTGGTTTACTGGATCCTAGGGTAGGTAGAGGGATGTTTAATACCTTCCATGTAGACTATCCGTTACTTCGCTGGCCGCTAGATCACCTTTTTCACAGTGAGCACTTTACCGTCCAGAGTATCCAACGATTACCATCCATTGGTTCAGATCACTTTCCACTACTTTCTCGTTTGGCCTTCACACCCATAAAAGGAAAAGGGCAAGATGGCTTGGTTCCCGATCAAGATGATAAAGCGTTCGCGACTTCTGTTACTCGCTCTCAGAATGTTAGTAAAGAAGACGTGCCTACACCCAAAATGGCATTAAAGTAGGGGTGTGTACAGTTCATTTAGTGTTCAAAAACGGAAATTATTCTCTTTGAATAGTAGACTAATATTATTTCCGCATAAATGTGCGAGGTAAGCGTGAAGTACGAATTATTAGTTTTAGCTGCAATGACTCGATTGGAGTCTCCAAATACCCAAGATATCGTTGCTGCCACTGGGATTTCTGAACGAAAAGTACAATCCGTAGTTAACTCATTAGTTGAAGATTTAGGGTTAAATATTCAAAGAGAGCGCCAAGGTCGAACCTTCCGTTTTTCTATTAATAGTTGGGGTGTTTTTGAATCAGGGAAAGCGATTCAATCTCAACTTAATGACATTGATTTAGTTATGCCAAGTAATTCAAAGCTTTCTTCTTACGAAGACAAACATGCCTATTTCGAGCAAGTTAAAATGGATAACTTTAAAGAAAGTATGCGTTTAGAGGGGCATGATGTTGCTAGTGATTTCGATTTATCACTCGACAGAGAGCAACAACGTCAAATTTTGTTAAATAAATACTCAAACGCTAATTCATAGAGGCGCTCAGTGGCTGATAAATATGGCACAACACAAGATCCTTATACTTACGAAAATAGCACGGTTTTTGTTAATAAGCTCAATATCAGAAATGAAGCTGTATTAGAGGCTGCTGAACGTGATTTAACAACGTTGGCAGCAATGTATGTGGAATTTCAATTACCTCCTTACAATGAAAGAGCTATTTTCTGTTTGTGTCACTAAAGCTGAAAAGCGCAGTTAATCATCGTATTAACACGATTTTCCACATTGGGTTGTGAGAGTTCTTCACGCTAAACCCTTTTCTTTGTACTAAACTGCTTTCTTTGTGCTAAATAGCAAGGTGGGTAGAACCGTTAGGCTGTAAACCAGCAAGAAGCATCCAAATCTTTAGGCAATAAAAAACGCTGACATCAGTCAGCGTTATTTTTATTCATTTACTTATACTGGGATGCTTGGCTCTAGCGGCGATTAAGCTTGCTCTGCAAAGATTTCCATAAAGTCTTTTTTCAAAATAGGGTCACGGCGTGCTTTTTTAAGTTGCTTAACCATATCTTTTACGCAGTTTTGTAGCACTTTGTCTAGTAGGCTTGCGCGGTATTCTTGTTGTTCTTCTTCACTCATATCATCACGCATTTTTAATGTTTCGAACTCCTGCATGAAATCGATAGCGGCAAAAGTTTGCCCTACTGAGATCAAAGCATGGAATTGTTCGAAGTTATCTAAAATATTCTGCGCACTGCCTGGTAGATCATCCCACACATCACGAACCGCTTCTTCTGAAACGTCATGAATTGAAGTAACCATAGGTACCGCTTGCTCTGGTACTTGTTCGAACTCGATAAGGTGACGAAGTTCTGGCGAATAAGTGCTTAGATCAATGGCTTCCACTGACTCTTCTGTAACATTTACTTCTTGTTGTTCTGACATAAGGAAACCTCATTTAATTCTGCCTAAGGTCGGCATTATGGATAAGCTTGCTATGAAGAGCAACTGATCTCAAGTTCATGTGCCCAAGAAGGCGGCAGATTTGAATATTGATCATACTCTGGCTGCTCATCATAAGGGTTTTGTAGCAAGGTAAATAATGTTTCTACTTCAGAGTAGTCTCCATCTTCTGCTTTATCGATAGCGATTTGAGCAAGATGATTACGTAGAATGTATTTAGGGTTGTGAGATCTCATTGCTTCGCAGCGTTCAGCATCGCTTTGTGTTTCGAAAGTGAGTCGTTGTTGATATTGTTCTAACCAGATTTTCGCCGCTTCACGATCTAAGATTAAATCGATCACTGGCTGAATGCCTTGGCTATCGAGCATTGAAAGCTGACGGAAAAAGCGAGTGTAGTCGACTTTATTTTTGGCTAGTAGAGCAAACATCTCACCAAATAACTCAGGATCTTGCTCTTGCTTGGTTTGCAATCCAACTTTCTGACGCATCAAACGACTGAATTCACGATTGAGTTCAGGTTCGTAGAGTGCGAGGGCGTCATCTAAATCACTGCGCTCAATTAAAGGTGACAGAGAGTGAGCGAGGGCGGTTAAGTTCCATAAGCCAATATTCGGTTGATTGGCGAAGGAGTAACGGCCTTGGTAATCAGAATGGTTGCAGATAAAACTTGGATCGTAGTTATCTAAAAAGCCAAATGGCCCGAAATCGAAGGTTTGTCCTAGTATCGACATGTTATCAGTATTGAGAACTCCGTGAGCAAAACCAAAGGCGTTCCATTTGGCAAATAATTGAGCGGTAGAAATGACCACTTGCTGTAGCATGGCTGCGTAAGGTTTTTCTTGTTGTTGGCACTCAGGGAAGTGATTGCTTAAGGTATGTTCAACAAGTTCTTTAAGTTGTTCGTGTTGACCTGTATAAAAGCAGTGCTCGAAATGGCCAAAGCGGATATGACTTTCCGCTAGTCGAATACAAATTGCACCAGTTTCGGTTTTTTCACGATAAACGGGAGTTTCGCTATTAATTAACCCTAATGCACGGGTAGTAGGAATGCCTAAGTGGTGTAAGGCTTCAGAACATAGATATTCACGGATACTAGAACGTAATACAGCACGTCCATCGCCTTGGCGAGAAAAGGGGGTTAAACCTGCACCTTTGACATGAATATCATAACGTCGTCCATCGTTTGCTTTGATTTCTGCCATCAATAAGCCACGACCGTCACCTAAATCGGGATTGTAATAACCAAACTGGTGACCAGCGTATTTCATGGCGATAGGTTTAAATTCTTCAGGAAGAGTCATTCCGGAAAAAGCGTGGAGTATTTCTGTATTATGTTCTTTAGGGAGTTGGAGCGATTCAGCAAATTCATGGTTCCAATGAACCCAATGAGGGTGGCTTAGTGGTGACGGTGTCACACCTTGATAGAAGGATTCAGATAATCCATGAAAATGATAGCTAAATTTTGCGTTAGACCAAGATGACATAACGGAATCCCCTTTATTTTGTCTAGATAAATTAGCATACTAAAACAACTTAAAGTACCTAGAGAAATTAAGGTTAAAAAGTACTTTCCACTTCATTACCCATTTTTATTGAAATGGGAGTCATTAATTTATTATAAGGGTTGTCTGTGACGTCAGTTTTATCGGCATGGTTCGTTGGTTGTATAGTCTATTTTGCCGTGATTTTATCCGCTATAGCTGATGAGGAAATCCAATCTCGATCACGAAAGAACTTCGCAACCGCTGTGGTGTTAACCGATAGCGATGCGATTCAATTTGGTATACAAGATTTTAACCCTAACTCGATTGCACCATTTGATAACGATGATTTAGGTGATGACAATTCATTAGATTTAAGAAATAGAGTTTCGGTTACTTCTGTTCCTTATTCATGGGAACTCAATAGTCCCAGCCCTCAAATTAAGCATGAAATAACGATACGTGCTGCTTATGTTCATTTTCAAAATACTATCTCTTTAGATAGCCGAACTGATTTACCCGCAGATACTGATAGTAATGAAGTTTATGATGCTTTTTTTGAATATCGCCTTATCTACCATATTAGTGATTCTTGGAATATTAAGTACGGGCTAGGCAACCATCTGATGTATTTCAAAAATAAGCATTCTTATAACAGCCGAGAAAGTGAGCAGTTAAAACCCTATTTGGATAACTATGCTTATAATACATCGAGCCGTTCTTATATTGTTGAGCCTAACATTGAACTGAATTATGAACTGAAACGTAATTGGGGATATTGGAAGTACACATCATCCTTTAACTATTTTTATGGAAAAGTTTGGGATAAAAAGCGTGAGTATGATTTTGGTAATCTGAAAGGTTGGTACATGGTTAACGGCTTAAAGGCCAATTACAACTTAACCAATTGGGATGGATACATACCATCGGCTTATACCAGCTTTAAGCGTATCGATTTAAAAGGAGATCCTGAGGCTTCGTTTGGTACGGATAACTATTATGAATTTTCGGTTGGATTACTGCTTACGCCGCCAATTTTTAAAGACTACATCGATAATGTCGGAATAGGCATTAATATGAATTATGGTAGTGCGCTGAAAGGCGGGAGCTTAGTTATATTCTTTAATGAGTAAGAAACGTATACCAAGTAAGTTTGAATTATACCATCTAATCGCTTAGCGTGACGGTAGTAAGAATGTTAAAACTAATATACCCAAAGGAATTGAAGTTGCAGTGAGGCGACAAGTGAATGAAGCCTAATGAGCATAGTTTGCTTATATGATTGAGGTGAATGAGCGCAGTCAACAATGCGTAGCTTCAAGTACGAAGAGTATATTGGATAGAGAATTATAAAGAGGATAGAGCATTGGGATTTTTATCGAAGTTATTTGGTGGCAGCAAAACACAAGCAAAAAAAGAAGTAGAGCCAATTGAGTACAATGGCTTTCTAATTTATCCAGAACCTATCGCAGAAGGTGGTCAATTTCGAATCGCTGGACAAATAACCAAAGAGATTGATGGTGAAGTTAAGAGTCATCGTTTTATACGTTCAGATGTATTGTCTTCTGAATCAGATGCTTGTGATTTAATGATTAAGAAATCAAAGCTGTTTATTGACCAGTCATCGGATAATATTTTTTAATCTAATTGAATGTTTAATAAGCATTTTATGACGTATCACAAGAAATTTTTTTAGACAAATGTATGGCGTGCATATCAGGTATGACCTGTTATTGTGATCAATCTGTTGTTTTTTTACGTCATAAGAGTGAGAATCGTCAAACTTAGAGTTATATGTCATATAAAAATGTTTTTTTATTACATTGAACTTACGGTTACTATCTTTAACTGTTATCTCTTAGATTAAGTTGATCTTAATTAAAGGGTTATGCCCAGAGATGAGTTTAAAATAGTGGACTACAAACTTATTGTGCCAATGTTCAAGGAATAGCTATGCAGATTGGTGTACCAAAAGAAATACTCGCAGGTGAAGCGCGAGTTGCTGCCACACCTAAAACGGTAGAGCAGCTTTTAAAACTAGGCTTTACAGTCGCCGTTGAGTCAGGAGCGGGTGCTCTTGCCAGCTTTGACGATGAAGCCTTCGAAGCCGCAGGTGCTTCAATTGTTAATACTGAAGAAGTGTGGAAATCAGGCTTGATCTTGAAAGTAAACGCGCCTCGTATTAACGATGAAACAGGTGTGGATGAGTTTGAGCTTATTCAAGAAGGAGCGAGCTTAGTTAGCTTTATCTGGCCTGCTCAAAACGAAGAATTGCTTAATAAACTGGCAACCAAAAATATTAATGTTATGGCGATGGATTCTGTGCCGCGTATTTCTCGCGCGCAATCGCTAGATGCATTGAGTTCAATGGCAAACATCGCGGGTTACCGTGCGGTCGTTGAAGCTGCGCATCAGTTTGGTCGCTTCTTTACTGGCCAAATTACCGCTGCAGGTAAAGTGCCACCAGCAAAAGTATTAGTTGCAGGGGCGGGTGTTGCCGGTCTTGCTGCAATCGGTGCTGCCGGTAGCCTAGGTGCTATCGTTCGTGCATTTGATGTTCGTCCTGAAGTAAAAGAGCAAGTTCAATCAATGGGCGCAGAATTCTTAGAAGTTGATTTCAAAGAAGAATCTGGCTCTGGTGATGGTTACGCGAAAGAAATGTCTGAAGCATTCAACAAAAAAGCTGAAGAGCTTTATGCTGAACAAGCTAAAGATGTTGATATCATCATCACAACCGCATTGATCCCAGGCCGCCCAGCGCCGAAACTTATCACCAAAGAAATGGTTGATAGCATGAAAGCAGGTAGCGTGATTGTTGACCTTGCTGCTGCGAATGGCGGTAACTGTGCATATACTGAAGCCGATAAAGTGATTACGACACCAAATGGTGTAACGGTTATTGGTTATACTGACATGGTAGGTCGTTTGCCGACGCAATCTTCTCAGTTGTACGGTACAAACCTTGTAAACCTCCTTAAACTGCTTTGCAAAGAGAAAGATGGCAACATCAATATCAATTTTGATGATGTAGTACTTCGTGGCGTAACAGTAGTAAAAGAAGGCGAAGTAACATGGCCTGCGCCACCTATTAAGGTATCAGCGCAACCTCAAGCTGCAGCAAAACCTCAAGCGGCACCAGAACCTCCTAAAGTTGAAGAACCTAAATCACCCGTTAAGAAAGTGGCTGGTATGGTTGTCGCTGCCGGTGCGTTTGCTTGGATTGCAAGTGTTGCTCCAGCTGCATTCCTTTCACACTTTACTGTGTTTGTATTGGCATGTGTGGTCGGTTACTACGTAGTTTGGAATGTTTCACATTCACTGCATACTCCATTGATGTCGGTAACTAATGCGATTTCTGGCATTATCGTTGTCGGTGCATTGTTGCAAATTGGACAAGGAAATACTTTGGTATCTGTTTTGTCTTTCATCGCTGTATTAATTGCGAGCATTAACATTTTTGGTGGCTTTACCGTGACCAAACGTATGCTTGAAATGTTCCGTAAGAAATAGGAGTAACATATGTCTGCAGGATTAGTACAAGCGGCATACATTGTTGCTGCCGTTCTTTTTATCATGAGCCTTGCTGGTCTATCTAAGCAAGATTCTGCGCGTGCTGGTAACTACTACGGTATTACTGGTATGGCGATCGCGTTGATCGCAACGATCTTTGGCCCTGAAACTGGTGGTATTACTTGGATTATCCTTGCGATGCTAATTGGTGGTGCGATTGGTATTTTCTATGCTAAGAAAGTAGAAATGACCGAAATGCCTGAGTTAGTGGCGATGCTACATAGCTTTGTTGGTATGGCGGCTGTGTTAGTCGGCTACAATAGCTATCTAGACATGGGCACTATGACTTTAAACCATGCTGAACATGTGATTCACCTAGTTGAGGTATTCATAGGTGTCTTTATTGGTACAGTAACCTTTAGTGGCTCGATTGTTGCTTTTTGTAAACTACGTGGTTTGGTTTCATCTTCTGCAATGAACATTCCTCATAAGCACAAGTGGAACCTATTAGCTTTAGTGACTTCAACTTTGTTGATGATCTACTTCGTGAACAACGATGGCAGCATGTTAGCGCTAATGGTTATGACAGCGATTGCATTGGTATTTGGTTATCACCTTGTATCATCAATTGGTGGCGCGGATATGCCAGTTGTTGTGTCAATGTTGAACTCATACTCAGGTTGGGCAGCGGCAGCGGCAGGTTTCATGCTAGCAAATGATTTACTTATCGTAACCGGTGCTCTAGTAGGTTCTTCTGGTGCGATTCTATCTTACATTATGTGTAAAGCCATGAACCGTTCTTTTATCAGTGTTATTGCTGGTGGCTTCGGTGCAGCACCAACTTCTACATCAAGCGATGAAGAACAAGGTGAGCACCGTGAAACCACGGCTGAAGATGTGGCTGAAATGTTGAAAGATTCTAAGTCTGTGATCATCACTCCGGGATACGGAATGGCGGTGGCACAAGCTCAGTACCCAGTTTACGAAATCACTGAAAAGCTACGTGCACAAGGTGTTGACGTTCGCTTTGGTATTCACCCTGTAGCAGGTCGTCTACCAGGTCATATGAACGTATTACTCGCTGAAGCGAAAGTACCGTACGATATCGTATTAGAAATGGATGAGATCAACGACGATTTCTCTGAAACAGATACGGTTCTGGTTATCGGTGCTAACGATACGGTTAACCCAGCCGCTCAAGAAGATCCAAACAGCCCAATCGCCGGTATGCCGGTACTGGAAGTTTGGAATGCGAAAAACGTGATTGTCTTTAAACGTTCAATGAATACAGGTTATGCTGGTGTACAAAACCCATTGTTCTTTAAAGAAAATACGCAAATGTTGTTTGGTGATGCTAAAGCCAGCGTAGATGCGATTGCGAAAGCGCTGTAATTAACAGTATTCGTTAATTAGCAAGCTTCACAATAAAAACCAGTTGCTGAAAAAGTGACTGGTTTTTTTTATGTCTGAAACCTATTCATCAATATACATATTTACAACTTGAGCCTTAAAAAGGTAACGGGTGCAAGGCTTATCACAAAATCAGATCGTCGAATCTCTAGAACACGGTAATTGTTAATAAAAAGTGGTATTTTCGTTGTCATCTTTTGGTTGTAGTCGTGTCCTGTCTTAAATAAGGTTGGTGCCGTGATCCAGTGGAATACTCTTAATTTTCGTCGACGCTTATTAGTGATTATGACGGTATCAGGATTATTTGAGTTATTGATACTGACTGCCGCAGGTTTTAGCTATATTAAACATACTCAGCAAACTGATTTGGCCGAAAAAGCCAAAGAAGTGTCAGTTTTTCTTTCTCGTTCTCCAGAAGTAATTCAATTAATTCAGACTCGTCAAGCGGGTGAGCTACAGCAAGAAATGCGAGATCTCACAAGATTAATTGGTGCGGCTTATATTGTGGTGGGTGATAAAAACAGTATACGCCTTATCCACCCATACGATGATCGATTAGGTAAACACATGGTTGGGGGGGATAACCAAAAAGCACTCCAACAAGGTTTAAGTTATATTTCTTATGCGAAAGGATCGCTTGGTCACGCTGTACGCGGTAAATCTGCAGTGCTTGATAGTAGTGGTAATATCATTGGCATAGTCTCGGTTGGGTATTTATTAGATAACTTGCAAAACCGTATTGAGCCTTACCTTGTTTTTTTGCTTATTACGGCACTATTAGTCTTAACGTTAAATATCACACTTGCTAATTATGCATCGAGACGCTTTCAAAAAGCTATTTTGGGATTTGAGCCTGAAGAAATCTCGCGTTTATACGTTGAATTAGATGTCACGCTGAGCACAATTAAAGAAGGAGTTCTGAGTATTGATGCTCAGGGGATTTTACGCTCTATCAACCGCAGTGCTTGCGATATTCTAAAATTGAACCGAGATGAGGTTTTGGATAAGCCTTTTTCAGCGGTGATGCCCGATAGTGATTTAGGACGTTTATTGGTACAGCCAAAACCAGATCATAATATTAATTTGTTTTTGAATGGTCAGCGGATTATCGCTAACCGTAATCCAATATATATCGATGACCAAGTGGTGGGTGCGGTATCGAGTTTCCGTCGGCGTGATGAAATTGCCGATTTGACAGAGAAACTTTCGCAAACTCGAGAATATGCTGATTTACTTCGCTCTCAAACGCATGAACATCGCAATAAGCTCAATACTATTAGTGGTTTATTACAGCTTAATGAAATTGAAAAAGTGCAAAATATGATTGGTAGAGAAACTGAGCATTACCAGCAGCTTATTGAGTTTTTACGTCAAGCGATTGCCGATCCTCTGATTGCGGGGTTGTTGCTCGGTAAAACTGAACGAGCAAGAGAACTAGGGATCCGCTTACACATCGAAGAAGGCTGTCATTTAGAGGCGTTACCGGTAGAAATTAATGCTGAAGATCTTGTCACTATTCTCGGTAATTTAATTGATAACGCGTTTGATTCGGTACTTGCAGCAAAAGAAGCTAAACAATGTAGTGAGCCTGCAGTTGTCGTTTCGATAAGTGATTATGGCACCGAAGTGATTTTAGAAGTTGAAGATAACGGCCTCGGTTTACCAGATAAATATCGACCAGAAGAGTTATTTGAAAAGGGGGTTTCAAGTAAAGCGAAAAACAATCGCGGTGTTGGATTGTATTTAGTGAATACCATTACCAAAACCTATCATGGCCAGTTCGATATTATTAATGGGTTGCAAGGCGGCGCACGTGTGACGATTTATTTGCCCAAAGATCAGCATCTTTATCGTAATGGTATGAACTCAGGCAAGATTTAATAGGAAGAAAAAATGACTCAAGAAAGCATTCGAGTGTTGATCATTGAAGATGACATTGCTATTGCTGAAGTGAACCATAAATACTTGAGCCAAATCGATGGTTTTGAAGTAGTAGGTATTGCGACTAGCCAACATGAAGCGGAGATTCAAGTCGATATTCTTAAACCACAACTGGTATTGCTTGATGTGTATTTACCTGACGGTAACGGATTAGATATTTTGCGTTATTTACGTCAACAACAACACCAATGTGATGTGATTTTGATTACCGCTGCTCGTGATGTTGATACTTTACAACAAGCAATGCGTGGTGGTGTAGTCGACTATTTATTGAAGCCGGTGATTTTTTCTCGTTTGGAGTCAGCTTTAAATAAATATAAACATAGGTTAACGGGTTTTGAGCAAGCGTCTAGCCTAGATCAAGGACTAGTAGATAAGATGTTTCAGACGTCTTCATCTGATAGCGAAGGAAATCAACATACATTACGTCTACCTAAAGGTATTGATGGAGTGACGTTAGATAAAATCCGTTGTTTATTTAAGCAAGAAACTGGTCAATTAACTGCAGATGAAGCTGGAGAAAAAATTGGCGCGAGCCGAACCACTGCACGCCGTTATTTAGAGTATCTGATCACAACAGGTGAACTTGTGGCTGATTTACGCTATGGAACGGTAGGTCGACCAGAGAGAAGCTATAAAAAAGTAATTCGTTGATATAAGAACCCAATAAATTGAATAATATAAAGCCACCAGTGACGGTGGCTTTGTTTTATCTATCAACTCGTTTCGTTATATCCGTTGATTATTGAGGCGCTTCACTAGACGATGCACCCAGTTTACGGCTTTTAAAGTATTTCCATGTCATTGTTAATATTGGCGCAAAAAGAACCAGTGCAGCGATGGAAGTAAAGACTAGGGTAATCGGGCGCTCCCATAGGAAATTCAATTGCCCGTCACTGATCATTAACGCTCGTCGCAAGTTTTCTTCCATCATTCCCCCGAGTATAAACCCGAGTAGTAGTGGGGCGAGCGGGAAGTTAGCTAAACGTAGTGCAATGGCGACCATCGCAATCATGATCATGATGTACACATCCATGGTATTAAACGAAACCAGATATACACCTGTGATTGAGAAGAACAAAATCATTGGCAACAATACTGTTCGTGGCACCATTAGAAGCTTGGAAATATACGGGATCAATGGCAAGTTCAAAATTACTAACACGATATTACCGAAGTACATCGAAATGATCACAGACCAAAAGATATCTGGGTTGTCGACAAATAAACGTGGACCAGGTTGAATGCCATAAGAAATTAACGCACCAAGCATGATTGCAGTTGTGCCAGAGCCGGGAATACCAAGTGTTAATAACGGTACAAAGGAACCACTTGATGCCGCATTATTGGCAGATTCTGGTGCAACTAAACCACGAATACTGCCATTACCAAATTCTTCTTTTTTATCTTTTGGGGCGAGATTACGCTCCATACCATAACTTAAAAATGCTGCAATGGTTGCGCCTGCTCCAGGTAATACACCAGTAAAGAAACCAAGAATAGAAGAACGAATCGAAACCGGAGCCGCTTCTTTAAATTCTTCTTTAGAGATCTTCATACTACCTAGTTCATGCATTTTTTGGCTTTCTTGTTGGCTCGTGTCTTTTGAAGGTTTCAAGATCCCCATTAAGGTTTCACCTAGTGCAAAAGTTGCCATCGCTAATAATAAGAAGCTAAAACCGTCGATTAAGTCAGTTGAGCCGAAAGTAAAGCGCTCGACACCAATACCTTTGTCGATACCTACGGTAGACAACATTAAACCGAAGATAGTCATCATCCACGCTTTTATGACTTGTCCTTTACCAGCAAAGGCCGCGACCGCCGATAAACCTAGTAACATTAATGCGAAATAATCGGATGATTGGAAACTAAGTGACACAGACGCTAACGCTGGAGCGGCAACCAATAACATGATGGCTGATAAAGTACCGCCAGTAAAAGAAGAGTAGGCGGCCAGCGCTAGAGCTTTACCTGCTTGGCCTTTTTTCGCCATTGGGTAGCCATCAAAAGCGGTTACAACCGTAGAAGAACAACCCGGTGCATTAATTAATATTGAAGAGGTCGATCCGCCAAACACCGCGCCATAATAAACCCCTGCCATTAAAATTAGGCCTGAGGAAGGATCTAATCCATAACTGATTGGGATCATCAAGGCAATCGCTGAAATTGGACCAAGGCCAGGTAGCATGCCGATAAAGGTACCGACAAAACAGCCCACGATAACCATGAAGATATTCATTGGCATAACGGCCGTGGATAAACCGATCAAAATTCCATCTAACATGATTTCTATCCTAGAAAAGGTTGAAGATGTACCCAGATTCTAGATAAATATCTAAACCTTGAGTAAGTAATAAATAAAACGCAAAAGCGAATGGGAACGATGCACCAAATAAAATTGACTTTTTACGTTCACCGAGTAGGTAAAAACCGCCAAATAAGAAACCACCAGTGGCAATAACAAAACCTAACCAAGTTAAGCCAAACCCATAAAGTGCCATTAAAATTAAAAATGAAATGAGCAACTTCCAATCAAAGTGACTAGCAAGCCCGCTTTTTTCATCAGGTTGAGCTGTTACGAGTAATAATAAAGATAAAATTGAACCGATTATTGCTAATGCAAAAGGTAGGGTTCTCGCAGTAAAGGGTTCATATTCATCACCTGGGAAAAGCATAATTTCGGTTGTTTGATAGCCATATCCTAGGCAAAACAAGAGAAATAATAGGGCGCTAATTCGATCGGTCGAGATAAATTTGGAGAACATAACTCTGCTCCAATAGTGAAAGGAAATAAGAAAGCCGCATTCAACAAGTTAACTACCTACGTTAGTAGCGATGCATAATAGTCATCTGTTAGTTAACCAAAGTGTACAAAGGAGAACGTTTTAAAAAATCAAATGCGGCAAATTATGATTGTGCTGTTATAGCGACAATATTATTTTAAAAAGCCTAACTCGCGCATAAGATCTCCGATCTGTTGTTCTTGCTGTTCAAGAAAGGCGGTAAATTCAGGACCAGCTTTGTACTCATCAATCCAACCGTTACGGTCACGAATTTCTTGCCATTCTTTAGTTGAGTACATCTTGGTTAAGGCGGCGTTCCATTGTTCTACTTTTTCTTTACTAATACCTGGAGAAGCAAAGAAACCGCGCCAGTTAGCAAATACGGTAGGGTTCCCCATTTCTTTGAGTGTAGGAATATCCGGTGCGGTATCTAGGCGTTTAGGTGCAGTGATTGCAACGATACGAACTTGACCACTTTTAGATAACTCAAGCACTTCACCTAAGCCGGTCGAAAGCATTTGAGTCTCACCAGAAAGTAGTGCAGCCATAGCTTTGCCACCGGCATCATAAGCAATGTAACGAACTTTACGAGGGTCTTGGTTTTCCCCTTTAAAGGCAGCGGCTGCAACAAGGTGATCCATACTACCTCGTGCAGATCCTCCTGCGATTTTTAATGAACGTGGATCTTTCTTAAACATCTCTACTGCCTGTTCCCACGTTTGGATGTCAGAATCAGAGGCAACCACGAAAGCCGCATAATCGGCAATAGTTTCAGCGACAGGAGTCAGATCTCGGAAAGATTGAGGGAAAATGCCGGATAAAGAGCGCACCACAATAGGAGTTGAGTTAACCATTAATGTGTCTTGTTGGCGATCTGCAGTTTCAATCATATAAGCAATGGCTTTACCACCACCGCCACCAGATAGGTTTTGGTATGAAACATTTTCAATAATACCTGACTTTCTCAGTGCATCGCCAGTACTGCGGGCGGTCATATCCCAACCGCCGCCTGCGCCACCAGGAACGACAAAATGAATTTCTTTTATATCATTGGCAAACGCAGATGTTGCAAATGCAGCGGATAGTAATGTCACTGTAATTGAAGTGGTGAATTTTTTCATGTTTCACATCCTTATGTTCTTATAGTTATCTATTTTTATAATTGATTACCCAGTAGTGTCGGGTTATTGGATCACATGAATGAATTTAGAATGTAGAAGCGCATTTTCCTATAATGAAGACTTAAAAAGGATATTGTTACTTGTGTCCATTTTGTTCATAAAAATCACAGCATCGCCTTTTGACTAAGCAGGCTCTGCTTAGCTGTGAGGTAACATTTAATCAAAGGTTACATAAACGTTAATAATGACTTAAAAATGACATGGCGGGTGGTTAGAACTGATTTTTTGTGTAGTATGATACGCCCAGATATTTGTCAGATAGGATAATTACCCTTTGAAATTAACGCGATTTTTAATCTTGTCGATAACGGTGATAGCGGGAACAGCAAATGCTAATACGCTACCTGATCGTATCGAGCAATTTAAAACATCGTTTGATAATGACAAAGCGGCTGCTGTTTATGATTTACGAGTGATTCAAACAGACTATCCCACTAGTCTATTATCACCAGACTCGCTGATTCCACAGACTGCAAAATATCCTCTGAAAGATATGCAACGTTTATACAAGTTGGCGACGACATGTAAGGGAAAGTACCCATTAAGCCCCTTAGTGACCGAACCTTTAGTTTTTTCTCGAGCCTTGTGTAATGGTACTAACCTACCAATTAAATGGTTTGTACGTTCTGGAATGATCCACCCAGGTGGGGGGACTTATGCAGCACGCTATGCGGAAGCTCATCCTGAGAGATATAAACAGCTATTACCTTTTATGCATATCAAAGAAAGGCCACTAACAGATGAGAATACTTTATTAGGTCGTTTACAAAGAATGCCTTATGATTCTATTTCTGCATTGATTTCAGGATCGGAAACCATTATCTCGGGAAATGAATTTTGGTTACGAAAAGGCATGCAATATTATGTATTCGATCAACAGACGTTAGATACTAGGTTACAAGAAGCAGAATTAATCGCGACTCCGATAAGCCAAAGTGAACATTGTTACGTAAAAAGTGGCAATGTGTGTTGGGATATAAAAAATAACTCAGATACCTTATTTTACAGTATCTTAGCTTTAGGTATCGTCAATGTTATTCTAATCTGTGGTTGGGGTTACTCTCGTTGGCTCAATAAACGTAAAGAATTACGTAGCCGGATGTTAGTGCTACAAATTTTAACACATGAGCTTAGAACGCCCATTGCAAGTTTGTCGCTTACAGTGGAAGGGTTTCGGCGTGAGTTCGAGCATTTACCGGATACCGTATACGATGAGTTTCGCCGCTTGTGCGAAGATACTCGCCGATTAAGACAATTAGCTGAAGCGAGCAAAGATTATTTGCAATCAGACACACAACCATTAGCAACCGAATGGATACCATCGGTAGAGGAGTGGCTGGAATATCGATATAGACAAGGTGAGTTTGATATCGCGATTGAACTGAATCAGGACCAAGCCGTCAAAGCTAATATCTATTGGCTAGGAACCTGTGTTGATAACTTAGTAAGAAATGCATGTAAGTATGGTGTTGACCCTGTGGTATTAAAGGCTACAACATATTCAAATAAATTGGTTCTTGAGATAATTGACCAAGGACAGTTGACTAAAAAGGACTGGGCAAAATTACGTAAACCATTCGTGAGCAAAAGCGGACTAGGCTTAGGATTAACTATCGTTGAATCGATGGTTGCACGAATGGGAGGCTCTTTGAGCTTAAGTGGCCCGCCGACAACATTTAAATTGGAGATTCCCTGTGAAACAGACACTGCTACTCGTTGAAGATGATCGCAATCTTGCTGATGGCCTATTGGTTAGTTTAGAGCAAGCTGGTTATGAGTGTTTGCATGTTGAGCGTGCAGCCGATGTTGCATCCGTATGGGGTAAAGCAGACTTAGTGATTTTAGACCGTCAATTACCCGACGGTGATTCTGTTACTTTCCTAAATGATTGGAAGGATATTAAATCTGTACCCGTTATTTTATTAACGGCGTTAGTTTCGGTTAAAGATAAAGTATCAGGACTTGATGCTGGTGCAAATGACTACCTGACAAAGCCATTTGCTGAAGCGGAACTATTTGCGCGAATTCGTGCGCAATTGCGTTCACCCGATACAGAAGAAGATGGTAACACGATTACGGTAGGTGACATCTTTATTGATAAAACGACTCGCGATGTTAAATTTGGCGAAGAAATGATAGTGATGACTCGCACAGAGTTTGATCTGCTTGTTTTTCTTGCAAGTAATTTAGGTCGTGTGTTTACACGAGACGAATTATTAGATCATGTTTGGGGCTATAACCATTTCCCAACAACTCGTACCGTGGATACACATATTTTACAGCTACGTCAGAAGATACCTAGTATAAAAATAGAAACCCTGCGTGGTGTTGGCTACAAGATGAAATCTTAACAGTTTACTGAAGAATCATTTTGAAGTTAAAATACTCATTAATTACACTGTCACTTTTTGCCGCTCCAATTTGGGCGGCGAATGACTGGTTTCTAGAACAAACTTCGTTAACCAATGCTCATAAGTTTTTATTGGAAGGCCATCTTGAAGAAAGTTTTGATGCTATGATTCAGGCTTGGCAAAAAGAACCACAAGAGAACATTGAGAATCACCTCGATCAACTGTTATTAAAAGCACTTGATAAAGACTGTGGCCGTTCTTTTGATAATTCAAAACTGCCAACATGGTTGAATAAACTTGCTATCCAACGGCAAGTGAAACAAAGCCCTGGACGTTTAAGCTATCGGTTAGAAATTGATGCTCAAACGGATAGAGAGCTCGATCAAATCCTTTTTGTTAAATGGCCCGAACAGGTATTGATGTCTAACGTTGATACACCCGAAAAAATTGATGATGAATATTGGCAATATCATCAACAGGCGGATTTAAATGCACAATTAGATACCGGACTTTATAAAGTCAAAATTAAAACTAGCTTAGGGGAAGAGTGGGAAAGTTGGATTTTACTCACTCATCCTAATAATAAACAAACAGTGAGATGGAATTCTAAGGAATCTTGGGTTGTCGATAAAACCGCCTTGTTGAATCGATATTGTCCATTACCGGTTATGGATGTTGCGCTTTATGGCGATGTAGATGGTGACTATACTCAGGTTTGGAATAAACAATATGAATCTGATTATCCTAGCCAAGTTCCTAAAACTAAGCTGCCGATTGACAGGTATTTGCTTGGAGTCTCGATTACCCACAAACGTTGGCAAGGTGCGATAGTCATTGAAGATAAACAAGTTATCAATAAAGCCTATGATATTTCTGAATAAAGCAAAATCTAACTTACTCTAAAAGAGAACTAATATGTTTGATGATTTACCAACGCTTAGCCATGCAGAGCAACAAGCTGCAGTAGAAGATATACAAAAGTTGATGGAGCAAGGGATAAGTACCGCTGAAGCAATTAAGATTGTTGCCCAGCGAATCCGTAGTGAAAAGAAAGCAGAATCTGAGTAATATCGACTCACTCTAATGCACTATAACTAAATAAGTTGGGAAAATATAAGAGGGCATAATTGCCCTCGATTTCATTACAAATTAGTACAAACGGTCTTCTAAATCCTCAGATCGTGGGTGATGCTTATCTCTATGAGATTTTCGCTTTGATTTACTTTTTTCAATCAACTCACCGTCATAATCATCGAAATCTCGTCTATTTTTCTTACCAGATAAACGAGAATTATCATTTTTTAACCACTTATCCCAGTTGCTCATGTTCCTATCCAACTATCTAATGTCTTAAAGTATTTTCAGACAACTTTAGAGATTATGTAATAACAATATGACAGTAAAACGAAGTTTTTTTGATGTCAGCATGAAAGTTATTAATCGTCGGAAGGTGTTCTTAGTTCGAATGGAACTTTAGCTAATTGATTAATTAAATTCACTTTTTCATTATCTTCATTCCAGCATAAATACAAAGACTGCTCCATAACTGGAGAATCTTCCACGATAAATAATTTTCCAGTATCAATATGCTTAGATACGACCGGTTCTGGTAAATAAGCCATACCTGTATTGGCGCTTAAAAACTTAACAATGACGTTACTAGAGGCAGCATGTAACAATGGCGTTCTTTGTAACTCAGCAATTCTCGCATGCTCAATTGAAAAACGAGTACTCCAATCTAAATAAGCTAATGGAATGGAAGGCAGTTGATTGAAGTTTACATCTGGTTGCGTTGACACTAACTTAAATTCGAAGTTAGCAACTTGTTTCAGTTTAAAGCCTTCTACTTTAGGTGGATCGCCTAATAGTGCCATATCGATACTTTTTTCTAATAAAGCTCGTACGATATCTTGACGACTGACAGACTCCATCCTGAATGCGATTTCTGGCAAAGCCTGGTGAGATTCGTTAATCCAATCTGAAATACCACCAAGCTCCCAAACACTTGAAGAAGCGCCTAAGGAGATCTGTTCCATGTAGTTATCACTCAGAGAAACATCCTGTCTGGCACGTCCCCAAGTTTGTAAAATAGATTCAGCGTAGGGTAATAACCTTTCTCCAGCAGGAGTGAGGTGAACATTACCTCGTTGACGTGAAAAGAGCGGGCTGCCAAGTTGTGACTCTAGTTGACGGATGCGAAAGCTCACCGCTGATTGAGTTAGATACAAACTCTCTGCTGCACGACCAAAGTGACGCGTCTTTCCTACTTCTAAAAATGTCCTTAATAGTTCTGTATCCAAAGTTCACCTCAAAGGATTTGAAAAAAGTTTGATTCTTTGACTAATATAAAGACAAGAATATCGCAAAATGATAAAAAAATTTTATTAAATTGAACAAAATCTTTTGTTGTACAGTTAGACAATAAACACCTATTTTCGCTGAAATACAAGTAACACAGTAAAAGAGTTGAAATATGAGAAATCTAGGAAAGTTTTTTGATAATAAACACTTTGCACGCGGCTTTAGTCGCTCTGGTGAATTTACTATTAATGAAGCACAAATCCTCGAAAATTACGGTCGAACAATGCAGGGACTATTTGAAGGTAACTTAATTCCTGAAGATGATGATGAGAAAGCGTTTATCACCGCTTTTCAACAAGAAGGAGGTGAGGGGATGGTTAATAAATATGTTCAGTGCTGGAAGAAGTATTTAAGTAAAACCCAGCGTAAACGAACATATACACTCTGCAGCACGGTAAAAGGTAGTGCCTCATCCTATGACGATGATGATAGTGATTCGGACGATCTATTGCTAGATGATTAAAGTCGACAAAAACTAAATTGAATTTTCCGATGAGCCCACCAAATGGTGGGCTTTTTTTGTACTATTTATATGCATCAGAATGCAACACCGTAACAAACTAGACAATTGTAACCTATTTCCAAGTTGTTAATTTAAAAGAATATTAATTACTATTATTTGTTGGTAAGTCCAGTCACGAAACGTTAATAACACCTTATCCACAATATGAAAGCAAACAACATAAGTAAAGGTCGAGAAATTTTGGTGTGTTATTTTATTACAAGCAAGGGGAGTGTGTTTATGAAGAGAATGATAGGAGAATTAATTAGTTACCCTGTAGCGTATACTTCAGGGTTGTTGTGAATTATAATTACAGTGTAACTTTTGTGGTGTGAAAAAATAGCGAATCTGTTAAATTCGCTATATCAAACTAGATGATTTGGATGGCACTTTATTTAGATAAGGTTTTTATTGCATTCGTTAATGATGCAACATCAGCACCATTGATCACGTAGATATTATCAGAGGTCGCGCCATCAGTTGGCATTACAATTAAAGCTGGTGTGCCTTTAAAGCCAAGTTGAGAAAATAATTGTAAGTTCTTTTGATAGCTTTCCGTTGGTTTAAACTTATCTAATGAGACCCCTGCATTTTTAGCTTGAGTCTCCACAACTGCTTTTGTTAATTTACCTTCGTTTAAACCACTGGCATAAATTCCATTATGGTATTGCTCATATGCTTTAGAGCCTTTTTGAGAGAAAACTTCTAATCCCATTTGTGCCGCGTATTTTGATGGTTCCCAACGGTTACCAAAGATAGGCGTTTCTTTAAAGATGAAACGCACATCCGGATATTGTTTCTGCAAAGATTCAATTGTTGAAGAAATTCTATAACAATAGACACACTGATAATCAAAGAATTCGATAACATTCACTTTTGCATCTTTAGGACCAGTAAAAGGGGTTGTATTGTCATTAATTAAAATATTCTTATTTGCTATCACAGCCGATTTTTGAGCACTTGCTTGTTCTTCTAATTGTTTCTGTTGTAGTTTTTGGCTGGCTTTAATTAAAAACTCTGGGTGCTCGGAAAGGTATTGTGCGGCTATTTCACCAATTCTTGCTTCTTGCTCTGGCGTGAATGTTGCCGTGTTAGCTGCTGTAGCGCTATTTGTCACTGCGGCGATTACAAGAGGTAAAATAAGCTTTTTCATAAAATTTCCAATTTAAAAATAAGTGTTAATCTTTTTAGAGCCTTGATTTAAGAACAAGTTCCATAATATGAAGGTTTCTCGCAATTACTTTTGTGAAATGAAATCGTTTCTTAAATATGAGGTTAGCATAACTAACTATTCAAGTAGACTTGATGAGGTTATTGAAACAGTGAAAACTTTGATTTTGTTAATCAATCAAGGTGTTAGTCGGATGAAATTACTGGTTATATTATTTTGTATACTTATCATTAGCCCATCAGTCTTTAGTTATGATGATAGCCAACGATATAAAGTTGCGAAATTTTACAAGAAGAAAGCACAGAGAGCGGTAGATGGTTCAGCCAAGATCTTAAAAGGTGAATGTAGGCTCATGTTATCAATGAATCATCTAGATCAAAAGTATGCCAAATTAAAACGCGTGAGAACTAATGGGAACAGCCAAGTATGCAAGCTTGCAAAGAAAGAGTTGAAGAAATATCGAAACAAAAAAATAACCTATGATACGCCTGAAAAGTTATTGCGTTTGACCATCACCACAACAGGTCATAACTGATGCCTGAAAGGCTTAATAGGAATTCTGCTGATAAGGGAATTCAAAAAAGTCACTTACTTACAATATCTTACATATCTTATAATGGGTGCTTATGAAGCTTGTTAACTAAGTAACTCAAGTGCGCATTACGTATATTATGTTAAATAACATGTGCATATACGTAGAATTTGTTTTGGTTGTTCAATGAAATGCCCTGTTTTGTATTTTTTAGAAGCCATCGATAAGTGGCTTCTTTTGTATCTTATTACTCATCCATCTTGAAGCTTCCGTTTATTGCCTGTGTTCTTTCACTACAATGACAATGCATTAGCAACTTAAATCAATTCTGAGTGTTTAACGTTATCCAGTGCATATTTCCAGTTGGTGTTGAAATCAACCAACGCGAGTTATCTATGTTTGATACTGTTTTTATGTTGATCGGTGGTTCTAGTTGATGGTTTTTACTATCAAGTATGGCTGAAGAAATTAAAGTCAGTTCCCGTAATTTGATTTTATTTTTACGATCAAGCGGTTGGGCCAAAATCGTAAGCGAATTATCGGTTTCCCTTTCAAAGAGTATTGAAAGCTCTATATCATCGACTTTTATTGTACAATTTTGATTTATTTGGCACACGGTATCAGTGTTTTGTTGTGGTTGGTGTTGAAATGTTCTCCACGTAAATGCTGTGACTAATATGCTGAATATGATGAGTATTTGTACAAGTCTTGCTTTGGTGAGTTTCTCTGCTGCCATTACACTTTTATCCTATGCAACTTACTTCAAATTTTTACTAATTAACCTATATAACCTGTTCGCATGTCAGGTATAGTAGGCAACGAAAATGTTACTTTTATTGAAAACCATTGTTATCGACTTATTTTTAATCAGTTGATTATGTGTGTTTGGGTGACATTACAACACTATTTTTGTGTTGATGCTATGTAGTTAATTATAATATTGGAAGCATTCAAGATGAGCCAAGAACATCAGCTTGAGCATAATTATAACTACACAGTCGTACGTCAATTCACCCTGGTTACCATACTTTGGGGTATTGTTGGTATGAGTGTGGGTGTATTAATTGCCGCTCAATTAGTTTGGCCACAGCTTAACTTTGATACGCCGTGGTTGACGTACAGCCGTTTACGTCCATTACATACAAATGCGGTAATATTTGCGTTTGGCACAAGTGCCCTATTCGCTTCATCATATTACGTTGTTCAGAGAACCTGTAAGACCCGCTTATTTGGTGGTTTATTAGTTCCGTTTACATTTTGGGGTTGGCAAGCCATAATTTTGGCTGCAATAATCTCACTACCTTTGGGCTATACAACCAGTAAAGAATATGCGGAGCTAGAGTGGCCTATTGATATCGCGATTGCGATCGTTTGGGTTGCTTATGCGATTGTTTTCTTTGGTACTTTAGTCAAAAGAAAGACATCTCATATTTATGTTGCTAACTGGTTCTTTGGTGGTTTTATACTAACTGTTGCGGTATTACATATCGTAAATAGTATGGCTATCCCAGTTTCATTAGGTAAGTCTTATTCGATTTATTCTGGTGCTGTCGATGCCATGGTTCAATGGTGGTATGGACATAATGCGGTTGGTTTCTTATTAACTGCAGGCTTCTTAGGTATGATGTATTACTTTGTACCAAAACAAGCTGAACGCCCTGTTTATTCTTACCGTTTATCGATTGTGCACTTTTGGGGGCTAATTTCTCTTTACATTTGGGCTGGTCCACACCACCTTCACTACACTGCTTTACCTGACTGGACCCAGTCATTAGGCATGGTGATGTCTTTGATCTTATTCGTTCCTTCTTGGGGGGGGATGATCAACGGTATTATGACGCTATCTGGTGCTTGGCATAAACTTCGCTACGATCCGATTCTACGTTTTTTGATTGTTTCTCTATCTTTCTACGGTATGTCTACCTTTGAAGGTCCAATGATGGCAATTAAGACGGTTAATGCACTATCTCATTACACTGACTGGACAATTGGTCATGTGCATTCTGGTGCATTAGGTTGGGTTGCAATGGTTACCATTGGTTCTCTATACCACTTGATTCCTAAGTTATTTGGTCAAGAGCGTATGTACTCTATTAAATTGATCAATGTTCACTTCTGGCTTGCGACTATCGGCACCGTGCTGTATATCGTTGCTATGTGGATTTCAGGCGTTATGCAGGGTTTGATGTGGCGTGCAGTTAACGCTGATGGCACATTAACTTATAGCTTTGTCGAGACGGTCGAAGCTTCTCACCCATTCTATCTAATTCGCTTTATTGGTGGTGTGATTATCGTGTCTGGTATGTTGTTGATGGCTTATAACACATATAAAACTATTTCTGCGCCAAAGGAAAGCTTGAAAGCTATTCCTCAACCGGCTTTATAGGAGGCTATGAATATGAGTTCGAATAAGAATCGCCATTCAATAGTCGAGAAGAACGTCGGTCTATTGGCAATTTTGATGGTTTTTGCTATTAGCTTAGGGGCATTAGTGGAGATCACTCCTCTAATTTTCCAAAAGCAAACGACTGAACCTGTCGAAGATTTAAAACCTTATACTGCTCTCGAAATGGAAGGCAGAGACATTTATGTTAAAGAAGGTTGTCATGTATGCCACAGCCAAATGATTCGTCCATTTCGTTCGGAAACAGAGCGTTATGGTCACTACTCTGTTTCTGGTGAATCAGTATGGGAACATCCTTTCTTATGGGGTTCTAAGCGTACTGGCCCTGACCTTGCTCGTGTAGGTGGACGTTATTCTGATGAATGGCATCGTGTTCATTTACTCGATCCTCGTGAAGTCGTGCCAGAATCTATTATGCCTGGCTATCCGTGGTTGGCGGAAAACACACTAACAGGCGAATACACTCAACAAAAACTTGAGTTATTCCGTGATGATTTCGGCGTGCCGTACACTGATGAGCAAATTGCTAATGCGAAAAAAGATGTTGAAGGCAAAACTGAGCTAGATGCTTTAGTTGCTTATCTTCAATCGCTTGGCCACTCAATGAAATAAGGAGAGAGATATGGATATTGTAACCGTTCATAGTATCTGGACCCTTGTTTTATTCATCGGTTTTTGTGGTGTTGTATGGTGGGCTTATGGAAGCAAAAGTCGCCAGTCTCGTTTTGATGAAGCTGCGAATCTTATCTTTGATGATGAACCAGCTAAATCAGATAAAAAACAGGGAGGAATGCAGTAATGACTACATTCTGGAGTGTTTGGATTACCGTAATTACATTAGGTACAATTTTTGGTATTGCGGCCATTTTAATCTGGTGTCTTAAAGACAAAATGGGCGTAGAAGAAGGTTCAGATATGGGGCATGAATATGATGGTATTCGTGAACTTAATAACCCACTTCCTAAATGGTGGACCTACTTATTCTTCTCCACATTTTTATTTTCAGCTATTTATCTTGCACTATATCCTGGTTTAGGTAACTTTCCAGGTCTATTAAATTGGACAAGTTCTCCTCAACAAGTTAAGTCTGTAGAGGAAATGAATGCTGCAATTAAAAATGCTCAAGAAAATAAACAATTGGACGAATATTCAAAAGAGTTAGATGATGCCGATAAGTTTTATGGTGAGTCGTTTAAGCAGTTAGCTTATAACTCGGAAGGTACTGCATATCGTACATTACCTGAAATTGCTGCAGATCCAGATGCCTTACACGTAGGACAAAATTTATTTTTGCAAAACTGTTCTCAATGTCATGGCTCTGATGCTCGTGGTTTTAAAGGTTTTCCGAACTTAACTGACGATGCTTGGTTATACGGTGGTGAACCTGAAGCTATCTTGACGACTATTCGTCATGGTCGTGTAGGTGCGATGCCTGCATGGGGGGAAACATTTGGCGATGATGGTGTTCGTGAAGTGGTAAGTTATGTCTTGAGTTTATCTGGACGTAAAGTTAACTCACGTGAAGCCGCTGCTGGTAAAGTGCGCTTTGCAGCATGTGCGGCCTGTCATGGTACTGATGGTAAAGGTAACCCTGCATTTGGAGCACCAGATCTTACCGATAATGATTGGTTATTTGGCGATTCTCGCGCTGATGTGACTGAATCTGTTCAGTATGGTCGTCAAGGCGTTATGCCTACTTGGATCAATATCTTAGGTGATGATAAGGTTCATCTTGTTGGTGCTTATGTCTGGAGTTTGAGTAACCAGCCTCAACCAGAACCTGCCCAATAATATATTAAGTGGTTTAACAGCCCCATAATGGGGCTGTTTTTTCTTGTATCTATTTTGTTTTATTTGTGAGAATACTATGCAACAGCCCTGGTACAAACAATTCTGGCCTTGGTTTTTAATTTTTCTCCCTATGTGCGCAGTCACCGGTAGTTTCGTTACGCTTGGTCTATTTACGAAAAATAGTGTCGATTTGGTTTCTGAAAATTACTATAAAGAAGGTAAAGGCATTAATGTTGATCTAACTAGAATACATGTTGCAAAAGGCTTCAAACTTAATGCTAGTGTTATTTCAACTCCTAGAGGCGTGAGTTTTAAGTTAGACAAAGGTAAACTCGATCTTTACCCTGCTTTAAAAGTCTCATTTACTCACCGAACTCTCCCTGATCGTGATTTCGAACGTACTCTTAGTTCTGATGCTCATGGTAATTATCGACTTAACTTATCTACACCATTACAAGGCCCTTGGTTCATTAAACTAGAACCACATAACAAAGAATGGATTATCCAAGGGAAAATTGAATTTCCTACCAAAACATCAACCGTTTTACTGGATTAAGGCGTAAAAATGTCTGCTCGTTCGACGCATAAAGTGTGTTATCACTGTCATGATGATGTACCTGCTAATACTAATTTTAACGTTGAAATACTTGGGCAGATTCGCCCTATGTGTTGCCCGGGATGTCAATCAGTTGCACAAACTATCGTAGAGAGTGGTTTAGTTTCTTATTATCAATATCGCACCACTTCTGCTGAGAAAGTAGAGATGGTCCCTGAGCAACTGAAAAAGCTCATCCATTATGATAATGAAGATGTTCAGAAAGAGTTTGTTCGAAACACTGAAAACATATCTGAGGTTACCCTGTCACTAGACGGTGTGTCTTGTGCTGCTTGTGCCTGGCTTATCGAAAAGCAGTTAATGTCTGACTCTAGCGTTGTTTTAATTCGAGTTAATATCACCACTAACCGAGCCATATTACGTTGGGATAATTCTAAAATTCATTTAAGTGAGTTATTAAAAAATATTCATCAATTGGGATATAAAGCTGCACCGTTTGAGCCTAATCATCATGAAGAAAGCTACCACCAAATGATGAAACAGTATCTTTATCGCTTGGGTGTTGCAGGTTTAGCAACAATGCAAGTTATGATGCTCGCTATTGCACTTTATTTTGAAGTATTCTCTGATCTTGATGGTGAGTTTAAACAGTTTTTAAGAGTTGTCAGTTTGATCTTCGCAACACCTGTACTGCTCTATTCAGCTCAGCCTTTCTATATTAATGCTTGGCGTAGTTTAAAGGCCAAGACGCTAGGCATGGATGTTCCCGTATCTATTGCACTTATCTTTGCTTATGTTTCAAGTTTATGGGCTACCGTGGCGGGCAAAGGTGAGGTATTTTTTGAATCGATCTCCATGTTTACCTTCTTTTTATTGGTAGGTCGTTTTTTAGAAATGCGCGCACGTCGTAAAGCAGCCACCGCCAGCGCAAATTTATTGAAACTAGTGCCAGCGATGGCAAGGAAGTTAGACGGAAGTCAGATCCCGGTTCGAAGTTTAACCATTGGTGATGTTATTCGAGTATTACCAGGGGAACATATTCCTGCCGATGGGCAGATTGTCGTCGGTACCACACAAATTGATGAATCCATGCTTACGGGAGAATCTATTCCCGTGTTAAAGCAACACCATGATTTTGTTTATGCTGGTACCATGAATGTTGGCGAATCTTTTGAGTTGGAAGTGACTTGTCACAAAGCTGATTCTGTCATTTCCAATATTGTAAGACTGCAAGATGAGGCTCAGTTATCAAAGCCTAAAATTGCAGAAATTGCCGATCATATTGCTAAGTATTTTGTTGCGGTCATTTTGGTGCTCGCTGGCGCAACTTGGCTTTATTGGCATCAACATCAACCAGATGAAGCATTTTGGATTATGTTGTCGGTACTCGTGGCAACTTGTCCATGTGCTTTATCTCTTGCTACCCCTACAGCAGTGACTTGCTCAACCTCAAAGCTGGGAAGCCTAGGTATTTTATTGCGTAAAGGTCATGTGTTTGAAACCCTATGCCAAGTAAATCATATCGTATTGGATAAAACCGGCACCCTGACGGAAGGTAATATTGAGATTAGTGATACCGAACTTTTAGACTCTCAGTATACTAATTCTCAAGTGCTAGCGATTGCTGCTGCGTTAGAGCAGCATGCTAACCACCCAATCTCAAAGGCGTTCCAGAAATATTCATCCGAAAAAGTCACGATAGAAAATGTTTCTAACGTTATTGGTTCTGGTGTCTCTGGACTGTATTTAAATGATGTTTGGCATATTGGAACCTTATCTTTTGCCTTAAATATAGATGGACGAGAGTTAGAACAGTCACAAGCATCTTCGGTTTATTTATCTTGTAATCACCGTTTGGTTGCACGTTTTGAGTATACTGACCCTATACGTAAAGAAAGCCTAAGTTTTATTAAGCAATTACAAAATGCCAATATTGATATTACTCTATTGACGGGAGACTCAAAGCTAAATACTCAAAAAGTCGCTTCAGCATTGGGTATCACTCAATATCAATGCTCAGCTAAACCTGAAGACAAATTAGCTTATCTACAGTCTCTTCATAAGCATAGTGTTACCTTAATGATTGGTGATGGTATTAATGATGCGCCCACCCTAGCAGGTGCTCACCTTTCTGTCGCCATGGGTAGTGGTTCAGATGTGGCAAAATCATCAGCAGATATGGTTCTACTCGGCGATAGGTTGGATAAAGTACTTGAAGCTAGAGAGCTAGCCATTCAAACTCGTGGTATTATCCGACAAAATTTAGCTTGGGCACTAGGTTATAATGCCTTAATTCTTCCATTGGCTATTATGGGGTTCATTGCTCCTTATTTTGCCGTTATTGGTATGTCTGCAAGTTCCATTATTGTAGTGACCAACTCACTTAGATTGTTGAAGTAATAAGGTTCTTGAAATGGCCAGTTTGTACTTGTTAATTCCAATTGCCATCATATTTGTTTGTATCGCAGTGGCTTTGTTTGTATGGGCAGTAAAAACGGATCAATTTGATGATCTCGATCGTCAAGGGCATAGTATCTTATTTGATGATAACGATGACCTTGATGATAAAATCGTAAAGCCTACTGAAAAGAAAGAGAAAGTAAAATGAGTTCGGATTGGTTAGCGGCTTTTCTAATCGGTTTATTAGGCGCTGGTCATTGCATGGGGATGTGTGGTGGTATCGCTTCTTTAATGAACTTAGGGCAAGTTTCAACAAAGAGGCAGTGGCTGAACCCCCTTTTTTATAATATTGGACGTTTATCTAGTTATGCTTTAATAGGAGCGATAATTGGAGGCTCTATTTCAACCATTTCGTCTTACTCTGGAATCAACGCTCCTCTCAATTGGTTACGTCTTTTATCTGCCGTGTTCATGTTACTACTGGCTTTATATATTGGGCAATGGTGGAATGGTCTGATATGGGTAGAAAAAGTAGGTCAAAGACTTTGGAAGTATATTGCACCATTCGGTCAAAAGCTACTTCCTATTAAACACCCTATTTATGCACTTCCCTTTGGTTTCATTTGGGGATGGCTTCCATGTGGCTTAGTCTATTCTATGTTGACTTGGTCTGCTGCAGCTGGGAATTCAATAAATGGTGCTTTGATCATGCTGGCATTCGGTTTGGGAACACTACCATTGATGCTTGCGGTTGGTGTGAGTGCGACTCAGTTCAATCAGCTAATAAAATCCTTACTATTTAGACGCCTTGGGGCCACGGTTTTATTGGCTTACGCCTTATTTCAGTTGTATCAAGGAGTTATCCGTCTACTGTAATATCTGATGATTTTATGCTGTCCTTTAGTAGTATGAGATGCTAAAATATTGATGTATATCAATTAAAACTGCTCGGTATTTTATGATTTCAGATAACGCAAAAACGAAACGGGTCCAATCTGGTGGTTGTGCTATTCATTGCCAGGACTGCAGTATCAGCCAATTATGTATTCCATATTCATTAAATGATGATGAACTGGATCAACTTGATGAAATTATCGAGCGAAAAAAGCCGGTCCAAAAAGGACAAGAAATTTTTAAAGCAGGTGATGAACTAAAATCACTTTATGCAATTCGTTCTGGCACGATAAAAAGTTACACTATCACGGAACAAGGTGATGAACAAATCACGGCTTTCCACCTTGCTGGTGATTTAGTTGGCTTTGATGCGATTAATAATAATGCTCATCCAAGTTTTGCTCAAGCATTAGAGACCTCAATGGTTTGTGAAATCCCCTATGAAACGTTAGATGAACTTTCAGGTCAAATGCCAAAGTTGCGCCAACAAATTATGCGTTTAATGAGTAATGAAATTAAAGGCGATCAAGATATGATCTTGCTATTGTCTAAGAAGAATGCTGAAGAACGTTTAGCGGCATTCTTATATAATTTATCAACTCGATTCTCGCAACGTGGTTTCTCTCCTCGTGAATTCCGATTAACCATGACTCGTGGTGATATTGGTAACTACCTAGGATTAACCGTTGAAACGATTAGTCGCTTACTCGGCCGTTTCCAAAAGAGCGATATTTTAAGTGTTAAAGGTAAGTATATTACGATTATCAATCATGACGTACTGCAAAAACTTGCTGGTTTTGCTGAAGAATAAAAATTAGATATTTAATTTATGATTAAGCCGCTAAGTTTCATATTTAGCGGCTTTTTTCTTTCTAAAATCAAGCTTATGTCACTAATAATTATCTGCAAATTCAGCTAAAGTTAAACTAATACCAATGGATTTCTTTTGCTGAAAGAATCAAAATCTAGGCATGTTGTACCCTTGGTATACTTTGATCTATCGTTAGATCAAATGAGTTAAGGAAGGGAGAGCTTATTATGAATTCATACAAAAACATTTTGGTGGTCGCTGATGTTAATAATGTTGAACAATCAGCATTAGCGCGTGCATTTCAAATTGTTCGAGATTTACCGAACCCCGCTCCAATCACATTTTTTCTATCTATTTATGATTTTTCATATGACATGACATCTATGCTCTCTTCTGAAGAGCGTGATGCAATGAGACGCGGTGTTATTCAACAACGTGAAGGTTGGATGAAAGAAGTTGCGCAACCTTATTTGAAAGCTGGTGTTGAACTTAATATTAAAGTGGTTTGGCATCACCGCCCATATGAAGCCATTATTGGTGAAGTGTTCTCTGGTGGTTATGATATTGTTTTGAAAACCACACGTCAGCACGATGTTCTTGAATCGGTATTCTTTACACCAACAGATTGGCATTTATTACGTAAGTGTCCATGCCCTGTACTACTCGTTAAAAATCATGATTGGCCAGTCAATGGCAACATTATTGCATCAGTTCATGTCGGTTCGGAAAACACTACCCATACCGTACTTAATGAAAGCATGGTAGAGCAAGGTTTCAAATTTTCGAAGCAACTGAATGCCGAACTATTCCTTGTTAACTCATACCCTGTGACACCAGCAAATATTACAGTGGAGTTACCTGAGTTTGATCCGACATCTTATACTGACGCAGTGCGTGGTTTTCATTTAACGGCAATGAAAGCGTTGCGCCAAAAGTATGGTATTGATGAAGAGCATACTAGGGTGAATGAAGGCTTGCCAGAAGATGTTATTCCAAAAGCGGCCAAAGAGCTTGATGTTGGTTTGGTTATTTTAGGAACCACAGGTAGAACCGGTCTATCCGCTGTGTTTATTGGTAATACAGCAGAGAACGTCATTGATAAGATAAACTGTGATGTGTTGGCACTGAAACCAGAAGGCTTTATTAGTCCACTCGATCCCAATTAAGAGTCAATAATACACCATTAAATTGGATATCAGACGGCAAGAGCAACCCTTTCGAGTGTTGCTCTTTTGTCATTTGTGAGTATGATACGGCCTTTATTTATGCAGCACCTATCAGCTTTAAAAACTCTATGCTTTTTAAAAGCGCCATGATTTTTTAAAATAATAGGTACTTGGCAACACCATCAAGCAACGCTTGAGACCAGTAAAGGCAAAGCACCATGAATTCAGATCAAAATACTGTTGAAGAACTTGAGAAAACAGCGAAAAAGAAAGCTGAGCAGTATAATTTTAATAAGTTACAGAAGCGTATTCGTCGTAATACAGGTCAAGCTATTGCTGACTTTAATATGATTGAAGATGGCGATCGTATCATGGTGTGCCTCTCTGGCGGTAAAGATAGTTTCACTATGTTAGATATTTTGATGAGCCTACAAAAAAGTGCGCCCGTTAATTTTGAGCTTGTAGCGGTGAACCTAGATCAAAAGCAACCTGGATTTCCTGATCATATTTTACCAGCATATCTTAAATCTCTAGGTATCGAATACAAGATAGTTGAAGAAGATACTTATTCAATCGTTCAAGATAAGATCCCTGAAGGTAAAACGACCTGCTCACTTTGTTCTCGTCTACGTCGTGGTATTTTATATCGTACCGCTAATGAAATTGGTGCGACTAAAATTGCACTAGGTCATCACCGTGACGATATCTTGGAAACGTTATTTTTAAACATGTTCCATGGCGGAAAAATGAAAGCAATGCCACCTAAATTGGTATCGGATAATGGTGAACATGTGGTGATCCGCCCTCTTGCTTACTGCCGTGAAAAAGACATCATTAAGTTTTCAGCGATGCGTGACTACCCAATTATTCCTTGTAATTTATGTGGCTCACAACCTAACTTGCAGCGCCAAAATATTAAGCAAATGCTTAACGAATGGGATAAGCGTTTCCCTGGCCGTATCGAGACAATGTTCAAAGCGGTGCAAAATGTGGTACCTAGCCACTTAGCCGATCACAATTTGTTTGATTTTAAATCGATTGACCGTGATTCAGGTGTAATCAATGGTGGTGATATTGGGTTTGATAAAGAAGCATTACCTGAAAACTCAGTATCGTCAGAAGATGCTATTGAGTTTGATCCTAGCTTACAGCTTGATGTCACGAATATTTAATCTCGACCATACTTAGCCTAAGCTACCGGTAACTAAAAAAAGAGCCAAACAATTCGATATTGTTTAGCTCTTTTTTTATCTTATAAACTACTCTACTGGTTACTTTTCGAGTAAAGGTAATGCCCTAAAAGTAGCTTGTGGCAGTAATAACGATTCATCTTCAGATAGTTTAGCTAAACTTACTTTCGCTTTTCCGTCATCGATTGGGAATGTATTGCCTTTAGAGGTTTGAATGACGCCTTGTTTTAGCCCACCAAACTCTAATGTTAATCCAATCACTTTTGGTGCAAACCAACTTGAAAACATTCCACCTAGATCATCGAGCATCTTGCTCATTTGTGGCAATAGTTGCTCAATATCTTGATAAGAAACTTCACCGGAAAGTGGCTGTTTAGTCATCACTACCATAGAGAAGTCACAGGTCTTGCCTTGCTCTGCATTGACATAGATTAAAGGACCAACCTGTCGCAAGTTGTTATCAAGTGGCACGATAAGCTCTTGAGATGGTGGAATAACAAACTCTTCATAATGTTTGTCTTTTTCCATCCAAGCTTTATCAATGTTACATAAACGAGAAGTTTGATGTTCTTGAAAAAAGAACGCGACTTTTACATCGGGATGCCCTTCTTCAAGGTTATTCTTCATTTGTGTATAGAGCTTAGAATAATTAAAACGATACTGCTCAGCATGCACAGGTAACGCTAAAATGGAAGCGTATAAAGCGACAACTATTCCAATATGACGAATGTTAATCATTATTTATCCGTCCAAAACTCAGAATTATGTTTAATCATAGATTGCAGGTCATCAACATAATCTGGTCCACGCTCAGAGTAATTCAACAAGCCATTCGTTAACTCTAATGCTGTTGCTTGAGATTTTAAATCTTGTTCATCACTGGCTAATTTCGCTCTGATATCACGAAGTTCTTTATATGCGTTATTACGGTTCACATTCATAAAGTACGCGTGGATAGATTGTTGTGGAGAATCGAATTTAGCTACCTCATGAGTCGCTCCTTCAACACGATGTAAAGGCACTAATCCACAACCTTTAACATAGCACCATTGCCCAAAAAAGTTGTTGCCTTCTTTAGCAAATCTTGAGGTTCCCCATGCAGATTCATTCGCTGCTTGAGTTAATACTAGTGACTGCGGTAAAACATTAACGCGATTAAGCATTGTGTCCAACCAAGTTTCATCAATACCCGCTTCAGGGATAGCTAATTCATAATCTCCAGCCAATTGTTTTGCTTTTGATGGTACTGACGTGAAATCGCCATCTTCAAATTGTTTTTTAATATCCAATAGAGCATGACGTTCTTCCATAATACGAGCATTTTCTTTTGCAATCCCAGGACGAAGCTCGTCAAAGAATTTTTTCTTTTTAAGGTGAGTATCGTCGACCGGCATTGGCGCTTTGGGTTTAGTCGCGCTCTCAGTTGCCTGCTCCCTGTTGGTATCAGGTTGTTGATTATAATGATTTTGAAAAAAGTAAACCGCCCAAAACGACAGGATCGCTAAGGTCATAATGATTTTTTTCTTCATGCGTCAAATACCTGTGATTGTTTATTATTGCTAGGAGGCGTGCCGTTGCCCCCTGAGTTGATTATTTTCATTTTAATTCCAAACATATCGCGATAGATGATGCCTTTAACATGAAAGAAAAATGGTAGAACAAGGATAAAGCCGATCCCATAGAATAGTGCTGCGGCAAAAAACATAATGAGAATCAAAGCATACACTGCCGAAACAGTCAGAATTTTCTTATTAACGGCTCGGAAAGACAACAATAACGACCGAATAGGTGTCATTCTTTTTTCACACACCAGAAAAACAGAGTTACTAAAAGTCATTGAAATGTATAAAGATAAGAAAGGTAAAACCGCCCCTGCTAAACCTTGAAGAATTAACCCCATCAGCGTGACAAGCATCACCGGGATAGTAAAGTGTAATCCTTTAAAGATATGGTTTGTTTTGGTTTTAAAGCCCGTAGCATGACTCATCGCCATTAAACACACGCCGGCATACAATGGCGCACTGATAATTTCATAGCTAAAATTGGCGATGATGACAGATTGAATGATGTTTTCGATTTGGGTCGAGTCTGCACTACCATCAAGTAAAGTAAAGAGGATGCTGGTATCCCCTAACTGTAATTTTAAAGCAATCATAAAAATCGCTATTTGCAAAATAATTAAAACCACAATTGTTGGTGAAAATGACAAGAAGTTCTTTATTGTCAGTTGCCAGGCTTCTTTAATAATATTGGTTGCTTTTAGTTCATATTGTCCTGATAGCGCGGTCTCTATATTGCCACCGATATTAAACACTTTGTCTACTTTATCATTCATAAAATGGGGATCCAGGATCTCTTACTAGCATAATTGTGGCTCATTATACTCAAGACATCTTAATATGCGAGTTTGTGTCTATTTCATTTTGTAAAAGCATAAATTAATCAACTACTATTACCTTGTCGTGATTCTTTTTTGTATATCAGATATGAATAGATGATAATTAATAACGCTATGGCAAAAAATGCTATGAATTACACTTAATGGCGACTATGATTCGCCCTCAAATTTTTGTGTCTAACATCGCTGTTCTTTCTTGGGAGAAATACAGAAATTGAAAGTTGAATCTACTCAAACTCCTACCGTTATCCAACTGACTGGTATCAGCAAAAGTTTTGATGGTAAATCCATCATTGAAAATTTAGATCTTAATGTTAATCATGGTGAGTTCTTAACTATTTTAGGTCCTTCTGGTTGTGGTAAAACAACGGTATTAAGAATGATTGCAGGTTTTGAAATGGTTGATTCCGGCAAGATTCTACTGGCAAATGAAAATGTGACCGAACAGCCACCAGAACAAAGACACGTTAATACTGTATTCCAAAGTTACGCACTTTTTCCTCACATGACCGTTTTTGAAAATGTTGCTTTTGGTTTGCGTATGCAAAAAGTAGCACAAACGGAAATTGATTCTCGAGTTGAAGAAGCCCTCAAAATGGTTCGATTAGAATCCATGGCGCAACGCAAACCTCACCAACTTTCTGGTGGTCAACAGCAGCGCATTGCGATTGCGCGTGCAGTGGTGAATAAGCCTAAAGTACTGCTGCTCGATGAATCATTATCTGCTTTAGATTACAAACTTCGTAAGCAAATGCAGTTAGAACTAAAACAACTGCAGCGTCAGCTTGGTATTACCTTTATTTTTGTTACTCACGATCAAGAAGAAGCGCTCTCAATGTCTGATCGTATTATTGTTATGCGTGATGGTGTGATTGAACAAGATGGCTCACCACGTGAAATTTATGAAGAGCCAAAAAACCTATTTGTCGCAAGCTTTATTGGTGAGATTAATACCTTTGAAGCCAAAGTAGTGAAGCGCAATGATGAGAAGACAATAACTGCTTTAATCGAAGGTATTGAATGCTCGGTACACTACAACCACCCTGTCCAACCTGGTCAAAATCTGAATGTTCTTCTTCGTCCCGAAGATATACGCATTGAAGAGATAAAAGAATCTGAAGATATTGGTATTGTTGGGCATGTAAAAGAACGTACTTATAAAGGGATGACTTTAGATTCCGTGGTTGAACTTGAATCAGGAATGCGTGTGATGGTCAGTGAATTTTTTAACGAAGATGATCCTGATGTGGATCACTCGATTGGCCAGAAAGTGTCGATTACTTGGGTAGAAAGTTGGGAAGTTGTTTTACCACAAGATGGCGATTCTCATACTAACCATGAAGAAACAGAGTAATGCAAATGAAGAAATTAAATCTTCAAAACAGTATAGTACTTGTTATTGTTTCATGGCTGATGCTGTTTGTTTTCATTCCAAATTTGATGATTATCATTACCAGTTTTTTAACGCGTGATGAAGCTAATTTAATCGAGTTAACCTTTACGTTAAGTAACTATACCCGTTTGCTTGATCCGCTTTATGCCAAAGTCATGTTGCATTCATTGTACATGGCAGTTGTCGCAACGGGTTTGTGTTTACTGATTGGTTACCCTTTTGCTTATATTGTCGCAAAAATGCCGGTCAAAATTCGTCCATTTATGTTGTTTATGGTCATAGTACCATTTTGGACCAATTCACTCATTCGTACTTACGGCTTAAAAATTGTGCTAGGTACTCAAGGTATTGTGAATAAAAGCTTAATAGCGATAGGTTTGATTGAGCATCCAATACGTATTATGTATACCGAAACAGCAGTAATGATAGGTCTAGTCTACATCCTACTTCCTTTCATGATTTTGCCTTTGTATTCAGCGATTGAAAAACTAGATCACACTTACATTGAAGCGGCAAGAGATCTCGGAGCTAATAAGGTACAAACTCTATTAAAGGTCGTCTTACCCCTTACTATGCCTGGTATTATTGGAGGTTGTTTATTAGTACTACTTCCTGCTTTAGGTATGTTCTACGTTTCGGACCTACTAGGTGGTGCGAAAAACTTATTGATTGGTAATGTAATTAAGAGTCAAGTGCTCAATGCTCGTGATTGGCCATTTGGTGCTGCCACGAGTATCGCATTAACCCTAGTGATGGCATTGATGCTTTATGCCTATTATCGTGCGGGTAAACTATTGAATAAAAAAGTGGAGTTAGACTGATGAAAAAGTCTGTTGGTGGAACGGTTGCCAAGTCTAGCTTTATGAGTTTGGTCTACCTGTTTTTATATCTACCTATTATTGTTTTGATTGTAAATTCATTTAATGCCAGTAAATTTGGTATTAAATGGGGCGGCTTTACGACTAAGTGGTATAGCGATTTAATGAATAATGACAGCTTAATTCAAGCGGCTGGTCATTCAATCACGGTGGCAGTATTTTCTGCGACAGCGGCAACCATTATTGGTAGCTTAACGGCTGTCGCGCTGTTTCGATATCAATTTAAAGGGAAAGGTGCGGTTAACGGCCTACTGTTTGTGGTCATGATGTCGCCAGATATTGTAATGGCGATTTCACTGCTTGCTTTGTTCTTGGTAGTAGGTTTCCAACTGGGGTTAATTACCCTGCTTATTTCACACATTACCTTTTGTTTACCATTTGTTGTGGTGACAGTTTATAGTCGATTAAAAGGTTTTGATGTGAAGATGCTCGAAGCAGCAAAAGACTTAGGTGCCAGTGAATGGATTATTCTAAAACGTATCATTTTGCCTTTGGCTAAACCTGCGGTTGCTGCTGGTTGGTTGTTGAGTTTTACTTTATCGCTTGATGACGTGATTATCAGCTCTTTTGTGACGGGACCAAGCTATGAAATTCTACCATTGAAAATTTACTCTATGGTTAAAGTCGGTATTTCTCCAGAAGTTAATGCTCTTGCAACCGTGATGCTAGTCGTCTCTTTAATGTTAGTTATGTGCTCACAGGCTTTAGCTCGAGATAAAGTAAAGTAAAACTAACAGATGTGATCAAATAAATAGCCTGCTTAGTTGCAGGCTTTTTTTAATGAGTAAGTAGTGAATAATACTTTAAAAAACAATTTATATGACTATACTCACACTATTTTGAAGCTAATGACGATTCTGTAAAAGATGAGCATCAGCTAACGTGTTAAATCAATAAAAATTCCATACTGGGGGAATCAATGAAGACATGGTCTAAGTTTTTTGTCGGTGCAGCACTAGCAGCTACATTTACCACAGGTTATGCACATGCTGAAGATAAAGAGCTTTATTTTTATAACTGGTCTGAGTATATCCCAAATGAAGTTTTACAAGACTTCACCAAAGAAACTGGAATTAAAGTCATTTACTCTACTTATGAATCCAATGAGTCAATGTACGCCAAGTTAAAAACACAAGGTAAAGGTTATGATTTGGTCGTGCCTTCCACTTACTTTGTATCTAAAATGCGTAAAGAAGGCATGTTGATGACAATTGACCACGCCAAGCTTTCTCACTTTTCTGACTTAGATCCTAACTATCTAAACAAACCTTTTGATCCAGGTAACGACTACTCTATCCCTTACGTTTGGGGGGCGACAGGTATCGGTATCAACACTGATATGTTAGATAAATCATCAATCAAAAAATGGGGTGATTTATGGGATCCGAAATGGGTTGGTCAATTAATGATGATGGATGACCCTCGTGAGCTATTCCAAATTGCCTTAACTAAATTAGGCTACTCTGGCAATACCACCGATCCAGAACAGATTAAGCAAGCTTACCTTGAGTTGAAAAAGCTAATGCCAAATGTATTAGTATTTAACTCAGACTTCCCCGCTAACCCTTATTTAGCAGGTGAAACATCACTAGGTATGTTGTGGAATGGTTCGGCTTACATGGCTCGTCAAGAAGGTGCGCCAATTCATATTATTTGGCCAGAAAAAGGAACTATCTTTTGGATGGATAGTTTAGCTATTCCTTCTGGTGCGAAAAATATTGAAGCGGCTTACAAAATGATTAACTTCTTACTGCGTCCAGAAAATGCTGCAAAAATCTCGATGGAAATTGGCTACCCTACACCGGTTAAAACAGCTTACCCATTATTGCCGAAAGAATTTGCTAATGATGAGAATGTCTTCCCACCACAGAAAGTCTTAGATTCTGGCGAATGGCAAGATGATGTTGGTGATGCTAACGTGCTATATGAAGAGTATTTCCAAAAGCTTAAAGTAGAAATGAATTAAGTTTCTTTCACTAAAGACTATAAGTGATAAATGCAAACCGCTGAGATTGAATAGTCTCAGCGGTTTTTTACATTAACTGAAACAGAAATAACATGCGCTGGATTAGAGTTTTAGTAGCTCATCAACAAGCTTTGGTACTTCAATACTTGCTTTACCGTAGCGTTTCTCTGCAAATTCGCTTTCTACCGCACTCGGTTCTAGGTTAATTTCGATAGTATGTGCACCATGCATTTTAGCATCGTGAACAAAACCTGCTGCAGGATAGACGACACCAGACGTACCAATAGAGATAAATAAATCGGCCTCTTCAATGGCGGCATAGATTTCCGCCATTTGTAGCGGCATTTCTCCAAACCATACGATGTGTGGTCTGAGTGGATTTGGAATTTGGCAGCAGTGACATAAATCATGTGTACCGAGATCATTAAAACATTCAATTACTTGGTTGGACTCCGGACAGCGAACTTTAAATAGCTCACCATGCATATGTATAATATTGTTACTTCCCCCTCTTTCGTGCAGGTTGTCGATATTTTGAGTCACAATTGTTACTTTACCATCGAGTTTGCTCTCAAGATCAGCTAAGGCTATATGAGCGAGATTCGGCTCGATATGGTTATCTTGCAACCCTTTACGGCGTTGATTATAAAAATTTTGTACTAATTCAGGGTTATAGTTATAACCTTCTGGAGTCGCGACATCTTCAATTCTATGATTTTCCCATAATCCATCTTGAGATCGGAAAGTTTGAATGCCAGATTCTGCTGATATTCCAGCCCCTGTCAGGATAACAATGTTTTTATATGGGAAGTTCATATGAATCCTTTTGAGGTAATGGTTTGTTGATTTGTATTTAACCTTTATACCCAAGTAACTGCAAGGTGCGAGTTTCAGCAAGAATAAACAAGCTTTAGGCAAGACAAATTGAATATGAGCATAGTCATTCTATCTCTGTTTAATTTAATGCAGCATAAAGCTTGTTTTAACTTGCCCTTCGGGAGCTTCATTCAAACCTCTTCTTTTTATAAGAGATAGGCCGCGTCAGATTGGTTTGAAAGGTGTCTACATTCCTTCGCCAATCTTCCTTGCCTAAAGGTTTGGATGATAGCTCTGAATTCTGCATCTTAAAGCCACTTGGGTATATAGGGATAATTTATCTTGTCTATTCATGTAATAGCAACGCCAAGATAAAAGTTTTGTGCTAGATCCCTATTTAATAATAATTATATCCAAGTGAATGATATAAAATATCGCTATTTCTTTGCCGAAGAACAAGCACTTAATGACAATAACTCATAGAATAAGTTATGATTTGTGCCGCTATTGTTCTATCTTTAGTAAGATATACCTAAGTCACTTTAAGATGCGAATTTCAGTGCTTTGAAGTCGCTTGGGTGTATGACCTATCAACTATTTATAAGTGATATCTATGGGTAAAATTTACCAATTCTGTTTAGCCCTCTTGTTTTTTTTCTCATTAAATGCACATGCAGAATGGGAACCAATACAACAATCACAAGTCGCAAAAATTACGCCACAAGCACAAAGTATATCGGATAAAGTTTCTAAACTACCTGATCCTTTATTTATGACGGATGCCGATCATGCAATAGTCGATGAACTACTTTCTACTACCCTTTATCAAATCGACAACACAACCAAAGACTTTAATGCGTCATTAAAAGAATACCGAAGCCAAGGTGGTCAAAAAGCATGGCTTTCAGCACAAGAAGATTATTTATCACTTCATAGTTTTAATCGTTCAAAGCAAGATTTACTCAAATTGGTCAATAACCGAGTTTATAATAACTTAACTGGTTTTGGCCCTTTTGGGGTAACTCAATTTAAAAATGAAATACATATTACCCAGCTTAATGCACAATATTTGATTTTCTTTCAAATTCAGAGTTTTAAGCAATTTATCAAAGACCTAGCAATCTCCCCAGTCCCGGTTATTGTCACTGTTATTAAAATACTCCTTGTTTATCTAATTTTGAATTGGTGGCTTCGCAATAGCCCTGATATGATCAAGCAATTCCGAAAAGCGAAATTAGATTCGTCGACAAGTTCTCCATCAATATGGGTTCGTTTATTGTGGTATATCAGCAAAGCCAATAAGCCAATTGCATGGTTAATTGCCATTACGATTTCCTTAGATGTCCTTTCAGGCTTACAAAGCCTAAAACACGTCAAATTTTTAGATATTTTCACTTGGTGGATTTTGGGTGGCTCTATCGCGGTCAAATTCATCTTAGAATTTGTCTATCGCAATAGTCGTAGTACTTCAAAAGATATCATTGCAATTCGATTATCCACCATTCGTTATTATGTTTGGAGTGTGATTGGTGCAGGAGTTTTATTACAAATCACGAAGACGACTGTCGGCGAAGGCACCATTTATCATTGGATGTCTAGTTTGATGTTTCTATGGTTTATTTTAACCACCATTGTGGTACTAAGAAAATGGAAGCCATATGTATTTAGTGACAATCACGTTGATTTAGACCACCCCATTTGGGCGCAATGGGCGATTAATCATAAGGATAGTTTTACGCTAGCAACCATTGCTACCGCGATAATGACATTTTGGATTTTTACTCGTCATTTAAAGCAATTCGTTATTTCAAACTTATCGCAATATGCCTTTTTCAGCCAAGCACTTGCTTACTTGTTCCGTATTGAAGTAGCTAAACAAAGTGATAATGATGGTCAAAATAACAACCTACATCCTCTTTCTGGTGATGAAGTTTTCCAATATGTTTTACCAGGACGAGAAGATAGTGAATTAATTAGCTATGCTTCTGATGAAATTAAGCAACTCTCACGTTATGTATTAACCAATAGCCCTGCAATGTGTGTTGTTACAGGTGAACGCGGTATAGGCACCACCACATTCCTAAAACAGATTTTGTACCGTGTTAATAATGCTGAACCTATTTATTTGAATTGTCCTAATGCAGGTTATTCAGAATTAGTGGCTAATTTAGCGGAACAAATCGGGTTAAGCCGAGAATCGACTGATATTCAACTGTTAGCTCATTTACGTAAAAGTGACACTTGCTATTTATTGGCTGTCGATAATGCTCAAAGACTCGTTAAACCTATGGTTGGTGGTCTATCTGGGCTTATGAAATTTGCGAATTTAATGCGCCGTTCTAAGAAAAATCACCGCGTATTATTAGCGATTGAAAAATCAAGCTGGCGCTTTGTCGACCGCGCAAGAGGCGAACGTTTATTATTCGATTTAGTAACATTTATGCCTCGTTGGTCTGAATCACAAATCACTAATTTGCTCGACTCTCGCTTAAATCAAGAATTAGAAAACCCTGTATCATTTGACGATTTAAATCTACCTAAACAGTGGGATCAGGATGATATTTCGGAAGAAGAACGTGTGCGTCAAGGTTTCTACCGTATCTTGTGGCATTATGCAGATGGTAACCCTACCGTCGCTCTGCGTTTCTTTCGTTTATCGTTACGTAAAGAACAAACCACAGAAAAAATCGTAGTGCGCCTCTTCCAAGCACCACAATCTGAAGAGTTGGAAAAAATGCCGAAACCTATGCTGGCTATTTTGCGCTCAATTGTGCAGCTTGAAATATCGACCCCAGAAGAGCTTTCAGAATGTACTCAACTCACTATTCCTGAAGTTATTGGCACATTACGCTACTTTGAAAGCCGCAATTATATTGAATGGTCAGATGATAAAGCGAAGATTTCCGATCATTGGTATCGATACATTACCAACGCTTTGCACCGTCAACATTTATTGGTGAAGTAATATGAAAAAGTTTCTTAGTTTAATCGTTTTATTGATGATGAGTTTACCTGTCTTCGCTACAGATGAAACAACTGAACATTTAGACAATATAGTGCAATTTACTAGCTTAATTCGTTGGGGAGGAGTATTTTTCTCTTTCTTTGTTATTTTGGCATCTTGGATATTATTACGATTTACCAATAGCTTAGTGGAAACCTTTAGTACCCAATTCGTACAATATCGAATGGTGCTACAAAAATTACAGTCTTTCTTCCAGTTTTTCGTTTATATGACAGCAGGTTTAGTTGTCTTTATGATTAGCTTTCGGATAAATGACCAAATCCTTACTTTGATTGGTGGTACGTTAGCGGTTTCCATTGGTTTTGCATTGAAAGATCTGGCTGCATCCTTCATTGCCGGTTTAACCGTTATGATTGATAGACCTTTCCAAGTTGGTGACCGAGTGACATTTGAAGGTAACTATGGTGATATCATCACGATTGGTTTACGTTCAGTACGTATGCGAACATTGACCGATGACATCATCACCATACCAAATAACAAGTTTTTAAGTGAAGTCACCATGAGTGGTAACTACGGCGCATTAGATATGCAATGTGTGATACCTTTTTATATTGGAATGGACCAAGATATCAATTTAGCCCGTGACTTGATTCAAGAAGCAGCGTCATCGAGCCGCTATATTCACTTACCTAAGCCGGTTGTCGTATTAGTTAACCAAGAAATTGCTGATAACTACATGGCAATAAAACTTACCTGTAAGGCGTATGTGGTTGATATTGTGTATGAAAAGTTATTCGAAACCGATATTACGTTACGTGTGATGAAAGAGTTTAAGCACCATAATATTCAACCGCCAATGATTGCGGTCCGCTCAACGGTACAGTAGTCATTGATTTAATGCCCCACCTCCCTATACGGTGAGTTGGGGTATATACTTGAAGTCACTTAGGTATATAATCCACATAATTAATTTTGAGCAGTAATTTCGGTTACTGCTTTTTCATTTAAGGCGTTTTATGTCTCGTACAATTTTATACACATACAAAAATGAAGAAAAAACCTTAGCATTTAGCTACCGTGATTTTCACTCGATCCATGAAGCGGTTGCTAATCATGAAGAGATTGATATTCGTGAGTATCTAAAAATGGAGCAATCGATTGAAGCGGTGTCGGATACTAAGACTGTTCGTAATTATCGCGATGCACATTTTAAAAAGCTTGGTTTTGGTAAAATCACCTTAATGCCGAAAGAAAATATAGGTATTGGGCAGAAAAAGAAAGAGAAGTAACCTCTCACTCTACTGCTGACTATTCCTCATATAAGAAAGGCTCGATGAAACACCATCGAGCCTTTTTGTTTTAGTTGATTTCGGGGGCTATTGAATATTTAAAAATGCAGCACCACGTACACCACCTGAATCACCATGTTTGGCTTTTAAGATATGAGGCACTTTACCGATAGAAAGTAAGTGAGGCTGGATACGCTTTGGCATTTCTTCGTAAATGGCTTCAAAGTTTGATAAGCCACCACCGAGTACCACGACATCTGGATCAAAAGCAGTGAAAATATTGCCTAAACAAATAGCTAGTAATTCCATAAAGCGCTCAACATGTTCAACCGCTTTTGCCTCTTTTTGCTGATACTGTTTGATGATATCGATAGCCTTCACTTGTTCATCATAGTAGTGATGGTAAAGTTGCTCAAAACCACGGCCAGATAAGTAGTTATCGATACAGCCTTTTTTATCACAGCCACAACCAAATAATGGTGCATCTTTGTCTTTAGCACTATCGTTCAAGTAGAACCAAGCATCTATTGGCATGCGGGTATGACCTATCTCACCAGCAACATGACTACCGCCAGAAACCACATGGCCGTTAACGACGATTCCTCCGCCAAAACCAGTCCCCAGTATTAAACCTAAAACGCTTTCTTTGCCTTGATGCTCTTCATCCCAAGCTTCTGATAGTGCAAAGCAGTTTGCATCATTTGCTACTTTTACTGGGCGATCTACCAAAGCTTCAAGATCTTTACGTAAGAATTTACCTTTCGCGGCCGGGACATTTGAAGTTAGCACAGCGCCATCTTCGACACTTTCCATTCCCGGAATTCCGATACCAATTGAACCTTTTAGGTCAAACTGCTCATCATATTTAGCCACTAAACTGGTAAGCGTCTCTAATAATGCTTGATAGTCTTCTCCAGGTGTTGGCACTCTTTCCGATGCGACTCTTTCTAACTTATCGTTAAAAGCACCAAATTCAATTTTTGTGCCACCGACATCAAAACCGTAATACATTAATTCTCTCCATAAATTAAAATATAAAATTAAAAACAAATAAAATTAGGTTTATTATCCATAAACTTGTTGTACAAACTGTGATGGTTACGCAAGTTAGGCTTCTACTGAATTTAAGTGCGCATTTTTCCGACATGTTTTGTCAATACTGTTACCTATTAATTGGCGTGCATTTACTCATTACCCGTTATCCGATAGCATCGTATTAATCCACAAATTTTAAGCGTGTAGAAATGAAGAAAGCACTGACTATTTCATTGTTGAGTATCCTATTGTTGTCTGGCTGTGCTTCGAGCACACCACCAGTCCCACCTCTGCCTTCTACCCCTGTAGAGAAAATTGAGTTCCAACACTTATACAAATCATGGTCAGGTGTTCCTTATCAATTCGGCGGTAGTACCAAACGAGGGATAGATTGTTCCGCTTTTATGCAAGTCACCATGTCGACAATTTATCAACTGCACCTTCCGCGTACCACTGAATTACAAAGCCAACAAGGCGACTTTATTCCAGAAAATGAAGCGGCTTTTGGTGATCTTGTTTTCTTTAAAACCGGTTGGAACCAACGTCATGTTGGGATGTACATTGGTAACAATCAATTTATGCATGCTTCAACCTCCAAAGGAGTGATTATTTCACGTTTGGATAATCCTTATTGGGCAAGTAAGTTTTGGCAGTTTAGGCGATTTAGTCCCAATTAAATGCGTTGTTTTCCTAAGTCATTTGGGTATAAACAACATCTCGAATAACGTCAGTAAATTAAACAAATTTTTGCGAATCAGCTCTCTAATTTAAATGTTCAACTAAGCTAATGTCATAGATTGATAACTTTCAGGTTCTGGAGGCAACTATGTGGCATGGTATTGCACAACAGCTATCACAAGTACTGGCGTTTGAATTTACCATTCAAGAGCGAGAAAGGCTGCAAGGGGGTGACTGTAATCAGTGTTATATGATATCTGACGGTCAACAACGTTACTTTGTTAAAATTAATGATCGGGAATACCTACCTAAATTTGAATCTGAAATAGATAACCTATCAAGCCTTCTTCGTACTGGCACACTATCGGTTCCTCAACCGGTTACTTGTGGCGTAGTCAAAGAACATGCCTTTTTAATCTTAAACTACCTACCAACCAAACCTCTCACCGCACCAACGGACCAATATCATTTAGGGCAACAACTAGCTCAACTCCATTTGTGGGGAGAACAAAAAGAATATGGGTATGATGCAGATACCTATGTTGGCTTAAACTTACAACCGAATGCTTGGCATAAAAAATGGGGAACCTTTTTCTCTGAATGTCGTATTGGCTGGCAATTACAGTTATTAAAAGAAAAAGGGATTAAATTTGGTGATATTGAAGAAATCGTAGCGTTAGTGAAACAAAAAATAGGGTCTCATAACCCGAAACCTTCCCTTTTACATGGCAATTTAAGTGATAGTAACTACGCGTTATCCGTCAATGGCACAATCTGTTACGACCCTTCCAGTTATTGGGGAGATTCAGAGTGTGATCTGGCGATCATTGAAGAATTTAGTTTGCTCGGTCCTGAGTTTTTTGCCGGTTATGAAGATATTTTATCGATCGACGATGGTTACTATAAGCGACGTGAACTCTACCAATTCTATTATCTTCTTTGTCGATGTAATCAATATGGCGGTGAATATCTCGATCAATGTGTATCAAAGATTCAACTTATATCCAGGTAACTTATTGTTAATTCAGTAACTTAATTAACAAATAACAAAAGAGAGATATGCGTCGTAATAAAATGTCACTCATAGACTAGACTTACAATTATCTTCGACATAGTCGATTTTCTGCCATATGGTAGATTTTAAAAATACAATTGCACGATGAATATAAGGATAAATCAGACTGTTTTCGTTCATTACTTTGCACTAATTCAATCTTTTCGCTTTTTTTCAATCATGAACTAACTTAAAGCGCTAATATTGAATTAAACCAAATTAACCACTTGATTTATTTGTAGTTCATTCAGCTTAGCACAAAGACGTAGTAGTGAGGAAAGCAATGATAAAATACACAGAAAAAAGAGTACCCTGCCCACATTGCGGACATCAAATCGGTATAACTGTAGATTCATCGAGAGGTGATCAAGATTTTTATGATGACTGTCCTTCATGTAATCATGCTATTCACCTAGAACTTAAAGTTGATAATGCCAAAGTTCATCTCACTGTAGGGGTTGAAGACCATTCGATCTTCTAATATTTACAATAGGTTATAAGTATACCCAAGTAATTTGGGTATATCACTATTCCGATAATTAGTCCCAAATTGTTCTGGATTTTTTTATTGCCTTTTTGTTAATTTTTTATCGCTAATTGTATACAACTAGATATAATTCTTTTCCGCCTTTTCACGCAGTTAGGAATATATATGCACCGTTATCGTAAAGAAGGGTCGATCCTTGTTAAATTAGCAACACCCGTGCTATTGGCTTCTGTTGCCCAAACTGGTATGGGATTTATTGATACTGTAATGGCAGGTGGCGTAAGTGCAACTGATATGGCTGCAGTTGCGGTTGCTTCTAGCATCTGGCTCCCTTCTATACTATTCGGTATTGGCCTGTTATTAGCCTTAGTTCCAGTTGTCGCTCAACTTAATGGCTCTGGCCGACAAATAAGAATTGCCCATGAAATTCAACAAGGTTTCTATTTGTCGTTTTTGGTCGCGATTCCTATTATTTTCGTCTTATCGCAAACCAAGCATATTCTTGACATCATGCATATTGAACCTGTGATGGCACAGAAAACCAATGGTTATATGTTTGCCATGATTTTTGCGGTTCCTGCTTTTTTACTCTTCCAAACATTGCGTAGCCTGTCTGATGGTTTATCGCTAACTAAACCAGCGATGATTCTCGGCTTCTTAGGTCTTGCTATAAATATCCCATTAAACTGGATTTTTGTTTATGGAAAGTTTGGTATGCCAGCACTCGGTGCAGTAGGTTGTGGCGTGGCTACCGCCATTGTTTACTGGATTATGTTTTTGTTGATGCTTACTTATGTACTGGTGGCACAACGCTTTAAGAACATTCATATTTTCAGCGAATTTCATAAGCCGAATCTGCACTCTTTAAAACGCTTATTCCGCTTAGGGTTCCCTATCGCGGCTTCACTATTTTTTGAAGTCACCCTATTTGCAGTGATTGCTTTACTTATTGCTCCACTTGGTCCTATTGTGGTTGCTGCACACCAAGTTGCGATTAACTTTTCAACGTTAATATTTATGTTACCGATGAGTATTAGTGCTGCTGTTAGTATTCGTGTTGGTCACCAACTAGGTGAAAAAAGTGTCGAAGGCGCTAAAATCTCAACGCATGTCGGGTTGTTATTTGGATTTTTGACAGCGCTTATAACCGCTTTATTAACGGTAGTATTTCGCCATCAAATAATTGATTTATATACAGACAACCCAGAAGTAACCATTATCGCATTACACCTTTTGATCATGGCAGCGATTTATCAATGTAGTGATGCTATTCAAGTTGTTGCCGCCGGTGCACTACGTGGTTATAAAGATACCAGTTCCATCTTTAGCCGCACTCTCATTTCTTATTGGGGAATCGGCATGCCGGTTGGTTATATTTTAGGAATGACCGATTGGATAACCTCAGAACCAATGGGGGTAACTGGCTTTTGGGTTGGTATCATTATTGGGTTAACTACCGCGGCCATTTTATTATCACTTCGCTTATTATGGTTACATAAACAAGAAGATGATGTGCAGTTAGAGTTTGCTGGTCGTTAGATTTAATAAAGGCTCGATTACTGTCGAGCCTTTATCCTCAAGTCACTTGGGTATATATGCCCTATTACGCGCCTTCATTTCTCACATAAACAAAGCGTGCAAAGCGTGGTAATCCGTTTTGTGTGTAACCATTAAATCGAAAAGTAATTTTAGCTCCTAAAGCCGGTGGGTTTTCTCTTAATTCATCAGTCAGTCCGCTACCAACATAGAAACGCTTCCCATCTTTCCATTCAACGTACAAGGAGCCCGTTTTTAATGCATGTCGTCCTTTTCCAGGTTTATAACCAATCACAACCGCTTCATCATCTTGGTAGGATTTAAGCTTTAAAAGATCTTCACTACGACCATGTTGATAAAGACTGCTGAATTTCCTTAGCATTAAGCCTTCACCATTTTGCCTTTCAATTTGTTCTAGTTTCTCAAATAACGCGTCACGGGATAGAATAGCTTCATACTCTACTCGGTCTAAATATGGTGACTTAGCCTTATAAACGGCATGAGTTAGCCATTCGCTTCTAGAGGTAAATGGAGCTTCCTCGTCAATCATATCAAATGCTACATAGCGAATATGCATCCAACCTTCATCATTAGGAATATCATCAAGAACGGTTCGTTGAACTTTAGAAAATTCCCCTCTACCCGCCCATAATTCACCATCTAATTTGGTGTTTGGGAAATTTTTAGTAAACCATTTCGGTGCATGAATGGGGTGTCCATTTCGTGTATAGAATTGCTCACCATCCCAAAATGCTCGTATGCCGTCCAACTTTTCACTCATGTAGTAATCTTGAAGATTAATATCATCGTCATACTCATTAGCGAGCATTAGTTGCACCTTGTCATTCTCTTTCGTATTAACCTCCGCATTGGTTACAAATGCCGTTGGTAAGCACGAGATTGTCAGCATAAAAGATAGTGGTGTGAAATATTGATTATTAGCCATAAGTCCTCCTCAATTCAGTGTAAACAGAGTGCTGGATTCAAGGCTTTTTAAAACGAAAAAATGCGATTGGCAGGAAACAAAAAAATAAGTGAGCATCATATAAGTTACAAATAATAATGATAAACTCATGCACTACATTTAATAGATGAGAATTTGCAATGATTAAAGCAGCTGTGTTTGATATGGATGGTCTTATGATCGACTCGGAACCTTTTTGGCGACAAGCCCAATTGGAAGTGTTTCCAACCCTTGGGGTAAAGATCAGCTTACAAGATACCATTGATACTACTGGTATTCGTATTGACCAAATTGTTGAGCAATATTTTCGTCAACAGCCATGGGAAACTCACAGCTGTGATGATGTCTGCACTATGATTTTAAATCGCGTAATTGCGTTAGTGGAAGAACACAAACCATTGATGCCAGGGTTATTTCATGCGCTTGAAACATGTCAACAACTAGACTTAAAAATTGCACTTGCTTCATCTTCACCTATGGTTCTGATTCAAGCGACATTACATGCGTTAGAGCTAGATGATGTGTTTGAAGTGGTATTATCTGCAGAACGCCTACCTTATGGTAAGCCTCACCCTGAAGTATATTTGAATTCCGCTAACGAATTAGGCGTGTCGCCATTAGAATGTGTTGCGTTAGAAGATTCTTTTACCGGTTTATTAGCAGCTAAAGCCGCACAAATGAAAACAATTGTGATTCCAGACGACCAGCATGCAAATCAACCAGAATTTGTGATTGCTGATTATAAACTCAGCTCACTTGAAGAAATTACACCAGAGTTACTAGAAGCTTTGTAATAAATCATTAAATAAAATTTTCAATATTCGATAATAACAAAGCAGCTAAAAACTAGCTGCTTTGATTACTAAGACTGGAAATGGTTAGACTTTGGGGTCTTCCACTTTGCCTTGAGCTTTCATTTCTTCATACCACAAATCATGATGCTCTTTAGCCCACGTCTCATCTACTTTACCTTTCACCATGCCTTCTAGAGCGCCTTCCATACCGAATAAACCGATATAAATATGGAAGATAAAGCCACAGATCAGGATCAAGGCTGAGATCATGTGCGCTAAGTTAGATAGTTCCATATCTCTACGTCCTTGACCAAACATCGGGAAATCTAAGATAAATCCGGTGATTGCTGCCACAACCCCCATGAAGATTAGCATCCAGAAGATCAGTTTTTCTCCCGCATTGGAAAATTCAGCCGATGGATGAGATCCCTTATGTTTACCAACCATACCACCTAACTTCAAACACCAATCAAGATCGATTTTCTTAAAGGTACTTTTACGCCACCACTTAATTAGTACCGTAATCAGTAAAATAAAGAAAATAGGACCGATGTAGTTATGGTATTGCTTGGCAAAGTAGATGATATCTCCCCATGCTGCAGTTGAAATAAAAGGCTTGAGGATGTGTTTTCCCCATACCAATGTCATTCCTGAAAACGCGAGGCTAAGGAAAGTAAATGCCATTGACCAGTGCAGCGCACGATCAAAGCGTGACCAACGTTTAATGGTACGTCCTGTTCTTGGTTTACTTAGTTTTAGTGGGCCGACGATAAAGTACGCCAGTGTTACTATCGTCAAACTACCTAGTACTGCAATCGCACCTAATGGTGACATCCACTTTTCTTTTAATTTATACCATGCCTCATTTGCGGTGCTGACTAAAATGCCATGCTCCATCGATTGAGAAGTGGTATAGCCTTCCTGCCCATCTTTCACTTTCTGAAAAAACTCATCACCCGCTAGGCGAGTCATTTCTTTTTCAGCCGTCGTAGCAGGTGCAACACCGGTTTGTTTATTGTCGTTGTCGTTAGCCAAAGTGCTCAAACTCAGGCACAACATCATCACTGCCACCAAAGAAACAGCAAAAGTTTTGAATGATTTCATAAACATGCCTAGCTCCTTATTTGTGACTACTTGATTGTGATGCATCATGTGTAAGAGAGTCATCATAAATAACCCCGGTAACTTTGCTGCGATCGTCTATACCTCCACGATCATGTACTCGTTTTGCCATAATTTGAGCGATTTTATCTGCAGGACCAGCCATTAATGCCTTAGTCGAGCAAAGAGACGCACACATTGGCAGCTTGCCTTCCGCGATACGGTTAGCGCCATACTTTTCACGTTCTTCTTGTGAGCCCGCTTCTGTTTCAGGACCACCGGCACAGAAAGTACATTTATCCATTTTGCCACGTTCCGCAAAGGCACCATGTTGAATAAATTGTGGTGCGCCAAATGGACAGGCAAATAAGCAGTAACCACAACCAATACATAAGTCTTTATTGTGTAGAACAATATTGTCTTCTGTACGGTGGAAGCAGTCAGCAGGACACACCGCCATACAAGGCGCATCGTCACAATGCATACAAGCCACCGAGATAGACGCTTCGCCGACTTCACCATCCTTAATGGTTACAACACGGCGACGTTGAATACCCCATTCGAGAGCATCATCGTTTTCGTTTTTACAGGCAGTGACACAACCATTACATTCAATGCAGCGTTCCGAGTCACATAAAAACTTCATTTTTGATTTTTTATCTTTCGTAGACATAACCTACCCCTTACGCGTTTGAAGTGCTGGTGGCTTTGCTAATTTTACAAAGCGTCACTTTGGTTTCTTGCATTTGAGTCACAGGGTCATAACCATAAGTCGTTGCCGTGTTTGCTGACTCGCCAATAACGTAAGGATCAGTACCTTCTGGATACTTCTCGGTTAAATCCTTGCCTTGGAACTTACCGCCAAAGTGGAATGGGATAAATGCCAGTCCAGGTAGAACACGATTCGTCACCATGGCTTTCACCTTAATGCGACCTTGTTCTGCACCTTCCACCCAAACATCATCACCATCGTTGATGCCATTGGCTTGTGCTTCTTGTGGGTTAATTTCCACAAACATTTCTTGTTGAAGCTCAGCCAACCAAGGGTTAGAACGGGTTTCTTCACCACCACCTTCGTACTCAACCAAACGGCCAGAGGTCAGAATAATTGGGTACTCTTTCGAATGGTCTTGATCTTGTATTGATTTATACAAAGTCGGTAGACGATAAATTGCATCGTTATCTTCCCACGTTGGATAGTCGGCAATCAGATCACGACGTGGTGTATACAGTGGTTCACGGTGCAATGGCACGCGATCGGGGAACTGCCATACGATAGTACGCGCTTTACCGTTACCAAATGGAATACAACCATGCTTAATTGCAATACGTTGAATGCCGCCCGATAGATCCGTCTTCCAGTTTTTACCTTCAGCCGCGGCTTTTTCTTCAGCGGTTAACTCATCCCACCAACCAAGTTGCTTGAGTAGCTTGTCTGTAAATTCAGGGAAACCATCTTCAATTTCACAATCTTTTGAGAAACTACCATCCGCCAACAGGCTCTTGCCTTCAAATTCGACACCAAAACGCGTACGGAAGTTACCACCACCGTTCACAACGCTTTTCGATGTATCATAAAGAATGTGAGTCCCCGGATGTTTCAGCTCAGGCGTTCCCCAGCATGGCCAAGGTAGACCATAGGTTTCACCTTTGATTTCACCGGATTCCGCTTCAAGATTTTCGTGACTGAACAAGTGCCAGTTTTGTTGATGGAACTTCAATCGCTCTGGGCTTTGGCCTGTGTAACCAATTGTCCACATGCCGCGGTTAAATTCACGGGTGATGTCTTCAATAACTGGCTGATTATTCTTGATTTCTACATTTCTAAATAACTCATCGGCAATGCCAAGCTTTTTAGAGAGTAGATACATGATTTCATGATCAGGCTTTGATTCGAATAAAGGATCAATTATTTGATCACGCCATTGAACCGAACGGTTTGAAGCCGTCACCGAACCATAGGTTTCAAACTGAGTCGTTGCCGGTAGTAGGTAAACACCGTCAGTACGATCATTAATCACCGCTGCAACGGTTGGATATGGATCGACAATCACCATCATATCCAGCTTTTGCATCGCTTTTGGCATTTCATGTCCACGGGTTTGCGAGTTCACCGCATGGCCCCAGTAGAACATGGCACGAATATTATCGTTTTGCTCAATGCGAGACTTATCTTCTAGAACACCATCTACCCAACGAGAAACAGGAATACCCATATTATTCATTGGTAGCTTGCCGTTGTATTTGCGTTGATCAAAACGGCCTTGTAGCCAGTTGTAATCAATGCCCCATACTTTTGACCAATGCTGCCATGCGCCTTCAGATAAACCGTAGTAGCCCGGTAAATCGTGAGATAATACGCCAAAGTCGGTTGCACCTTGTACGTTATCGTGACCACGGAAGATATTTGCACCGCCGCCAGACTTACCCATGTTGCCAAGCGCCAGTTCAAACACACAGTAAGCACGAGTATTGTTATTACCCGTCGTATGTTGAGTACCGCCCATACACCAAACCACACAACCTGGTTTATGATGAGATAAAGTCTTCGCCGCTTGGTAAACTTCCGCTTCAGGAATGCCCGTTACACGCTCAACTTCAGACGGGCTCCACTTCGTGACTTCTTCACGAATTTCATCCATACCGAATACGCGTTGGTGGATAAATTTTTTGTCTTCCCAACCATTATTAAAGACATGCCACAACATACCCCAAATAAAGGCAACGTCAGTACCTGGTCGCAAAGGAACGTGCTGATCGGCTTTTGCTACCGTGCGGGTTTTACGAGGATCGGCAACGACGATCTTGCAACCACGTTCTTTAGCGATAAGAATGTGCTGCATCGCAACCGGATGCGCTTCCGCAGGGTTTGAACCAATAAATAGAATCGACTTACAGTTATGCATGTCGTTAAATGAGTTGGTCATTGCGCCGTAGCCCCAAGTGTTAGCAACACCGGCTACTGTGGTCGAGTGACAAATACGCGCTTGGTGATCAACGTTATTGGTGCCCCACATCGAGGCCATTTTACGGAAGGTATAAGCTTGTTCGTTGCTATGCTTAGCGGAACCTAAAAAATACACCGAATCAGGGCCAGATTCTTGACGAATTTTTAATGCTTGGTTACCGATTTCTTCAATCGCGGTATCCCATGAAATCCGTTTCCATTTGCCGCCCTCTAACTTCATTGGATATTTTAAGCGACGTTCGCCATGACCGTGTTCACGTAAGGCTGCACCTTTGGCACAATGGCCACCGGCATTAAATGGGTGATCAAAAGCAGGCTCTTGACCTGTCCACACGCCATTTTGCACTTCTGCATAAATGCCACAACCTACCGAACAGTGAGAACAAATGGTTCTTTTCACTTCAGTTGGTGCGGATCGGTCCACTTCTTGAGCTTTGGCTTTTTTCATAATGCTAGGGGCAAACATAGATGCGCCCACAACTGCACCACCGGCAACGATACCGGTATTTTTCATGAAATTACGACGACTTAAACCTAGTTGGCTCTCGCTTTTCGAGACGCTATCAGAGCGCTTTGTCAGTTTCATTATCGCTACTCCTATAGAGAATCGAAATAATCACGAATGTGTTGTGTTTCGTGATAGCCCTTTTTTAATTTTGGCTGCTCATTATTTTGAGGCTTTTCTGCAGCAGATACTTGCGTTGAAATACCGGTTGCCACTACACCACCTACAACCGCGGCAGTCGTGATTCCCTTGAGTAAATCTCGTCGACTTTTGTTGACGCTCTCTTTATCTAGAGATGTTGTCGTTTTCATACATTGCTCCTTACAATACCAACCGCATGAATTCGCTGATCATTCTTGCTTGCTAAAACTCTCGATAACTGCGTTATAAATTTTGATTGTAGGGAAACTACTTATCGAAAATTGATGCCTTGTTCTCAAGATTTTTTCTACGCAATTTCTGCTCATCTAACTCATTTGATTGGTATAACCGTGTATCCGGTTATCGGAAACCATTGTTAAATAAGCAATTTGATGAATAGATTCACCGAATCGCTTATGGCGCAGATTTAAATTGCTTGCAATAGCAATTAAGGTCCATGGTTGAACCTGAAAACTCCCCCAAGCCTTTCTTCTTGAGGGAACTTTATTCTTATTGCAGATGAGTTATTTCGCTTGACGATGATTTTTCGCTATATCGTACCTGTTCAATTAAGCCAAAGTGGCGTAGTACCCGTGAAACCGGTAAGTAAAACTGAGCCGATTTAGCCTTCTCAATTTCATTACAAAATGAAATAAACCACGGGCGAATATGAGCATTAAAAAACTGTTGCTGAGAATCGAATTCCTCAAACTGCATCATAGACATCACTTCTAACAGCGCCGAAATACTGTCTTCTGGCTCGCGAATATCTTCTTGTCTTTCAAAGCCAAAACGTTTGAGATCTTGGCGAATCGCAACCAATGGTTTTTCCATTAAGGTGCCCGCAATGTGCCATGAACTAAATGGCACTACTTCACCGCAGCCAATACCAATAAATAAGTCTTGGTACTCCTCAGCAACCTGTTGTGTTGTCGTTACCATGGCGGTTTCTTTTAACTTAAACCAAGCGTTAGTCATTGCGTGCTGTTCACAAGGTTCAACTTCTAGTTCACTTAACCATTGCAGAACTTCTGATGATGGCGCTTCACGGAATAAGCACGCCAGTAAGCCATAAATTTCCGCCGTCACCTGTTCTTGTTCATCAATAAGGTCTTGCTGAGCAATATTTTTATTCGACTGTGACATAGTTAAATATCCAATTGTTTTACAGGGTTAGCGGTAAGATCTGAGAACAAATCACGCACGCGGCAATCTTCACACATCGCAATACGGCGCAGTTTCTCTTCACTAGCAAAATGAGAGTGACCGCGTAACTTATCTTGCAGCATTTCGATCATTGAAGCGGGAGCAAATGGTTTACCACAACTTAAACAATGCGCCGCTGGCTCTTGATGCAGTGTCATATCTTGTGTGCGCTGCTGCTTATTCCAGTTAAATCTAGGCTCTAAGCTAATGACTTTTTCTGGGCAGGCGCTTTCACATAATCCACATTGAACACAGTTTTGCTCGGTAAATAACAACGCCGGACTATCACCTTTGGCATGTAAGGCTCGCGTTGGACAAACCGACACACAGCTCATACATAAAGTGCAGTTATCAGAATCACAACTCACGCTACCAAAAGGCGCACCATTCGGTACTGGCGCAATATTATTGGTCACAAGGTTGGTATCTGGAGTGTAGTGTTCGGCGAGTAAATCTAAAGCATTGAACAAACGATCACGCTTCATGCCTGATTGAATATTGCTTGTGGTAATTGCCAGCGGTTGCTGAATTAATGTCGAGGCGCTGTGGCGTAAATCTTCCATGTAAAGAATATCGATACGTTGCTTTTCTAGCCCTAGTTGAACCAGTAAGGTTTGCGCAATTTCAACCTCGGTTTCTAATACACGAATAATGGTCGCGGGCATGTGTCTACTCGCCGCAAACATCACCTGACAGGCACCATGAACCAGCGCACTAAACCAAGTATCAATTCCGACACTTGGCAACTCATCTAAAGTAATCGGAATGACGTTGTCAGGTAGCGTACCTAGCATCATTAGGTTGTATTTCTCATGACGTTCACTGCAAAACATCACGATTGGCGTTTCCCCACCTTCTGCAAAGTACTTGGCTAGCACGCGCTCAATAAAGGTTTGAGTTTCTGTCGGCTCCGGCAGTGCGTAACTGATGGCTTCAGTGGGGCAAGATGTCGCACAAGTACCAACGCCTTGACACAAATAAGGATTAATTTCGATTTTATGGCCAGTTTGTTCGCTACCTTGGCTGGTTAATGCTCCAGCTGGACAAGCATCAATACAACGAGTACACCCTTTCACACCTCGTGAACTATGAGCGCATAATTCAGTGTTCAAACGAAAAAATTTCGGCTTATCAAAGGTGCCGATAAGATCTGGAATGGTTTCTAGCGATTCATCAAGTGTTGGGTAACCACGACCGCTTGGGTAGTAACCCGGAACCGGCACTTCTTCCGTCATGATGCCATCAGAGGTGAGATCTAAAACCACATCGAAATGATCTTCACCAGTCACAACCCGCGCTAAATTATGCGACGAACCAGAGCGAGTAATACGAACGTCAAAGTGACCAAGAAAACCAGAAATCGTCACTTGTTGAGAATAGAAACACTGAGTAGAAGGAATGACTGTTGAGGTTTGAGTTTCAGCACCAACCATTAAAGCCGTCACCGAGTTCATCGCATCAAAATGACCAAATACCGCTTCCACTTCTTGCAGTTTTCCAACAATCAGTAGATTGCCACGAGACTCGTAGCTCACGGTGGGTGGGATCAAGTTTTTTAGCTCGATTGTATTTAACAACGCGAATGAACGAGCTTTACCGTTAGCGCTCGATTGTTGCCCTAAAAATGATGTTAACATTGCTCTTCTTCTTATTTTGAAGTTCTAATTTTTTGTAGTATTTCAAATCGATTTAATCATCGAGCGCTAGTGTCACTGATAATAACCTTTTTAAAGATATGGTTAAGTTATAATGTGATGAAAACGCTAAATTTTTGAATTAGAGCCCTTTTTAATGACTGGAAGGAGAATCGATATTAATATGGGAGCACAAATATTAACTAAATAAAGACTTATTCCAGTGTGGGTATTATAAGTCTTATCATCCTGACTTTTGATTACCCTCATCTATCGCCACTTTAGCTCGCACGCTTTCTTCTGTTTCAAAAGAATCTTGATCATCTTGTTTTAATTCTGGTTTTTCAGCTTCAACGTGAGTGACTTCTAATTCTTCATCTTCTTCGAACACTTCTTCGACACGCTTGTGCCAACTGCGCAAAGTATCTGCGACATCTTTAGGTAGGCTTTTTACTTTGGTGTAATCCATGTTGTAGCTATCAAGCGGATCGATGCCGGAAAACTCATCAGAATGAAATAGCGCGCGAAGTTTCTGCTGTTTTTCTTGTTTTGAAAAACCATCAGCAAAGACATGACCGATAGTCGTCAGTGGTAACTCTTGAGTAGCTTGTTCTTCACTTTCAGCATTTTTAGAAGCCAGCTCTTTTGGCTGCTGATTAGTGGCGTTCAAATTTGCATCGGTCGAATTTAGTGCATCATCTGACTGCGCTGTGAGTGGCGCGTCTAGCTGCTGTCTTTCTTCCAAGGTTTCTTCTAAGCTTTCATTCTTTTTGGTTAACCAACGCTGAAATCGATTAGTTGCCATTTGAACGCCCCGCGCCTTGACGCTTTTTCTTACGAACTTCTAATAACTCACCGTGTCTACCGATAAAGGCTTCCATCCAAGCTTGAATCGGTAATGGCATATCAATGGATAACACCAAGTAATCGGTATCCATGTAACAAGCAATTGCCGCCTGTGAGGCGGTTAAGTGTGAAATTTTAGGTGCAGAATTGGTGTCTAAAAATGCTAATGCAAGAAACAGTTTCGGTTGCTTTGAGCTAAGGTTAAAACGGTAATCAGTACGCTCATCTTTATACAATTCGAGTAGTTGTAAGTACGGATGAGGCTCAGTAGTATCAGGCGTTAGATCGATGCCTTGCCATTGCCAAGATTCCGTTTCCCAGCGACCAACATGTTTGATTTGCTTTTCTAATAGACAGAGAACTGGCCAGCTGTGAGTTGTTTTTTTCATCAAAATTGAAACCCTTTTTCTACGTGCACGGATTTTGTTCTACGATAACGTAACAATGTTTGACATAAATCATTAAACTTACTAATAATAGGGTAATTCACCCATTTATGGGTAGTCGCTAAGCGAATTAATTGGTTTATTATTGATTTTAAGCGTATTTTTTGCTGCCAGAATTCCCCCATTCCAGTAAGAAGAGCCTCAAACTCTCAAGGAGCTCATGTGTCTGAATACCCAAGTATCATCAAAAGCGGTTCTACACCTGTTCAAACGGAAACCGTAGAAGTATTCGATGAGTATGGCGAAAGACTCACTAAAGAAATCGCCTGTGAGCGTCCTCTTACTGTGTTATTAAATTGGAAAGAAATCGTCACCTTGATGACATTAGGTTCTCGTCCTGAATCCTTGGTACTCGGGTATTTAAAAAACCAAGGTTTCCTGCATGATCCAAAAGCAATTGAATCCGTTATTATCGATTGGGAAACGCAAAGTGCTGCGATTGTCACCAATGAAAATACCGACCATTTAGATAAAGCATTAGAGAAAAAGACCGTTACGTCTGGCTGCGGTCAAGGCACCATGTATGGCAACGTAATGGCGCAACTAGAAAACTATCAAGTCCCACAAGTTGTCCTTAAACAATCTGATATTTACACCACACTTGAAGCGTTAACTCATTTTAATGAAACCTACAAAAAAGCCGGAGCCGTTCATGGTTGTGCGGTATGTCGTGGCAGCGAAATCTTATCCTTTGTGGAAGATGTTGGTCGCCATAATGCGGTGGATACTTTGGCCGGCGAAATGTGGCTAAAACAAGAAGCAGGTGACGATAAGATCTTCTACACCACGGGTCGCTTAACCTCTGAAATGGTGATTAAAGTCGCGCAAATGGGCATTCCTACATTGTTGTCTCGCTCTGGTGTGACTCAAATGGGGCTCGACCTTGCTAAACAATTTGGTATTACCACAATTGCTCGCGCTAAAGGGTTACGCTTTCAAGTGTTTTCTGGAGCAGACAAAATTGAATTTGATGTCAAAGGAAACCAGTCGGACTAATTAATCTACTCAGCTTTCCTTTGGTTCAAACAAATGGCCTTTTATTGGGCCGTCATTAATAAAATTGGTCTAACCATTAACAATAAGATGGAATTTCTATGAAAATGCGCTTTTGGGCAACTGCCCTGCTTTGCTTAGCTACTCTCGTTCCAACCGCTAATGCACAAGATGCAAAAACGATTCGTCTGGCAACGACAACCAGTACCTACCATTCAGGTCTTTTAGACTACCTACTGCCTAAATTTAAAAGTGAAACTGGTTACACCATTGATGTGATTGCAGTGGGTACAGGTAAAGCTTTAAAAATGGGCGAAAATGGTGACGTTGATTTGGTAATGACTCACGCGCCGGGCGCAGAAGCAGAATTCATCAATAAAGGTTTTGGTGTCGAACCTCATCACTTAATGTATAACGACTTTATGATTGTTGGTCCTAAAAACGATCCTGCGGGCATCAAAGATGAAAAGTCAGCCGCTAAAGCATTAAAAACGCTAGCTGACAAAAACATTACTTTTGTTTCTCGTGGTGATGATTCAGGTACCGATAAAAAAGAAAAAGCAATCTGGAAACAAGATAACATTCAACCTAGCTTCTCTGCTTACCGTTCCGTCGGTCAAGGTATGGGCCCAACATTGAACATGGCATCTGAGCTTCAAGGTTATACGCTAACTGACCGTGGAACTTGGATTGCTTATGAAAGTAAACTTGATCTAGAAATCATGGTAGAAGATGATAAAGCGCTATTCAACCCATATCAAGTTATCTTGGTGAATCCTGATCGCTATAACGGATTAAACACTAAAGGTGCGCGTGATTTCAGTAACTGGTTAATCTCTAAACATGGTCAACAACTGATTAATAATTACCAGTTACAAGGTCAGAAATTATTTACCGCAAGTTACGACGGTAAATAAGCCAGTTAAATTGTTGAGAGAAAAGAATGCAGATCTGGCAAACGACACTTGATGCACTTCAGTTATTAGTCAGCTTTGATGCCGACTTATGGAAAGTCGTGTCTGTGTCTTTTTCGGTTTCAATTAGTGCCATCCTATTGGTTTTAATACCAGCATTACTATGCGCGTTTATTTTGGCCTATTGTGAATTCCCCGGGCGCTGGATGCTGCTTTCTTTTGTTCATACATTACAAGCCGTTCCAACGGTTGTGATCGGCTTACTTTTGTATATGACGTTATCGCGCGCAGGCCCATTAGGGGATTGGCAAATGCTATTTACCCAAAAGGCGATGATCTTAGGGCAGATATTGATTAGCTTCCCTATCCTAGTTTCGTTGATGTATGGCGCATTTCAAAACAGCGATAAACGCTCAATTGAAACCTCTTATACGCTAGGAGTTAGTCGTGTACGTATTTTAATGACTTTGCTGTGGGAAACACGCTTTCCTTTATTTGCTGCGGTTGTGGCGGGTTTTTCTCGGATCATCACCGAAGTCGGTTGTTCTATGATGGTGGGTGGTAATATTCTCAATTCAACTCGCAACATTCCGACGGCAATTGCGCTAGAGAGCCAGAAAGGCGCGTTTGCTCAAGGGGTCGCACTAGGCATGGTTCTTTTGTTACTTGCCTTAGTGATGAACTTTATTTTAACGTCTGCCAAGGGTCAGGGGCATTTACGGGTTTAGTTTTCTAAACTTTTCCTCGTAAGCACTATACACAATGGAATAAGCCATGCTGTCACTACACGTGTCTAATCTATCAATGCAATTTAAGGATAAGGTTCTATTCCATATCCCTAAGCTGCAACTTGCTCCCAATGAAGCAGTGTATTTATGTGGCGATAATGGCGTAGGCAAAACCACATTATTAAAAATATTATCCGGTCTTATCGAACCCACTTCCGGCAATTTAAGTCATTCCCAGTCTTGGTTATCACGTTGGTTTAACCCGAATAAACACGGCATTGTGTATTTACATCAGTCTCCTTACCTATTTGATGATACTGTTTATCAGAATGTTTTATATGCCATCAAATTTGCCAAACTGTCTCGCCAAGAAAAACGAACTCAAGTGATCACTGCATTACGAAAAGTGGGTCTTGAAACCCTTGCCAATGAACATGTATCGGTATTATCTGGCGGAGAAAAACAACGCATAGCCATGGCTCGAGCCTGGATCACTAAACCGGCTATTCTTTTAATGGATGAACCCAGTTCTAGTCTTGATCTTGAATCTATTTCACGCCTAACCTTGTTAGCCAAAGAGCTATTAGAAATTGGTTCAAGTTTAGTTATTACTAGCCATCAACAAAATGAACTGACTCAACTATGTTCAAAGCAATGGTGGATAAAAAATCATACTTTGGTTGAATCGCCGTTATTACAAATAATTCAAGATTCAGCCAAACCTGAACAACGACATCAAACCACGGTGCGATAGAAAATGATGCTAAAACCTCAACAAATCGATTGGGTGATCCTCGCTGGAGGCCAAGGCTCTCGCATGGGAGGCATGGACAAAGGGTTAGTTGAACTCAATGGTAAGCCACTGATTGAATATGTGATTGAAGCATTGCAACCCCAAATGTCGAGTATCACGATTAACGCTAATCGTAGTCATGATATTTATCAGCAATACGCTCCTGTAATCGCTGATCGCTTCACTGACTTCCCTGGCCCACTAGGTGGTATTCATGCTGGGCTTAGTCGCCTAGGTGAAAATCAACAAGGTGAAAACCTATGGGTCGGTTTTGTGCCTTGCGATAGTCCGAATATTCCTAACAATCTCGCGCAAACTTTTTGTGATGCGTGGCATGAAGATGCAGATATTTTAGTGGCTCATGATGGCGAATTTTATCAACCGGTATTTACCCTATTTCACCGTCGCGTCGTTGAAAAACTGCATGCTTTTTTAGAACGTGGTGAACGTAAAATCATTCTATTTTATGATGAGTGCAATACGGTCAAGGTTGATTTTTCGAATGCAAAAGACACATTCATCAACTTAAATACGCCAGAACAGCTCAAGACGTTTTCTCAACGCTAATTTATACCCAAGTGAATTCTGCATCTTGAAGTTACTTGGGTATATCTCATCAAATCAAATATAACGAGAAGGTTTTTCTATGACTTCATTTCCGATTCCAGTGCTTGGCTTTGCGGCATACAGCGGCACAGGCAAAACTACCCTACTTGAAGCCTTGCTACCTAAGCTCACTGCAAAAGGTTTACGAATTGGTGTATTCAAACATGCTCACCATGATTTTGATATTGACCAACCGGGAAAAGACAGCCATAGATTAAGAAAAGCTGGCGCAACACAAATGTTGATTGCTTCACGTAACCGCCATGCCTTAATGACAGAGACACCAGAAAAAGAAGCCAATTTTTTCAAATTACTTGAACAGTTTGATCTCGAAAGTCTCGATTTTATCCTAGTCGAAGGCTGTAAAAATCTATCTTTCCCTAAAATAGAGCTACACCGGGAAGTCGTCGGTAAACCTTGGCTACATCCTCATGATGACAACATTTTTGCTATCGCTTCCGATAGTGTTGAGATTCAAACTTCCCTACCACATGTTGATATCAACGATCTCGATGCGATTTGTGAATTAGTAGAAAACTTTGTACTCGATAACAACCTAACCAAACCTTCAACTGCCGCTTCTTGCGATACATTATCCCCTGCTTTTTTGTCGGTTGAACAAGGTTTAGATAAGATTTTAAGTATCCTAAAGCAACCTAAAACCACAGAACAACAGTCTCTATTCAAAGCTCGTTTAAATGTAATAGGCGAAGATATAATTTCACCAATTAATGTCCCGGCTTATTGCAACTCGGCGATGGATGGTTACGCGCTACGTGGACAGGATATTCTCGATGGCATGACTTCTTTTGACGTTGTTACTGAGATTTTAGCTGGAAGTGGCTACGCCAATAAAATTCAAACTGGCCAAGCCGCCAAGATCATGACAGGTGCACCAATGCCACAAGGTGCTGATACAGTGATCATGCGTGAGCAAAGTCAGTTAAGCGAAAACAGTACACCAAAAATTGTAAAATTTACCGTCGATAATAATGAATTTAAAGTCGGTCAAAATGTACGTCAAGCCGGTGAAGATCTTGCTCAAAATAGCGTTGTCTTTAACCAAGGCACACGTATTACTTCTCCAGAACTTGGCATGTTAGCGTCTTTAGGGATTAATCATATTCCTGTCTACCCTCAACTAAAAGTCGCGGTATTTTCAACTGGCGATGAAGTGCAAGCGCCGGGAGAGACATTAAACGATCACTGCATTTATGATTCGAACCGCTTTACCGTTATAGCGCAACTTGAACGACTAGGTTGTGATGTGATTGATTTAGGCATCATTGAAGATAACGAATCTGCGCTAGAATCCACCTTACTCGAAGCCTCTATACAAGCCGATGCGATCATTTCATCCGGTGGGGTTTCAGTTGGGGATGCCGACTTTATCAAAACCGTACTCGATAAAATCGGTCAGATTAATTTCTGGCGAATCAATATGCGCCCAGGCCGCCCTTTAGCTTTTGGTCAGATAAATGAGACGCCATTTTTTGGCCTACCGGGCAATCCGGTTGCGGTTATGGTGTCATTTTTAGCCTTTGTTGAGCCAGCTCTTCGCCTTATGCAAGGTGAGCAAAATTGGCAGCCTATGAAGTTAAAAGCAGAGACCGAAAGCAAAGTATTTTCACGCTTAGGTAGAACCGAATTTACCCGTGGAATTTACCATTTAGATGACTTCGGGCAACTAAAAGTGCGCACCACCGGTAAACAAGGCTCTGGCATTTTACGTTCAATGAGTGAAGCTAATTGCATCATTGAAATCCCACCACATGTAGAGTTTGCTAAAGAAGGTGAAATGGTCACTATTTTGCCTTTAGAGGGACGTTTATAAGCTCAATATAGACCTAATAATTCCTCAAGAGTCAGAACTCTATTACTGTCTCTTGAGGTTATCTTTAATACGATATGACTAAAAAAACGACACTCAGCCCATAAAGTCGTCAAACAGTCACAAAGCATTGATTTTCTGCTTGCAACCACCACATTGCATGGTTAATATCTCCTGCGTTCAAGACTGAATCAAACATGATTCCAGTAAGAATATTTTGAAATGTGCGTCCGTAGCTCAGTTGGTTAGAGTACCGCCTTGACATGGCGGGGGTCGGTGATTCGAGTTCACTCGGACGCACCATCTCAAAGTGTTTTCACACTGATATATTTGGGTCCGTAGCTCAGTTGGTTAGAGTACTACCTTGACATGGTAGGGGTCGGCGATTCGAGTTCGCCCGGACCCACCAAATATAAACAAAGCCTGCTTATAATGAGCAGGCTTTGTTGTTTCTAGCATAACTACATCCCTTACTATCCACTCTATTTCTACCTTTTGTTCATTCTTCATTATGAGCGCGAATAATTTCATCACTTACCCACTGTAATAGTTGCTTAATCGCTTTCGACAAAACCTGATTCTGACGTACTACATACCCTAAACTAGTGGTTGGGAAATCAGGCAGCGGTGTCACGATAGATTTAAGATTCGTTTTTGATGACACAGAAAACGCTGGCACAATCGCCACTCCAAAACCCGCTTCTGCCCAATCAATTTGAGCATCAACACTCCCTACTTCCATTATTCGGTAATTTGAAAGCTTTAATGTAGGTAGAGCTTCGTCAATCAAATCTCGTGTTCGGGTATCATGGCCTAAAAGAATGAGGGTCGGCTCATTATCAACTACATTTGACGATTCTGCTTTAGATAATTGAGCCTTCTGCTGCCACTGTTGAAGGTTATGCCCTAGTGCACACCATTCTATCTGCTGCAATTCAGTAAAATGTAATGGTTGACTTTGCTTTTGAGCAATCACAAACCCAAGATCTGCTTCGGCATTCTTAACCAATTCTGAAGCTTGTGATGAAGTGGTGTTTAACAAAGTAAAATCAATTCCTGGATATTCTGTTTTAAACAATTGAAATGGCTCAATCAACAATAATCGCGAAATAATATCACTGGCAGCAATGGTCAAGGTTCCGCGATGTAAATCATTAATCGCATTTAGATCCGCTTGACAGATTTGTAACTCTAATAAGGTACGTTGACTACTGTCGAGTAACCGTTGCCCTGCTTGGGTTAAATGAAATGGGTTGCGATCGATTAGCTTAACATTTGTGGCTTGTTCTAATTGCTTTAAATGCAAACTGACATTCGGTTGAGTCATATGCAATGCTGTTGCAGCCTTACCAAAGTGCTTATATTCTGCCAAAGTAACAAAAGTTTTTAACCAATTAATGTCTAACATAATCTCATCCCGTTTTTGCCACTTCAGCCAATACTATATGAATTTCTTATCAAGACAATAATTATAATTAATTTCTCTTATTTGGTCGGTGGGCATAGCATGATGCCTTAACCAATTAGGAGAACATTATTATGCCGTCTATTGTTGTTGTGGGTGCAAACTGGGGTGATGAAGGTAAAGGCCGCATCGTTGATTTTTTAGCAGATGAAGCCGCTGCCAGCATTCGTTTTCAAGGTGGAAATAATGCCGGTCATACCGTGGTAAACGATCATGGCACCTTTAAGTTACACCAGCTACCAAGCGGTATATTTAATCCTAGTTGTATTGCGGTATTAGGTCCTGGCATGGTGATTAGTCCTGCTGCGCTAAGTGAAGAAATTTCTGAAGTTAAAGCAGCAGGCGTAGAAGTGAAACTGTGTATTTCAGATCGTGCGACCTTATGTTTACCTTTACACGCATTGGAAGACACCTTAGAAGAACAGCGCTTAGGTGATGCGGCTTATGGTTCCACTCGCCAAGGTATTGCGCCAGCTTATGGCGACCGCGTAATGAAAAAAGGCATTCTAGTAGGATGGTTGAATCAACCTGAAGTTTTGCAAGAGCGCATTCAATTCATGTTGGATTGGAAAATGCCACAACTTAAAGCGCTTTATCCTAGTTGTGACTTTTCTCAAACCGCCAGTGAAATGACTGAATGGTTACTTGAGGTTACTGCGTCATGGCGTCCATTTATTTGCAACGTCACCGAACCGCTTAAAGCGCTACAAGCTAAAGATGCCAACCTATTGTTTGAAGCACAACTTGGTGCAGGCCGTGATTTAGTTTATGGCGAATACCCATACACGACTTCATCAAATGTTACCGCAGCTTATGCTGGTATTGGTAGTGGCTTGCCTGCACTGCGTCCTGAGCGTGTTATTGCAGTGGCTAAATCATTCAGCTCATCGGTAGGTACTGGTACTCTGGTAACGGCAATGGAAGAGCAAGATAATTTCCGCGAAAGTGCCAATGAATATGGCGCAGTCACCGGTCGTCCACGTGATATGGGTTACTTTGATGCCGTCGCCACACGCAACGGTGTTGAACTGCAAGCGGCGACTGAGATAGCCCTAACCAAGATTGATTGTCTATCAGGCATGCAGGATCTTAAAATCTGTGTCGCCTACGCCGGTGACTACTCTGAAAATCCGATCTGGCCGCAAACGGCTGCATTAAGCCCTGTGTATGAAAATATGCAAGGTTGGAATGAGGACATCACAGGTTGTCGCAGCTTTGCTGACTTACCAAAAGCCGCACAAGATTATGTTATTCGAATTGAAGAACTGATGGGTGTACCAGTGAGTATGGTTTCCGTTGGTCCAGAGCGAAATCAAATGATAATCCGTGGTTAACCTACAAATTCACCTTCTAACGCAAACGCCAAGAACTTGGCGTTTGCGTCATTTTCATAAATAATTATTTTATCTCTAAGTTTCATCCACAAATAAATAATTGCTTTTTCCTGAATGCTTAACTTTGTACATAGCTTGATCGGCCTGTATAACCAGTTCTTTCGAATCATGGCTACTATCTGGATACAGAGAAATACCGATACTTGCCGTAACCGTTAATAAATTGTTATTCACATCCACTGGCTCAGCTATTGTATCAATCATTCTTTGAGCAACCATTGAAATAACTTCCTGATTAACCGCATCTCTAATTAAGATTAAAAATTCATCCCCTCCAATTCTCGATACTATGTCTTTATCTCGTACGCAGTCACTTAAACGAGTTGATATTACCTTTAATAGTTCATCTCCAGCATCATGACCAAAAGAATCATTAACCGCCTTAAACCCATCAAGATCGATAAATAACACCGCAACTATACCACCGCTTTGTTTAGAATATTTGATGGCATCATTCAAGCATTCCATAACCTTGGTTCGGGTTGGTAGCCCGGTCAGAGCATCGTGATTGGCTATATAATGGATACGTTGTTTCGCTTTTTTAATATCAGTAATATCTTCCTTAACAGCAACATAATGAGTCACGTTGCCGGTTGCTTTTACCATTGGAGCAATTGAAACCAGCTCCCAGAATTGCTCACCATTTTTCTTTTTACTGTATAACTGTCCACGCCAGGTTTGCCCACCTTCTAAACATTGTAAAACTTCAGGAATATCAGAGACCCAAACCTCTTTAGAATGTAGAAGATCAATACTCTCGCCGACAAGCTCTTCTTTGTTATAGCCGGTTTTTTTTAGTAATTCAGGGTTAACATATTCAATAATCCATTCACTATTAACAATCATTATCGAAGAAGCCGACTTCTCGACTGCTAATAAGTAAGATTGAAGTCTAGATTCCAAGATAAAATACGTTTGCAAAACCAGAGTAATAGCAAGGCCACTAATAATAAAAATACTACTCAGATACAATAATGTTTCCGCTGTACCCCCTTCTAGTGGCGCTTTACCATTAGGCGCGAGCATTTCCATTACGCCACGCATAATATGAAAAAATGCAAACAATCCGAAGAGAATGGCAATTGGGTAGCTAGATTTTCTTCTGATCTTGTTCTGATCAGTTAATAATGTAATTACAATAGCAACTGAAATCATTCCAACAAAAAAGGAATATAATATAGTTCGAATTGTTAAGTTCGGGTCAATATAAAAGAAGTAATAAAATAAAGATGCCGTTAAACATGTGATAGCAACATCATAAAATATAAAGGATTTTCTCTCAGTAAAAATACGTAATCCATGAAAAATTAGCTGCATACCTAACACAATAATCGTATTAACCACGACCACTGAAAAAAAAATGTCAATATATCCACGTAAAACTGATGATATACACCCGACGCCAATCAACAGTATACCCAAAGCCCAATGTCCAACTCCGGTGGATTTAGGTCTTAGCCACCATAAAATCGTTAACACAATAGCAGCGCCAATTGTGATCAAACTGACAGCAACAAGTAGGGTTCTATTATCTAAAAGTGTCATAGTGATCCCATATACAAGAAGGTTAAGCTGGATATTTTAAGGGCGCTATCTTACCTGCTTTCAATCATTTCAAAAACAAATTAATTTCAACTCACCCATTAGAATGAATAATGTGTCCTTTGTGAAACCTACAACGTAACACTCTGAAAAATAAAACTTTAATCATCCCATTATAATAGAGGGAGTATATTATTTTTTACATCTTCCGTAATAATCCTCCACTTATTTCTCATATATCTAAATATATTTAGTTATAAAACCTCTCAATCAATCAGTAAAAACCTTTTAATTTAAAATAGTTTAACGCTATATAATATCCATATATAAGTTGTAAAGGCTGCAATGAAAGCTAGTAATAGTATTAATTATTAAAATATCGTCTTTTATTAGAATATTGAACAGCTAGCATATTTACTTTACATATACAAAAACAACACTAAGTGTGATCATTGTCACGCAACAAGATCGTTTTTTGTTACATTTTAGGAGGATCTTTACAAAGTTCTGCTAATCTCCGATTCACTTTGCAAGTTGTACAAAGTATTCATATGGAGATCAGTTCATGACGAACGACAACAACAAAACAAAACGCTCACTTACGAGCAAAATTCTATTCGGCATGTTTGCCGGTATTCTATGTGGATTTTTAATTCGCACATTCCTATCTGGCAATGAATTCATTGATGCATATATCGTCAATGGTCTATTCGATGTCGGTGGGAAAATCTTTATTGCTAGCTTAAAAATGCTAGTTATTCCTCTTGTCTTTGTTTCTCTAGTTTGTGGTACGAGTTCATTAAAAGACATCACTACTCTAGGTCGCCTAGGTGGTAAGACTCTTGCTTTTTATATTACGACAACCGCAGTGGCAATTACGCTAGCATTAATAATGGGTATCTTCTTCCAACCAGGCTCTGGTGCTGATCTAACCTCAGCGGCATCATTTAGTACTGCAGAAGCACCATCATTAGGTCAAGTGATTGTTAACATGTTCCCGAGTAACCCAATGGCGGCAATGTCTCAAGGTAATACTCTACAAGTTATCGTATTTGCTGTGTTATTCGGTATTGCGATTAGCCTTGCTGGTGAAGCCGGCCAACGCGTAAGTAACTTCTTCAACGACGTTAATGCCGTCATCATGAAGCTAGTCACTATTTTGATGGAAGTTGCCCCTTACGGTATTTTCTTCTTAATGGGAAAACTGTTTACAGGACTTGGTTTAGAAGCGATAGGTAACCTAGCCGCTTACTTCTTAGTTCTAGTTGGTGCTTTACTTATTCACGCATTTGTTACTTATAGCGTGCTGCTGAAAGTGCTTTCTGGTCTAAACCCAGTTGTATTTTGGAAGAAGATGAAAGATGCAATTATGTTTGCATTCTCAACCGCCTCTTCTAATGCAACGATTCCAGTGACCATGGAAACGGCAACACATCGTTTAGGCGTAAGCAATAAAATCGCTTCGTTCACGGTCCCTCTTGGTGCGACCATCAATATGGATGGTACTGCGATCATGCAAGGTGTAGCGACCGCCTTTATTGCACAAGCATTTAATGTGGATTTAACCCTTGGTGATTATGTCACTGTTATCTTAACGGCAACGTTAGCTTCAGTGGGTACAGCAGGTGTTCCGGGTGTTGGTCTGATCATGCTAGCAATGGTTCTAAATCAAGTTGGTTTACCACTAGAAGGTATTGCACTTATCATGGGTGTTGACCGCTTACTTGACATGATCCGTACTGCAGTTAACATTACTGGTGATAGTGTTGTAACTTGTATCGTTGCTAAATCTGAAAATGAAATGAACGTTGATACGTTCAACGATCCTAAAGCTGGTGAAATTGAACTAGGTTTACGAACTAAAGCTTAATCTTTCATCTGATTAATAACCCTTAACCGTTATCATGTAGATAAACTCGGTTAAGGGTTTTTTCATTTTAAAGTTCCACATTACCAACAGATTCGCGTATCGAGTGATGCTAATCTGATCACTTGCCCTCTATCACGGTATGTTCTTAATGACTCAAGAATCAAAAGCAACCATCATTTTAATTTTGACCACCATATTTGCCGGACTCGGTTGGATCTTTTCCAAGCAAGCGATTATGGGTCTTCCTCCCTTTGCTTTCATTGGAACTCGATTTGTCTGTGCCTCTATATTTTTACTGCCTTTTTGTTATAAGCAACTTATCGCTTTAACACGAGCACAATTAATCAATGCTACCAGTGTCGGAATATTAATGTCCTGCGCATTGCTTACGTGGGTAACCGCTATTTCTGTTACTGATACCTTGGCAGAAGGTGCCTTCATTTCAAGCCTTGCCATGTTATTTGCACCACTTGTGGGCTGGGCTCTTTTTAAACAAAAACCCATCCGCATGTTTTGGATTTCTTTGCCATTCGCGGTGTTAGGATTAGGCTTTTTATCTTTGTCTAACGGTTATCAACATTCCCCTAGCCAAATTTGGTTTTTAATATCTGCTGTCTTATTGGCCTTTCACTTCAATTTTAATGCTAAATACGCCCAAAGCGTTCCAAGTTTGGCGTTAGCTTGTATTCAACTTTTTGTAGTCGGCACAGTGGGAACCATCGCTTCACTTTTACTAGAGCAATGGCCAGATCAAATCACCAATGAAACATGGATGTGGGTAGTATTAAGTACCGTTCTCGCCACCAGCTTACGTTATGTAATGCAAACCATGGGACAAAAACTCACCACATCAGGCAATGCAGCCATCATTATGATTTTAGAACCAGTATGGGCGAGTTCATTAAGTGTGGTGTTTTATGGCGATGATATGCCAGTAGGAAAAGTGATTGGTTGCGCGCTGATTCTATGGTCGCTATTCGTTTACCGCGGTGGCGCTAAATTATTAGAAAGACGACAACAAACGCTGCCGCCTGAATCCAATAAAGAATAGTGACTGTATCTAGGGTCTGTTGACCTTTCGTGGCTAAATTTTGTTCGAGATAAAAGCGTTTTAGGCGAGGCAAGTCGATTGTAACCTAGTCTTTAATTATTTAATCGCTTGGGCATAAAAATGGTGGACGGGACCTGCTCCTTTCCCCACATTAAGCTCATCTGCATGAGTCAATGCATTCGATAAATACTGCTTCGCATGCCCAATCGCTTCTGTTAGGTCAAAGCCTTGCGCTAAATAGGAAGCAATCGCAGAAGAAAGTGTACACCCTGTTCCGTGAGTATTTTTTGTCGCAATGCGCTGATGCGTGTAGACCGCGGTTTGATTTCGTTGAATAAGCCAATCTCGGCTTTCCTCACCTTTCAAGTGCCCACCTTTTAATAAAATATCGACCTTATGCAATTCTGAGTGAGCTTTTAACTTCTCTATAAAACCTTCAATTTCACTCTCTGATTTTGGTTCAGGCTCCCCAATCAATAACCCAGCTTCAGGCAAATTTGGGGTGATTAAGTCTACTAACGGAATGAGCTTTTTTTTCAGTGTTTGAATTGCAACTGGTTGGATTAATGGGTCTCCACTAGTGGCTACCATGACGGGATCTAACACTACATTCTTTAAGTTATAGTGCGTTAGTTTTTCAGCGATTACTTCAATCACATCACTATCATTAAGCATACCGATCTTTACCGCAGAGACATTAATATCTGAAAAAATAGAATCTAATTGCTGACCAATAAATTCAGCTGAAACCGGAAAGATGGCATCTACGCCTTGAGTATTTTGCGCAGTGAGTGCAGTAATAACGGAACAAGCAAAACACCCTGTTGCAGAAATCGCTTTAATATCAGCTTGAATACCGGCTCCACCACCAGAGTCAGATCCTGCGATAGTCAATACATTAGAAATACACGAAGTGTTTGGCGATGGGAAAGTTGATTGAGGCATATATTACTTCCTTTTAGCGCACAGAAGTAATACACATGTAGAGATGAAATTAGAATGCTCGACACGTTGGTATTAGTTCCCTACGCTGATGTTAATCAGATCAGGTTCAACGGGTCTCACTTAAGTGATCTCAGCCTACTGGCTCCCCGACTAATATGCTTAGAGCATGGCGGTTTATCGTTTAAACTATCCATACACTAAAGATTGGCTTCAATGTAGAGTTAACTCATCAAATTGTAAAGCTATTCACTCAAAACTAGTGATCTTGTTCTTATATGAAATTTTACTTACATAGATACTGTCTAATGATACATAGCTAACATATTAATCACTGTAACCCCACGAGACCAAACCATGTCGGAACTATTGATGTCACAACAATCACTGATTCGTATTAGCGTATTTACTCTAGTGTTGGTGACCATGGCGGTTTGGGAAATCAAACGGCCGAAAAAATACCTCAGCCAACCTAAGCTCTACCGTTGGGCCAATAACTTAGGTTTGGTGTTTTTTAATAGCTTTCTACTACCTTTCACTCTGCCATTTCTCGCAGTCGGTTTTGCCTACCTAATGCAGAACAACCACGTAGGCTTGTTTCATTGGCTCAATATTCCTGCATGGTTAAACCTAGTATGCGGGTTGCTCTTGTTAGATATGGTGATTTATTGGCAGCATCGTCTATTTCATAAGATCCCGCTGCTTTGGCGTTTACATCGTGTCCATCATGCCGATCAAGATATCGATGTCACTACCGGCTCACGCTTTCATTTCATCGAGATTTGGCTTTCAATGCTGATTAAACTCGCGACGATTGCCGCACTTGGGATTTCGCCTCTAGCTGTATTTATATTCGAAGTACTACTGAACGCCAGTGCGATGTTCAACCACAGCAATATCGCCTTATCTCATCGCATTGATGATCGATTAAGAAAGTGGATTGTCACACCAGATATGCACCGTGTTCACCATTCTATTCATCGCAATGAAACCGATAGCAACTACGGGTTTTGTTTATCCGTTTGGGATCGTTGGTTTGATAGTTATATTATCCAACCGAAAGATGGCCATGAAAAAATGACAATTGGGATTAACCTATTCCGCTCAGCTAAGGAGCAGTCACTACTCAAAATGTTGTCACAACCGTTTAGAAATAAATAACGCAGGCGACTGAACCTGCGTTAATGACTCGCTGAAGGTTTGGAAACTAAAAGAACTTCAGCCAGCGCAACAAGATAAATTCCAATACAAACGTCACACCTAGCCCTGCGCAAAAAATAAAGAATGACAATGGATTATCAACACCGGGGATCCCACCAACATTGATGCCTAATAAACCGGTTAAGAAACTGACCGGTAGAAATATCGCAGCAATCACAGTAAACAAGTAGGTATTACGGTTCATCTTCTCGGCTTGTTCTTGCTCGATGTCCGCTTTGATCAACTGAATCTGTTCAATATAAAAATCAATCGATTCATTAATTCGAATCACGGTATCCAATGCGTTACGCATTTTCAGTTCGACCTCTTCCATTTCTGGGTGGCCAACTTCTAAGAAATCATCGTGGGCGTAACGTTGAGGTTTCATAAAGCGACGAAGCTTTAATAGACGTTTATGAATAACATGTAGGTCACTGTTTGTACCGTCACCTTCTTCAATTTCAAATAACTGCTCTTCTACCTCATTCAAGAAGCCGGCGATGTTTTGATTTAAACCTTCGATAATCGATAATAATAAACGAGCGGTACTTTTCGGCCCTTTTTGTTCACCTAGTGCATTGCGAATACTGGTAATAGCTTTAGAAGATATTTTACGGGTTGAGATTAACGTGCCTTTATGCCAAAGAATGCGCACACTCAGCATGTCATCTGGCATTGCGCCTTCATTTAAATTCACACCACGCATGATAAGTAGAAACGATTGATCGTCGAAAAGCTCAAAGCGTGGGCGCGTGTCATCAGCAAGCAGGCTATCTACCACACCCGATTCAAACTCATTGTCTAGCAACCATTCACGTAATGCTCCGGCTTCACGCTGACAATGATACCAATGGTTCTCTTGCAGCATATCTATCGGCTCTTTAGGTTCAACCAATTGCGCTGGCTGGGTAGAAAAATCCCACTGTTCAATCAAAAAGCTATGTGACATATTGCCTGCTCTCACTTTTCTATTTATTTCATGTTATTAACGCAGAGGTTACATTAGGCTGCAAGAACTAGATATGCTTAATGCTGGTTAGGTGTGAAATTATCACAACCCATAGAGTAAACGTGTAAGAGATTTATTAATGAAGAAACTGATTATTCGCAAAATAAAAATAGGCATGTTGTTTGTGATCCCTTTAGTGATCGCCAGCTGGGTCGTTAACGCAGTGGTTCGCTTTATGGATAAAACTGCTGGCTACTTTTTACCAGAACAACTGCATGAAAAGTTAAGTGACATTTGGGGATTTGGACTGTTTGCTGCTTTAATTTTGATGTTTATTTTCGGCATTATTTTTGATGGTAATTTACAGCAGCGTTTTTACACTTGGTTATCAGAAAAAACTATTAACCGTATTCCTGGCTTCGGCATCATTCATAACTCTACCAAGCAAATTATGGAAGCGTTAACCTCAGAAGAATCGCCTTTCAAAAAGCCTGCGTTCAGCCGCTCTTGGTCTGGTCCCAATTCAAAAGAAATCGTATTTGATCTTGGTCCAACCTGGATGATCCCAAATCAAAGTGGTGAGATGTTTTTAGGCCCAGATGGCAAATTCTACCCAGTGCCAGAAGAAGGGTACCGTGTGGTATTCGTACCTCAAGCGATTAACTTGTCGAATGGTTATGTGCGGTTTGAAAAAGAAGAAGATTTGATTTACGTACCTCACCTTGCCGTTGAGCAATTAACCGCAACATTGGTTTCATGTGGCTTAACCTTGCCGAAAAAGCCCGATAATGCACTAGGGAAAGTTTTAAAAAATGAACAAGAAATGCAACAAGCATTAAAGGAATGGAAAGAGAAGCAAGCTCAGAGTCCAGTGAAGTGAGTTAATCATAAAAGCAATAGTGCACGCCTTTAACTTAGACGTGCACTATTTAATCAATAAACTGCTTATTGAAATGCAGGACGCTCCGATACCTTACTGTACCAAGCTTTAATATTCGGATAGCTATCAAGCACTTTGATCTCCAACGCTTTCTCGCACACAAAACCAACGAAAAGAAACCCTGTGATATCCACAATGCTAAAACGCTCACCCGCAATATATGGATTCTTAGATAACTGCATATCTAATTTAGGTAGAAACTCTTCTACGCGTAACTTTGCCTCATTACCCCAGGCTTCAATGCAACGTTCACGGTCACCATAAACACCAGATAAATTACGGAAGGCTTGAAAGCCCATATGTAAGCCATCAAGTTCTACAATACGCTGCCACATTTCCACCAAGCCCTTTTCAGCCGGAGTGGTGCCAAACAATGAAGTATCATTTTGATGTTCAGCAAAAAAACGACAAATTGCGATGGTTTCACTGATACAAGTACCGTCATCAAGCTCCAACATTGGCACTTTGCCATTGACACTTTTTTCTTGATATTCCGGCGTTAAATTCTCTCCTTCACGAACATTAAGTTGAACACGGTCAACCTCTACTCCTAATTCCTTCAAGAAGATCCCAACACGGCGTGAGCTTGGATTGGCAGCAAATTCATATATTTTCATTATTAACTTCCTTTTCTGAACGTTCGTTTAGTTATAACTTAGCGAATAACTAAACGAACAGTCAACAATTTCTTTAACGTCGTTTAGATTCTTGCTACATTCGTAACTATCTTAGGCATTAAATAAGCGAGTCGCTTCGTGGCAAGAAGAAGTAATTTTGATAAAAACGAGAAATTGATAGAGGCTATGCAACTATTTTGGCAGCAAGGTTACGCCAATACCTCTATATCGGATCTTGTCGAACACCTAGCCATCAATCGTTTTAGTCTCTATAACACTTTTGGTGATAAGCACGCTTTATATATCAATGCCCTTAACTACTACTTTGAAAACATTTCAAAGCCGGCAGCTAAACCACTTTTTGACTCTAATGCTAACTTAGAAACCTTAACGGATTTTTTACTGAAATTTTCCAATCTTCAAAAAAGCCAACAATTCGGGTGCTTCATTCAAAATGCCCTGCTTGAGCACGCTAATCGAGATCAAGATGTTCAACTGACAGGAAGGTGTTTATTTACTCATTTAAGTGACGGGGTCACAAGCTGCTTGAACCATGCTAAAGCACAAGGACAATTGAGTGAAAGTATGGATATATCGAGTTTGACCGATTTAATCCTCACTCAAATACAAGGCATGCGGGTATTAGGAAAAGCCAAGCAATATGATCGCTTAGATAATGCAACCAAGATGCTGATTCGTATTCTAAACGCAAACAAAAAAGGCAGATAAAACAGAGCGATTATTGCTCTATCTCATCTACCTTTTATTTCATCATTTGGTTAGATTTTATAGTGAATTACCACATCAAATCATCAGGAACGACGAAGTCTGCGTATGGATCATCTTCATCTTGCTCTTCTTGAGTCAGGACATTATTCAATACAATGCTTTCTTCATCACGTTGGAAGATTTTGTCTGCCACACTTGCCGGAATAATCGCGTAACCCTCTAGGTAACGAGCAATCGCTAAACGACCTTTGGTTAATTGATCTTGTGTTGGCTTATCAACATAAAGCTTTTTCACTAATGAGCCGTCGGTAAAGTTATAACCGATATCACCGTCGGATATTTCAATACGGTTCATTTCTATCAATTGCTTCACTTGTGCTTTCAATTCTTTGGTTAATTGCTGTTTTTTCTGCTCAGCATTTAACGCTTTGTCACGCTCAAGTTGTGCTTTTTTATTCGCTTCAACCGCTTCTCTAGCTTCACGAGCCTGAACGCGAGATTTTTTCGATGACTTCTTCGCTTTCTCTAATTTTTTATTACTTACCAAGCCTGCTTTAAGCATTTGCTCTTGTAGTGTCAATTTTGCCATGATGCTCTCTTTACGACGTAATCTTTGCGGTGATTATACCTTTAAAAAGATCCAATTTGCGAGACAGTTATATGTTAGAATCCGCCCTCATTTCTAATCTTATACCAATCAAAATAAGTAAATGGTCTGAATTAGCTTTTTAACAAGCTAACGTGAACAGTTGCTTATTACGATTGGTATGCTAATAACTGGTGTGAAAATTCCAATGTCAGCTCCCTCTTCGTCTCTTCCTAGCCATCAAGAAATTAAATCACAAGTTGAACAATGGTTACTTGATGTGGTGATCGGTTTGAACTTATGCCCTTTTGCAGCCAAGCCGCAACGCAATAAGCAAATTAAGATCATAGTTTCGAAAGCCGAAGTTGAAGAAGCATTATTGGAAGATGTTTTTCAAGAATTCACCACGCTCGTTAATACGCCAGTTTCCGAGCTAGAAACCACATTAGTTGTCATTCCTCACATGCTACAAGATTTTGACGACTATAATTTCTTCCTAGATTGGATCGACGCACTGATTAAGCAAGAACAATGGGAAGGCACATTCCAGGTGGCCACCTTCCACCCTGATTATTGTTTCGCGGGTGCCGTTCCTGATGATGCTGAAAACTTAACTAACCGCGCTCCCTATCCTGTACTTCACCTTATTCGTGAAGAAAGCATGGAAAAAGCGGTAAAACATTATCCAAACCCAGAAGCGATTCCAGATACCAATATCGCTCGGGTAGAAGGATTAACGAAAGAAGAAAGGCAGCAGCTTTTCCCTTATCTGTTTAAAGCCAAGTAGCCTTTTTGGTTACAAGTAGCATTTTCGGTTATATAAGCCGATAACGACACAAATTTAATAACAGTATAAAAAGATAATCACTATGAAACGAGTAGTCTTATATGTGGGTGACAAATGCCCACACTGTAAAGCCGCTAAAATGTATTTAGATTCAAAAGGCATTAAGTACCGTTTGTGTAATGCCAAGATGCAACGCGGACGTAAAGAACTTGAAGCGATGGGCGCACGTGGCGTACCCGTTTTGAAGATCGGCGACCGCATGATGGCAGGATGGAACGCCGCCAACTTCGACAAAATTTATAACAGCTAAACCCTATCCCTCGAAAACTGAAGCCGTCACTTCAACGACCATTGCTTCATATACTAGGGTAAACAATTTTATAGAGTAAGCCGAAGATGCGCTTGCTCTTCCTTTAAGGAAACCATTTTGACTACAGATTCTCCTACAAACAAAGCACCTGCAAATACTGCTTTTTCTAGCCTTGCATTAGATCCTGCACTCATCGAAAACTTAACCTCACTAGGTTATGAATCCATGACGCCGATTCAAGCCGATAGCCTACCATTGATGATTGCCGGCAAAGATGTGATTGGCCAAGGTAAAACAGGCTCAGGTAAAACTGCGGCATTTGGCTTAGGCTTATTAGCCAACTTGAACGTGAAGCGTTTTCGTGTGCAATCTTTAGTGCTTTGCCCAACTCGTGAACTGGCAGACCAAGTGGCAAAAGAAATCCGCAAACTGGCTCGCAGCATTCACAACATTAAAGTACTCACACTTTGTGGCGGCATGCCATTTGGCCCGCAGATTGGTTCATTAGAACACGGCGCGCACATTTTAGTGGGTACGCCGGGTCGTATTCTTGATCACCTAGATAAAGGCCGTATTGATTTATCAGAACTGAATACCCTAGTACTTGATGAAGCCGACCGCATGCTAGACATGGGCTTTCAAGACGCATTAGATGCCATCATTGAACAAGCGCCAAGCGAGCGTCAAACTTTGCTATTTAGCGCCACTTTCCCACCGGAAATTAAAAAGATCGCGAACCGCATTATGCGTCACCCTGAGCTTGTAAAGGTAGAAAGCCAACACACCAACTCAAGCATTTCTCAGTTCTTTTATAAAACCAATTCATTTGAAGACCGTTTGAAAGCGACTCAGATTTTATTGTTACAACACAAACCTGAGTCATCCGTGATCTTCTGTAACACTAAGCGTGAAACGCAAGAAGTGGCCGATGAACTGCATTACAAAGGTTTTGATGTTATTGCCCTACACGGTGATTTAGAACAACGCGATCGTGACCAAGCCCTACTACGTTTTGCGAACAAGAGTGCGTCTATTCTGGTTGCGACCGATGTAGCTGCGCGTGGTCTTGATGTTGAAAACCTAGATGCGGTCATCAACTTCCAATTAGCACGTGATGCTGAAGTTCACGTACACCGTATTGGTCGTACTGGTCGCGCCGGTAGTAAAGGCATGGCGTTTAGCTTATTTGCTGAAAAAGAAATGTTTAAAGTCGCTCAAATTGATGAGTACATGGACATTGAGATTTCACCATCGACCCTACCTTCAGACAGCGTGCTAACTGACACTCCGTTTGAATCTAAAATGGCGACCATTCAAATTGATGGCGGCAAAAAACAGAAAGTCCGTGCTGGTGACATTCTAGGCGCACTCACTGGCGGCGATAACGGCGTAGACGGCAAACGCGTTGGTAAGATCCACTTATTCGATATGCGCGCTTATGTTGCGGTTGAAAAAGGCATCGCTAAACAAGCCTTGAAAAAGATTTCAAACGGCAAAATGAAAGGAAAAACTTTCCGCGCTCGTATTATCTAGTAGCTGTTAGCTCTAAAATGATAAAGCCTTGCCCTGGAGAGATTTGGGGCAAGGTTTTTTGTTGGGGTTGATAAACTTAAGTCTGCGGTATGTGTAAGTGATTCGAAGTAACGCTAACCGACTATCTTACTAACCTACCAACTTACGAACCCACCAATGAATCACGCTTAGAGGCTTGGGCTTTACCACATGTAACTACACACTTTAGGAGATCCTGAACTGCGTTCCTACGTCGCTTTTCAGGATGACTGGATCGTTTGTTGGGGTTCGAGTTTTCTAATTTGAATCACTATTCTGCTCTACAAAAATCAATTCACTCACATCAAAGCCTTTCTGTTGGCTCATTTGAATGAATTGTTGTTTAACGGAATCATCGATGGTTGGGGTTCGGGATAGTAGCCAAAGGTAATCGTGATCAGGGCCGGAAATAAAGGCGTATTGGCCAGCGGGATCGAGGTAGAAGATCACGTATGAGCCGTAGAAAGGGCCAAAGAACGAGACTTTTAAGTAGCCTTCATTGGGCGCATTAACAAAATACGCTTTGCCTTCCGCTTGTTGCCACTCGCCCTCTGCGGCTGAGTAACCACGGTTAATCACTTTAACGCCGCCGTCTTCTTTTAATGAGTACTCAGCGGTAACTTGTGTTAAACCGCGTTCAAAGGAGTGATCGAGACGAGCGATTTCATACCATGTGCCTAGATATTGGTTTAGATCAAACTCTTGAATGGGAGTCACGGATTTCGGCATGCCTAAGCAGCCAGTCAGGAGTAGCGCAGTGAAAAACGGGAGTACTCTAGAAATGCATTTGGATAATGTCATACAACATCCTTGTTTTAGATTCATCCATGACTCTACGAAGTTGGCTTAGGAAAAGATCAAATTAATGCCCACCAACTTTAGAAAAAACATTAATTACCAGTACACCTAATAATATAAGCCCCATACCAAGCATAGCGGCTAGATCGAGTTTCTGACCATAAATAATCCAACCAACGGCAGCGATTAGTACAATCCCAAGTCCAGCCCATATCGCGTAAGCAATACCAACTGGTATCGTTTTTAGTGTTAACGATAGAAAATAAAAAGCCGCGACATAACCGACTGCCACAATAAGAGAAGGAATTAATCGAGTGAAACCTTCACTGGATTTCATCGCCGAAGTAGCAATCACTTCAGAGACAATTGCGACACCTAAAAACAACCATTGCTTCATAAAATAGCCCTTAGCCAATGCTTGATTCAATAACAATCTAAATCATTAAATAAAAAAGAATTTTAACTCATAAACATCAGCAACTACAATCAGAAGCCTCTTGGGGCTAGTGAACTTTATAGATGAATTTTGTTCCAGATAAAAATACCTATAAAAACAGTGCCCACCCAAGCGATTAACCCAAGTTCACTTTTAGTTTCTTATTCTTGCATAAAAATCAGATCTAAATCTCACTTTAACACCTTGTAATATTAAATAATTTTTATGCTACAAATTCATAACATTTACAAAATAAAAAACTGGAAGTTTGAAAACTTCAAAGCACCATTCTCCTAATTTTGCAATAAACTTGGATTTATTCATTGTTGTTTTTACTTAAGGAAGATCATGAAAGTAGCAATTTTAGGTGGTGGTGTACTTGGTGTCACAACAGCTTGGTATTTGGCGAAATCCGGCCATGAAGTGACGGTAATTGATAGACAAAACCATGTTGCAGAAGAAACGAGCCACGGTAATGCTGGTATGATATCTCCAGGTTACAGTTCCCCGTGGGCAGCGCCGGGTGTACCTTTCAAAGCGATTGGTTGGATGATGCAAGATCTATCACCATTTATGATTAACATGAAAGAGCTTGATGGTTACACCCTTTCATGGATGTGTAAAATGCTGGCTAACTGCAACACTAAAAGCTACCAAACCAACAAAGCTCGCATGCTACGTGTCGCTGAATATAGTCGCGATTGCTTTGTTGATCTTCGTAAAGAGCTCAACCTTAACTACGATGGACGCCAAAAAGGCACATTACAATTGTTCCGTAAGCAAAAACAAGTTGATGCGCTGCAAAAAGATATCGCGGTTCTTGAGCAATTGGGGATTCCTCATCAAGCTTTAGATATACAAGGTTGCATCGAACATGAACCTGCTCTTGCGAATGTAAAAGATAAGTTTGTCGGTGGCCTACGTCTACCTGGTGATGAAACCGGCGATTGTTATAAGTTTACCACCGAGCTTGCTAAACAATGTGAAGCGATTGGTGTGACGTTTATGCTCAATACCAATATTGAACACTTAGTAGAATCGAACGGTAAAATCGTTAGTGTCAAAACCGATAAAGGTGTCGTTAAGGCCGATACGTTTGTCTGTGCACTAGGGAGTTACTCGCCTAAATTAATGAAGCCGTTGGGTATCGATTTACCTATTTATCCAATCAAAGGTTATTCACTTACCTTACCGATAGAAGATGAATCACGCGCGCCTCAATCGACCATTATGGATGAGACGTATAAAGTGGCGGTCACACGTTTTGAAGATCGCATTCGAGTAGGCGGAACCGCAGAAATTGCATCGTTTAACTTAGAGCGCCCATTGAAGCGCCGAGCCAGTATAGATTTTGTGATTCAAGATATGTTCCCTGGTGCAGCAGATGTCGCCAAAGCGGAATTTTGGTGTGGTTTACGTCCAATGACACCTGACAGCACCCCCATACTCGGTGGCACTAAGTACTCCAATTTATATATGAACACTGGCCACGGTACTTTAGGTTGGACAATGTCACTCGGCTCTGCCAAATTCGTTGCAGATATTATCAACAACAAACAGCCGGATATTGATCCTGAAGGCTTATCTATCGAGCGCTACTATGACTAGACCAACCAAAGCAAGTATTGATCTTGCTGCATTTCAACATAACTACCGCGTGGCAAAAGCGCAATCGCCTAACTCACAAGCCGTGGCGATCATTAAAGCCGATGCTTATGGTCATGGCGCTGTGAAATTGGCCCACGCTCTACAAGAAGCCGATGCCTTTGGTGTTGCCTGTATTGAAGAAGCAATAGAGTTACGAGAATCGGGCATCAAACAACCTATTCTTTTGTTAGAAGGTTTTTTTGAAGAATCTGAACTTGAGCTTATCCAACAATATAACTTCTGGACAGCGGTGCATAACCAAGCACAAATTGAAGCGATTGAACGCCAACCTCAATCTTCTCAATTTACGATTTGGCTAAAATTCGATAGCGGCATGCATCGTTTAGGATTCTCATCACAAGACTACCCTGCGGCTTTTGAGGAATTAAACGCGTTACCGCAAGTCGAAAGTATCGTTCACATGACTCACTTTGCTTGTGCCGATGAACTCGATAAATCGATGACACAAAGCCAGTTAGAGCTTTGTATATCAACTCTAGAAAAATTAGATTCTAAAACGAGCAGTTTTGCCAATAGCGCGGCGACGTTAGCTCACCCTTCAACTCATAGCGAGCAATTTAAGGGTTACACGCGTCCGGGTATTTTATTGTATGGTGCAGACCCACTTTCACACCCAAATTCCGCTTCAGAACAACTGATTCCAGTGATGACGCTAACCTCAAAAGTCATCGCAATACGTGAAGTTAAAATGAACGAATCCGTTGGTTATGGTGAAAGGTATCGATGTGAACGTAATATGAAGATAGGTACTGTAGCTATTGGTTATGCTGATGGTTATCCAAGGCATGCGAAAGATGGTACGCCAGTGATGGTCAATGGCGTTCGTACACAAGTTGTAGGACGTGTTTCAATGGATATGTTGACGGTAGACTTAACGGATATTCCAAATGCTGAAATCGGCTCTACCGTCGAGTTATGGGGGAAGAACGTAAAGGCTGCTGACGTTGCAAATTATTGCGATACGATTCCCTACACCTTGTTTACCGGTATTACTCGTCGAGTACATAAAGAATATATCGACTAGACTGATACCCATCGTACTTGAAGCTGCAGCTTTGTTGACGGCGTTCATTCGCTTGTCGCCTCACTGCAACTCCAACTACTTCGGGTATTATATACCGATTACTTTTCTCGGCCTATCGCGGCGGGTAAAGCTTGCTTGGTGAATTCCATAAAGGCTTTATCCGCTACAGATAAATATCCTGTTTTACGCCAAGCCATGCCTATTTTAAGTATGATTGGTTGATCAAATGGAATACCTACCACACCTCTCTCTTGTTCAGTCACTAGTTTCAATAATGCCCCAACCGCAAAATCTTTCTGTACCACTTTTAAAATCATCGGGATCAAATTGGTTTCAATAGAAATGTTGGGTTCAAACCCATGTTCAATACACAATTTGTCGACCATTTCTCGATGAAAATACCCTTTCTTAAACATGATTAATTCTTGAGAAAAGAATTCGATTATTGAAATCGAACGCTTAGTGGCAAACTCATGTTCAGGACTCACTACCATTAACATTTCATCTTCTACTAATGGTTCAATGGCTAGAGAATCCGGTACATTTTCATTAAGAATCACACCGAGATCCAGCTCTCCATCGAGCAGCATTTTCCGAATCGATTGTGTGCCTGCATCAATGATAGTCATTTTTAAATCTGGATATTGTTGTTTAAATGCCATCAAAATATCAGGAAAGAAATAAGATCCCATCATGCTAGGTACACCGAGTCTCACTTCGCCTTTAACTAACCCTTTTAGCTCTTGCATTTCAAGCGCTGCATCATCAAGTTTCTGAAGAATTTCTTTCGCATGTTTATATAAACGCAAACCTTCATCAGTTAATTGCACACCCTTTTCATGTCGATGTAATACTGTTAAACCTATTGATAATTCGAGTTTTTTAATTGAAACACTTAAGGCCGACTGCGCAACATGCAAAACCTCAGAAGCTCGGCTAAAACTTTTCATTTCTACGATGGTGACAAAGTACTTTAATGCTTTGGTATTCATAAATTTCGTATGCATTGCTTTCCTGATTCTATAATGACGTTGATGAACGTAACACTTAAACAAGTTAGATCAAAAACAGATAGAGACTATTAATTTAATATATTTTATATATATCATGGCTATTGATAAAATTCTGTTATTACGTTCAATTGAGTACCGTTAATGTCGACGACTTCCCTCCAACAGCATACAGACTTATCAAAGAATGATTCGAGGCAGCACGAGCCACTAGATAATGACAACCCAAAGGATCTAAAAAAAGTGACCTTTGGGCTCTTCATTGGCTCTTTTATTTCGTTCTGCAATTTGTATTTATTTCAACCTTTATTACCTTTGATTGCTGAACATTATCAAGTCACTGCAGCGCATGTTAACTGGGTTTTAGCCGCCGCAACATTAACATTAGCTTTGTCACTATTACCTTGGGCAATTTATTCTGAGAAGATTGGACGACGTAAAATCATGTTGTTCAGTTTGTATGCCTCACCTGTTGTTGGTTTATGTATTTTATTTTCCGATCAACTCGGGCTACTGATTGCTTCACGGGCTTTAATGGGAGTTGCCTTGGCGGGTTATATTTCTGTTGCCGTGGCCTACATGGCAGAAGAGTTTAGCCCTAAAGTATTTTTGCTCGCGGTAGGTTCGTATATTGGTGCCAATTCATTAGGCGGAATCACTGGCAGAATTTATGGCGGCGTCGTTGGTGAATGGTTAGGTTGGCAAACTGCGGTAATTGGCATGGCGTTGTTTAGTCTTGCCATCGCAATATTGGTGACGCTTTGGGTGCCCGCGCAGAAAAACTTTGTCGCCAAACAAACATCATTGTCTAGTCATTTAAAAGATGCTATCCATCACTTACAAACCCCTAGACTATGGTTTGCGATGTTAATTGGCGGGTTAAACTTTGCCTTGTTTGTTAACCTTTATACCGTAATGGGCTTTCGCTTGGTCGGTGAACCTTTCTCACTTCCTGTGAGCTTGGTATCGCTTATCTTTCTTTGTTATTTAACTGGCACCTTAACCTCCAAACTTAGTGGCCAATGGAGCCTACGCTTTAATTCCACCAGCGGCATTGTAATAGGCACGGTAGTCAGTTTAATCGGGATGCTCATAGCACTGATTCCAAATTTATATGCGATGTTTATTGCGCTTATCTTAATTAGTAGTGGCGCTTTCTTTACTCACTCATTGGCGTATGGTTGGGTTAGCTCGAAAGCACAACAAGCAAAAGCCAGTGCGACGGCTTTATATCTTGTTCACTATTATGTTGGTGGTAGCCTCGGTGGGTTTTATTTAATCTATTGCTGGCAACACGGTGGCTGGAACATAGTCGCATTAGGCGGCAGTGTGTTATATATCGCCATTCTCGTGCTTACCTACAAGCTTAACCGCGCGGAAAAATTGAATTGATCATGACCGAAATAGGCATTGTTTGTTATCATCTGCCGCAACTTTTATTCAAGAGGCAATGACATGCAATTTATCCTACTTTCAACGGAACTTTACCAACACTTATATCGTGATATTACGGAATTCCGTTCAACTTTTGATCTCCCTGTCGCAGACCTAGCCTCTCTCGATGACAAAGCCGATACTTTGCACACTTCTCTTGCGATTGAAGAACTAACTGAACTTGCCGAAGCGGATTGTAAAACCGAACAAGCTGATGCAATTGTTGATACGGTTTACGTTCTTATGGGGCGTTTAGTTCATCGTGGTGACGAGCAAGTAGACAGTAATGTCGGTATTAGCTACATCATCGAATTATTACTGCATGTGGCGAAAAACCGTGGCATTGAATTCCTACCCTGTTGGGATGAAGTGCATTCAAGCAATATGAGTAAAGTATGCCGCAACGAACAAGAATTCACGGAAACTCAAGCTTTCTACGCTAAACAAGGTGTTGAACTTGAAGGCGTGCAAAAAGGCGAATACATCATTGCCAAATGCGCTAAAGATGTAGAGATGCAAGGCAAAACGGTTCGTAAAGGAAAAGTATTGAAATCGGTTTACTACCGCCCTGCGGATTTAGAAAAACTGACTAACTAGTCCTGAGTTTCAACGGTTTGTTTCAAAGATAGATTTCACAGATAAAAAAAAGCCTGTCTCAGATGAGGCAGGCATGTGTGTTAAATGCATGACTTTTAGTAAAAAGCTATCTCTGTTAACACAAGGTAGGACGAGAATGTATCCCTTTCACTAATGCCATTTATGTGCCAACTTTTCATCACTTCCCAATAAAACTCTAACCTATTGTTTTATTGATATATTTACGTTCAGTTTTGTTTTTATCACTTTCTATATTTTATATAATACTTTGTGGGTAGATTCTATTGCACAGATTTGGCGTGCTTTGCTCTATAAACGATCATGTGACCGTAAGTCGCTTTATCAATATCGAACCACTAGCCTGTTTTAACTCACATGGGATCTGACACATCAATGATTAACCTTAGCCAAATCGTATAGTTGGCCCGCGGATATAATGGCTCACGATTGACTTAAATGAATAGCTCCGGCCTTGTCATCCCGCACATGAGCCTAAGCGAAGAAGATGCGGGATCTCGCTTTCACGTAAGTTTCATTTAGACAAAGCCGAGTCACTGGCTTTGCTAAATTAGCATTTAACGGATTAGTTGATATATGGGAAAGTAACGCCGCATTAAGTGGTGAGCAACGCAGACCACAGAGCTAAAAGTATTGTGCCGTAAACACTTAACTGGAAGCAAACCGAAAATGCCGAGCATTGTGAATCCGTCTTAAATGCTTTGTTATGTAACATATTAATGCTGTAGCATAGAGGTAAAAATTAAAACACATATCGAAGGTGAGTAATGATAGATGATTTTGAGATCCCAGAATTACCTGAAGAAAAAAGTTGGCCAACAGCAGAAGAATATTGGCAGCAGAACCCTAATAAGCCTACAGCTTGGATCAATTATGCAGAGAACTTAGCAAACCGCGGCGACATAGAAAAAGCACACTCAATTTTCCTTAAAGCATTCGCTTCCAATGCCTTTGATAGAAAGGTTAAATTGTCCGAGCACTATGCACTATTTGTATCGGAACATCTTGATTATTCTGAAGGCGTGGCAATTTTTGAGCAACTAATATCGGTAAAACATACTTCAAAAATGGTCAATCACCGTATTAAAGACTGCTACATTAATTTCCTAATTAAAAATGAACAATTAGATGAAGCTAAACGGTTGCTCATTAGCCAAGCTGAAGAAGTCGGTACAACAAAGACCATGTTTAAGCTGGCAGATATTTATGAAGCTCAAGGAGACTTCAACAAGTCGATACCGATATATGAAGAATTAGTAAAGCGCAGCAAAACGAATTCTGAAGCGTGGCGGAAACTACGCTACGCAGAAAAAGCGATACAAGCTAATGAACAGAAAGATCGGATAGTTAAATCTATTTCTTTTGCTCCAGAACACCATGTAGCAGGCCTATCTATACTTCAAAACTTCGGAAACGTCCTTAGTAAAAAATACCCCAATGGAGGGGTAGCATTTTCGATACAACAGATCGGAACAAAAATCGTCATGACGATCGAACACCCTGAAGGAGACAAAGAAATTGTCGAGGAGTATTTGACTAATTATGGTTTAGTTGTTTTCGAGAAAATCACACCGGAACAATATACCCATGACCCAGTAGAAATAATGGATCTCAAACGTCAAATAATACAATACAAAGGCGAACTTGAATGGGCAAACGAAAAGAAAATGATGATTGAAGGTATTGTTGCTAGGCAGGATTCTATTATCGTAAAACAAGAGCAGGATCTAGCTTATTTCAAGGAGAAATTTAGCGAGATACTTCATACAAACAATCAATTAACCATACAAAACAAAGACTACTTTACTGAACTTACGAGTATGCTAAAAGATCAGGATAGCAATATACAAACTCTTATCAGTCACTTAGTTTCATCTGCAGAAAATAAAAATACCGAGAAAGTCGAAGAATTTACAAATAAGATTCTAGATGAAAAACCAAGTGTAATATCAAAGCTAAAGGAATTTGTCTTTGTCACAGCAGCTTCCGCAAGTGGAAACGCACCAGCATGGGTTGAATTTCTATTTAAAACACTGCCATAAATTCTCCTCCCCCCTTCATTACCACAAACTTCAGGGGGGAATATGTTACATAACAGTATATTAGCAAGAAACACGGATAAACCCGCAGATTATTTCAACACGTTCACTGCTAACCAATTCATTTATTGCCATAAGATACTCTAATGAGCGCTTTATTAAAGCATTTAGCCGATTTTATGCGATGGAGAAAGCGAGAATTGGGTTTAGCGAGATAGTTGTGACAGGGATGCATTTTCAATTTTTACATATTATTTTTAATTAACAATACCTTACAATTAATCCTGATAGCTAACATATAGGTATAAGTTCTCGCTTTCACACAAAACCGTTTAAGACCCCAAAAATTAAATTATAACTGTATAAACACACAGAACGTGAAAGGGAGCGAGTAATTTTTAAACACTTATTGTTTAGTTAAACGCATCTAAAGAAAGCACACTCAAACTTCTAATATACGCTTGTGGTAAATAGATTCCTGCTCTCGCCTAGGCTCGGCTGGAATGACAACTTTAAAGCTCCCGAAGTTGTATGATTAAGTTAGAATAGACATCAATACCAGACCATTAATCAAACAATAAGTGCGCTTGTCCATCATGCTCAATTCGCGTGACTTGGGTATTAAATATCTCTGTCAGTAATTGACTAGTTAATAGCGACTTTGTTTCGCCTACTGCTTTTAATACACCTTCTTTAAGAATCAACACTTTATCCGAATGTCTCAAGGTTCGATTCAAATCATGATTTGCCATCACTACGGTTAAGCCTTTGCTCGCCATCACTTCTATCATTTGGTACAGCAAGCTTTCTTGACCAACATCTAAAGGGGCTGCGGGTTCATCGAGCAGCAATACTTTCGCATCTGGGTTTAATGTTGGCCACACTTGCAGGCATACTCCGGCAAGTCGTACTCTTTGCCATTCACCACCGGATAAATGATGAATGCTTTTGCCTAGCTTGTCGGTAATGCAAAGCTGCGTGATAATTTCACTCACCGCTTTTTCTACTACATCATGGTGGATGTCTTTGTTGATAGAGAGCGATAAATATTGAAAGACCGACATATTAAACGCTGGTCGATCTGACTGACATAAATAGGCGCGGATCGTTGCCAGTTCTTTCAAATCATATTGAGCGATTGATTCACCACTAAAAGTGACGGTTCCTTGATGCGCAAGTAAGCCAGATAACACTTCAAGCAAGGTACTTTTGCCACTCCCATTTGGACCAATTACATGTAGGATTTCCCCAGGGTTGACTTGAAAGCTCATTGGCATCAAACGATTTGATACGCTGAGATCTTTTATATCGAGCATAGGCGTTATTTTATTCATAATTAATTCTGATCATGCCCACGTAGTAACATCCAAATGAACACTGGCGCACCAATTGTCGTTGTCATTACACCTAAAGGCAGTTCTGCGCTGGTCAGTGATACTCTGGCAAGTAAGTCAGCCAGTACCAATAAACTTGCGCCACACAGTGCAGACATCGGTAACAGGTAACGGTTTTCACTGCCAAAAATCAAACGAATGAGATGCGGAACCACTAAACCTATAAAACTGATCACTCCGCCAATCGCCACTGAACAGCCGACCAATATCGACACATAAATAATCAACTTCCAACGTAGAGCAAACACATCCAACCCAAGTTGTTTGGCATGTTGTTCACCTGCCATCAATAAATCTAAATCTCGACCTTTGAAACACAACCAAACGATACAGGGTAACATTATGATCCCTAGTGCCACTTGAGCCCAAGACACTCCGCTAATACTCCCCATTAGCCAATACATTAGAATTCTGAGGTTAAAGTCATCACTGAAATAAAATGCCCACGTCACAACGGCGCTAGATAAAATCCCTAACGCTACCCCAATCAGTAACAAGCGGCCTGTGGTTAAACGCATCGCTTTGGCAAGTGACACAATTAAAAGCGTAAAAACTAACGAACCCAATATCGCGACGACCATTGAACCTAGTGGCGACATTAAGACAGGAAAAAAGAACAAGGCGATCACCATCGCTAGACTTGCCCCGCCTGAAATACCAATAATACCGGGCTCTGCCAGCGGATTGCCTAATAAGACCTGTAAAGTTGCACCAGCCACCGCAAGTGAAGCGCCTAATAATATGGCAGCAAGCAACCTAGGTAGTCGAAGGTTGACGATCACTTGTTGCTGTAAATCAGACATAGGATGGAAAAAAGACAGGGATAAATCACCAACTGATAAATAGATAGCACTCACGCTGACTAAAAAGATCGTGATTAAAATGAATGGCAGTTTCCAGCTCTGGTGTTTGGTGTGAATTAACTGATTGAATTGCATATGATCATAGTCACTTATGTATACTCAAAATCATTGGAGTTGCAGTGAGGCGACAAGTGAATGAAGCCCCATGAGCATAGCTCGTCTATGTGATTGGGGTGAATGAACGCCGTCAACAAAGCTGCAGCTTCAAGTACGAAGAGTATAAGCTTGCGGTGTTTTCGATACCATACCAATTACGCATCAATTGAAAAGTAAACTCATAATATATTTATCTTTAGCGAATTCTTTCGACCAATAATGCCGCTCTCTGACCGATATCCACCTTATCATTAGCAAACACTAAAGCGTAACCACCAGATTCACAGATCATCGGAACGCCGCCTTGTATTCCGTATTCTTGATTTAAGTACAGTGGCTCAAAATTGATTAGTGCTTGTTGTGCTGTAAAGGCTAAATCTGGATGTTGCTTACGGATCTCATCAACCACATCATAAACTGCAATATCTTGATTCATGCAATTCACATCATCTAACTTTCCATTTCGATTGAGCAATAAATGCATACCCGATAAAAACGATGTAAACACGGAAAGATCATTTTCACCTAATGATCTAAGTTGCCCAAGTTCGATGGTTAAACTCTTCGCTTGGAAATACTCACCGGTATACCAACTAAACGCATAACTAGGATGATGACATAACAAAACAGCCTGAACATCTGCGTGCTGAGCAAAGTATTTTAATTCTTGGTCGGTGATGTCAGATTGATGTCTGGTAGCCGGACGGATAGCAAAAACAGGATATTGAGAAGGGCGAGAGGAACAATGAAGATCAAGGTGCCAGCGTTTCTTTCCAGAAGAACGTTCAAAAAACAATTCGACGACATCTTTTATTTTAGCGGCAATTTCACTTTCAATTCCTCGTACTTTCCTATTGGATATTTCAAAAAGTTGATTGAGGTTTTGTTCTATAAAACGCTGTTTCTTTATGGTGGCATCGGGATGAGCAAAAATAAACAAACACGGATGGCTGATGGTCACCTCACCAGATAGTACTTGCGAAACCAATTTATCGACCAGCTCGATCGGCCCAGTTTCATCACCATGAATTCCAGCCGATATTACCGTAGCACTGTCCCCTTTGTAGTGAGCAGGCGTTATGCCTAACATGCCGCGGTGATAAAACCTTAGCACTAGGCCGCTATCTACCGTTAAGGTTTGTTGCGGCCACGATAAGTGATACAAAGTGGTATAAATAAACCCTTTGGTCACGAGATCGTTAACTAAAGGGTTATCTTTTTGATGATGTTGGTGATCCATAATCACCTCCACGAAGCCTACTCTTTAAAGTTTAGACTAAGTTGATGGTTTATTCAGCAATTCTAATTAACTTGTCATTGCCCATCAAGAGCTTCATCTCTGAAGCAATTGGATCATTAGCCGTGAAAACACAGACTCTTAATTTATCCGCTTTAGCTTTCTCGATTAACCCGGCTAAATGGTGTGTATCTTGGTATTCTTCTCTGTCTGCATCACGACGGCATAAATCCACAAATTCAAATGGACAATTCGTTGGATACAAAACCAATTCAGATTCTTGCATTAAACGTAGTGCTTTAATCGAAAGGTTTTCGACATCATGATTAAACTGAATCCAATGCAAAACTGACGTCACTTCCACTTTATCTTGTAAGGTATCGAGATATAGAGATTCCAATTGTTCACGCTTGGTAATGGTTGGAATTTTTGCTGAAGAAAAGAAACGCTCCCAAAACTTACGTCTTTCATCTACCGTGGCTAATGATTCTTTAATGCTATTACGTTTAGATGCGCCAAAATCTGCCAATAGTGATAAGTTCTGTGGCAACATAGATTCTAACTTTTCACGTAAATAACGAATTAATACTGGTGACGCCCCACCACTGGATACCGCTATTTGAATACGACCACGGTTGATCATAGACGGTGTAATAAAGTCACAATAAGGTTTGTCATCAACAACATTAACCATAATGTTTTTTTGCTTAGCATCATGGTGAACTTGATGATTCAACTGGGAGTTATCGGTCGTAGCCCAGACCTGAATATAGTCTTGCAACATCTCAGATTGGTAAAACGCCTTCACCCAAAGCAGTGATTGTTGCTCTGCTAGAGAAAGTAAATAAGGATGAATATTCGGTGAGACTACCGTTACATTTGCCCCTGCTCTAATAAGCATATCTACTTTACGGCAAGCCACTTCACCACCGCCGACAACCAGAACTGCTTTCTTGTTTAGATCTAAAAAAACTGGGAAATAACGCATTTAATTCCTTTTTGTGATGTGTCACTCATACTTGATACTACCAAATTTGTGCACAGAGGAAACATAAGATCTTTATCACAAACAATTTTACTTTGAATTTACCCCCCTCACTTATTGATTAATCCATTAGTAACTACTTTATTGATAATTATATAACGCCCTTACTCAACTATTCAGAATAAAAGGTTAGATGTGACATCGTGGTGCATCATTGCACTATTTACATTGCTATGACATTTATACATCCTAAATTTAATGAAAGATTTGTGATGCAACTCAATCACATAATGGATGTAGTGATTTGTGTATTTCAAATTCTTTCCTACTCTTTAAGAGTAAAACAGGTACGAAACCTCACTTAAATATGAAGGTGTACCGAACAAATATTCTAATTAAAACAACATTAGTTTAATCAATCACAGACAAATTCGTTTTCAGTTCAACCTGATTTCAATGGACGTATACAGGAAGGATACACATGCAAAAATCAATTAAACTTCTCGCTTCAGCAGTCGCAGTTTCTGCTGCAATGATGGCTAATACAGCGTTTGCCGGCACACTGCAAGATGTACAAAAAGCGAATGAACTAAAATGTGGTGTAAGTACTGGCCTTGCTGGCTTTTCAAACCCCAACTCAAAAGGCCAATGGGAAGGCCTTGATGTTGAATATTGTCAAGCGGTTGCTGCTGCAGTATTAGGTGATAAATCTAAAGTAAAATACGTTCCACTAAACGCAAAAGAACGTTTTACTGCCTTACAATCTGGTGAGGTAGATGTTCTATCTCGTAACACAACTTGGACACTTCAACGTGATGGTTCACTAGGTCTTAACTTTGTTGGAACGACTTACTACGATGGTCAAGGTTTCATGGTTAAGAAAGACCTTGGCGTTAAAAGCGCAACTGAGCTTGATGGCGCATCTGTTTGCGTTCAATCAGGTACTACGACTGAACTTAACCTTGCAGACTACTTCCGATTAAAAGGTATGGAATACAAACCAGTTGTCTTTGACACAATGGACCAAACCTCTAAAGGTTTCGATTCCGGCCGATGTGATGTTTTGACTTCAGACCAATCTCAACTTTACGGACTACGTTTGAACTTAAAAGATCCAAGTTCTGCAACCGTTTTACCTGAAATCATTTCTAAAGAACCATTAGGCCCTGTCGTACGTCAAGGTGATGACCAATGGTTTAACGTTGCTAAGTGGACATTATTTGCCATGATCAATGCCGAAGAATATGGCATAACTCAAGCAAATGTCGATGAGATGAAAAAATCTAATGATCCAAACGTGAAACGTATTTTAGGTCTTGATGGTCCAAAAGGCGAAGGTCTAGGACTAAAAGATGACTGGGCTTACCAAATCGTTAAGCAAGTGGGTAACTACGGTGAAATGTTTGAACGTACTGTCGGTCAAGGTTCACCACTTAAAGTGGACCGTGGTGTAAATAAACTTTGGAACGCAGGTGGCTTCCAATACGCGCCACCAATTCGTTAATACACATAACTTCATAATACTCTGGACTAGGGCGGTTTCTGCCGCCCTTTTTTTTCAATGATTTTGAGGTTACGCAGTATGAAACCTAATGAATCTGAGAAAGCAGTCAATCAGTCAGCATCTGGTAGCTCCCTTTCTCACCTTATTTATAACCCAAGATTCCGCTCGATTGCTTTTCAGCTTATAACCGTGCTAGTTCTTGGTTACTTTTTCTATATCATCATCAATAATACTATCGATAACTTGAATAACCGTGGTATTTCCACAGGTTTTAGTTTCCTCGATCGTGAGGCTGGCTTTGGTATCAGCCTAGCGTTAATTGAATATGATGAAACCTATACCTTTGGTCGCACCTTTATCGTCGGCCTACTCAATACTGTTTTAGTATCTTTTCTCGGTATCATCCTAGCAACTATTCTTGGTTTTACTGTCGGTATAGCGCGTTTGTCGTCCAACTGGATGGTCAATCGTCTTGCTGCGGTATACATAGAAATTGTTCGTAATGTCCCCCCTCTACTGCAGATACTATTCTGGTATTTTGCGGTTCTACAAGCCCTACCTTCCGCAAGACAAAGTCTCAGCTTAGGCGAAGCTATATTTCTCAACATACGTGGTTTGTATGTACCAAAACCGATCTTTGAATCTGGTAGTTGGCTAATCGGCGCTGCGGTTATTCTTGCGGTTGTGCTCAGCATTGGTGTGTATATCTGGGCTAAAAACAGACAGAAAGTGACAGGGTTACAAACGCCAGTTACTAGAATTGTTTTAAGCTTATGTATCGGCTTACCACTTGTCGCTTATTTCATTATGGGAATGCCAATTTCGGCAGATTACCCTGAATTAAAAGGCTTCAATTTCAAAGGTGGCATTACCGTATTGCCTGAATTGTTCGCTTTATGGCTTGCTCTAGGCATATTCACTTCAGCCTTTATCGCTGAAATTGTTCGCTCAGGCATTGAAGCTGTCAGTCATGGTCAAACAGAAGCCGCAACCGCTTTAGGCTTATCGCAATCAAAAACACTAAAATTAGTTGTTATTCCACAAGCGATGCGAATCATCGTTCCTCCCCTTACTAGTGAGTATTTGAATTTAACCAAAAACTCCTCATTAGCAATGGCAATTGGCTACCCCGATCTTGTCTCGGTTTTTGCTGGCACAACGCTCAACCAAACCGGCCAGGCTATTGAGATCATCTTTATGACGATGGGAGTTTACTTAGGATTAAGTTTATTAACGTCATGGCTCATGAACATCTATAACCGCAAAGTTGCGTTAGTAGAAAGATAACAAGCGGAGAATTTAGATGAAACAGCACCAATTTTTACCTGACCTCCCGCCACCGGCTAATACTGTCGGGCTTATCGGTTGGTTACGCAAAAACTTGTTTAGTACACCTCTTAATAGTCTTTTGACCCTAGTGATGGCTTATATTGCCGTGACAACAATTTGGTCAATTGTAGATTGGGGAATCATCAACGCAGATTGGATAGGCACAACTCGAGATGCATGTAGTAGTACCGGTGCATGTTGGGTGTTTATCAGCGTCCGCTGGGATCAGTTCATGTTCGGCTTTTATCCAGCAGCAGAACTGTGGAGACCTAAGCTATTTTACTGGACACTTGCCATTCTTGTTGTCTTGATGGCTTACGAAAAAACGCCGAAACGGACTTGGATCTTTATCTTTTTTGGTAGTGCCTACCCTATTTTAATGGCGGGTCTACTTGAAGGTTCGATGTTTGGTTTGCCAGTGGTTGATACTCACCAATGGGGTGGCCTACTGGTTACGTTAATCCTTTCAACCATAGGTATCGTTCTTTCGTTACCGATTGGTGTGGTTCTAGCATTAGGACGACGTTCTAAAATGCCAATTATCAGTAAGCTGAGTATTGCTTATATTGAAGTTTGGCGTGGCGTTCCACTGATTACTGTTTTATTTATGGCTTCAGTCATGTTGCCACTCTTTTTCGCTGATGGTGTTCAAACCGATAAACTCATTCGAGCCTTAATCGGGGTGGTGATGTTCTATTCAGCGTATATGGCAGAAGTTGTACGAGGTGGTTTACAAGCGATCCCTAAAGGCCAGTACGAAGCAGCCGATTCACTTGGGCTGTCATATTGGCAAAAAATGGGATTAATTGTGTTACCACAAGCATTAAAAATCACCATTCCATCTATTGTAAATAACTTCTTATCACTACTGAAAGATACCAGTCTTGTTCTCATCATTGGTATGTATGACGTACTAGGTATCGGCCAGGCTGCGAATAACGACCCGGACTGGTTAGGTTATTCAACTGAGAGTTATGTGTTTGTTGGGTTAGTGTTCTGGGTATTTTGTTTCGGGATTTCCCGCTACTCCATTTATTTAGAAAACAAACTCCATACTGGCCATAAGAGATAATTAATGTAATTGGTATTAATACAATTGGTATAGATCTCTTGGAAGATAGAAGCATTCAAGGAAGTAATTATGACTCAACAACAAGACTACATGATCCAAATTGATGATATGAATAAATGGTATGGTGAATTCCACGTACTGAAAAATATCAATTTGAAAGTAACAAAAGGCGAAAAAATCGTTATCTGTGGCCCTTCAGGTTCTGGCAAATCAACCATGATTCGCTGTATTAACCATTTGGAAGAGCATCAAAAAGGAAGCATTAATGTAGGTGGTACCGAGCTAACTGACGATCTGAAGAATATTGAAGCCATCCGTAAACAAGTTGGGATGTGTTTTCAGCACTTTAACTTATTCCCACATTTAACGGTGTTAGAAAACTGCACCCTAGCGCCTATTTGGGTAAAGAAAATGCCAAAAGCGGAAGCAGAGAAAGTTGCCATGAAATATTTAGAACGGGTAAAAATCCCAGACCAAGCCGATAAATACCCTGGGCAACTTTCTGGTGGTCAGCAACAACGTGTGGCGATTGCTCGTTCATTATGTATGAATCCACAAATAATGTTATTTGATGAGCCTACTTCTGCGCTCGATCCTGAAATGGTACGTGAAGTACTTGACGTAATGGTTGAATTGGCGGGCGAAGGCATGACGATGCTATGTGTAACCCATGAAATGGGCTTTGCTAAAGAAGTTGCAGACCGTGTCATATTCATGGATGCTGGAGAAATTATTGAAGAAAACAACCCGAAAGAGTTTTTCGAAAACCCTCAATCAGACCGTACCATTAATTTCTTAAGCCAAATACTGCATCATTAATCTCATCGTTTAAACGCTACTATATTTGAAACAAAGCCTTAGCAATTCACACTGCTAAGGCTTTTTAGTTTATCTATCTCTTAACTCATTATTCTAATCAACTAGAGGCATTGAATTTCATCCCAAAACCAATTTGATTGTATTGGTGATTCCCAAACTCCCGGGCCATTTTTGGCAATAAAACACTTATCTTGATAACTCACTTTTTCACCGTTAGCTATTTGAGTCACACCTGGTTGCCAAACAATATAATCCTCAATCGGAGTCGGATCTGGTATTGGCTCAGGATCAGGGGTTGGTTCAGGATTAGGTTCGACATCCCCACCGTCATTCACCTCACCATTCATTAATGACCAAGGCCCGCCACTGGTTGGTGTATCTCCTTGCGTCCACCATGCTGCTTGATATATCGCCCCCTGATAGCTCACTTGGTCGCCGCCAGTATAAACCTTACTCGCGTCCCATGAATCTACACCATCAACTGGGGGGTCAACCGGATCGGGTGAGACTGGCTCAAGCTCATCAACGACTCTTACTTCTGGCCAACCTGCATGAGAGCCATAGAAGTTAGTGACACATTTTTCATAATCTCCCGGAACCAGTGCCGAATAAGCAGTTTGGAAACCAACCAACTCACATTCAAATGAATAACCGCCTGGACGATCAGAATAGTATTTCCAATTACCATCCCAGTTTGTGTACAGCACATCCGTCGTACCATTTAAATTCAAGCTTCCATAAGGCGTCTGTTGCCAACAAGTATTGGTTTCATCACTTTCAATAGGAATTTGAAAATGTGCCACCAAGCCTTCCCAATAACGGATACGATTTACTGGCTGACCTTTCTCTTTATTTTGCTCACCACATTCAATCCCACCATTAATAATGTTAATAGTAGTACCAAAACCATATCCAATACCCGCATCGAGTTCTCGCTGAGATGGCTTCCAAGTTCGATCAATAACATGCAACATCGCAGGCTTTGGCGCTTGTGGCGTTAAGAAAAACCAAATAGCAGAAGCAAGGTTAAGCCATGAATCCGCAACTAGTCCCGGGTTATTCAGTAATACCGTCGCATCCCCGTCGAACATTACTTCAGAAAAAGCGCCATAATTAAAATGATAAGAAAGTTGCTTGGCACCTCGACCAAAATAGCCTTCACCGGCTGCACATGGCCAACGCTTATTTTGCCAATCATCTTGCCCACAACCTGTGGTATACCCTGCTTGACCTTCAGACCAGCCCATTTCTCTAACATGCACCAGTGCTTGCTGCCACTCTTCTAGCGCAAGTGGATTATCGGAAATATTATCTTTGGAAATATGACCGCCAGTTTCTTGTGAAAAGTGAGCAAATGCCGTAATAATCGACTTCTTACAAATTGCGTCAGAGTCACGCCCATCGGTGTACTCGCCACAAAATGCAGGGAACTTGCCTATCGCCCGCAAAAAACGCGTGTAGGTATATTCTGGCGCTGCCATTTGAGTTAAGAAATCCCAGTCAGATTGAGGGAAAACACGCTCAACTCTCTTAACATTTTCTGGGTTAGAACTCGCACCCGGTTCAATAGCCTCAACAATAGCATTATCTCTGGTTTCTAACGCCTTAGACCAAATAGCATACATAGGATCTGACGTTTTTTGTTGCTCCATTGCTTGTATTTCAGTGCGATCGACTATATAGCCTGTCGGATTTTCAGGATCCGGTTGAATATTCATACTGGCGTAACTTGGCAAGGTATATAACGCGCCAAGCACTATGATAAATGATTTCCGTTTTAACATAGATGCATTCCTTATTTGTTGATAATCATCTAGAGGTTAGTTCTGAAACATGAAACAAAAACAGCATTAAAAATATGGATACATTCCTTTTGCGACGCAACTAAAAAATCAGATGTCGAGTATTGAATATGAAAAGAAGTAATTGTGATATACCCAATCAGACTCAAGTGGGGGTAAGCAACCGATGTAATTGATAAATTAGATATTTCAAACTGCGTCTCAAAAAAGTACCAAGATGTCATAGGTGTATAGCCGTCACATTTTAGGCTGATTAAAATGCAAATCACTTTACCGATAGAGATAGGCCTAAAGCAGTATGAGTTTACAGACCCAACGCGCCAAATTACTTTTAAACGTCACATCTATTAAACACGATGGTTTTATTCAATATTTACTATCCTCAAAGTGCTATGACTTAGAAACAGGTTTCTTCTCTGTCACTTGCGACATAGCTAACCTACCGAGTCACTGGTATGAGGACATTGATACAAATATTGAGTGGTTAATACCAAAGGGTATGAAGAAGTATGGACTCGCGCTGTTAAACGACAAAGAATCTCGTCATATTACCGCGCAAGATTTTATTTTTTGCTCACCAGAGTTGAAGTTAGAAGATAATATTGTCGCGATTTTGCAGTCTATTCCAGCCGCTTTAGATGAATCACTATTATTTGAATACCTAGGAATAAACACTGCTACGCCACACTATCAAGCTTCATTTTGGCAATCGACTCTAGGCGCACTAGTCGATGGCTCGAAAGGAAAATATGAAGTTGAGCTATATGGGTTGCCCCTCAACAAGCAATCTAAAATAGCCTCTCGCTTTAATAGTGCATCATGGCTAAAAGCAAGTATAGAAACATTATCTGAGCGAAAAGAAAGCCAACTATGCTATGCCGTTTCTCGTAATCAAAATGACAAAACTCAATATCTCGCTTTTGATACCGACGAAACCAACAAACTGATTAATTTGCAGTGGAAAGAGTGCATCAGTAAAGCATTTTTATTTGCCAAGATCCCACATTCCCAAGTGCAAGAAGTGACCTCTGCCTACCAAGATGAACAACAAGTTAATAAGGTATTAAGAGAATACTGCCATTGTCAATCTCAATTAGCGGCTCTAGAAGATATGCTACCTTTCTTACAAAGCATGGACGATTCTATCAAATTAGACTGGGTAACATTAAAAGAGGCGTAAACAGCACTTTTATTTTCATATCATGTTACAACTTCACCTGACAGATATAAGGAAATTCCCGTAGAATAAATACAAAGGTTATTAAATAAAAACCTTGAAAAAGTGAACTTTAAGCACCATTAATGTACTTAAAGATACTTAGTCTATTTTTAAGTAATCCGATAGCAGTAACCCTGCAATCAAATAATGGTTATGCTATCGGTATCAAGTGTATTAACGAGGGAAACTATGAACAGTCCACTAACATCACGCACCGCAAGAAGCGAAAGCGTTGTACAAACCAACCGAGTGTTACGTAACACTTACTTTTTATTGTCTATGACACTACTTTGGTCTGCAGTGGTAGCGGGTGTATCTATGGCGCTAAACTTACCTCGCCCAGGTATCATTCTAATGTTAGTTGGTTTCTATGGTTTGCTTTTCTTAACAGAGAAAAACCGTAACTCTAGCTTAGGTCTTGTATTTGCTTTCCTATTTACAGGTTTCTTAGGTTATAGCCTTGGTCCAATTCTGAATATGTACGTTGGCGCTGGAATGGGCGATATTATTGTTACTGCTCTTGGTGGTACGGCTTTATCTTTCATGGCGGCATCCGCTTATGCATTAACCACTAAACGTGATTTATCAGTATTAAATGGCGTTATGATGGCAGGTGCCATTGTATTAATCGTGGGTATGGTTGCAAGCTTCTTCATCCAAATCCCAATGTTCCACCTAGCATTAAGCGCAATGTTTGTTTTATTCTCAACAGGTGCAATATTGCTCACAACGCAAAGTATTGTACGTGGTGGCGAGACAAACTATATCTCAGCGACCATTACTCTTTACGTATCTATTTACAATATTTTCATCAGCTTACTAAGCATCTTAGGTATTACTAGCCGCGATTAATTTGCCAATAAACTGATACTAAAACCATTCAAAAGCCTGAAGGGAAACTTTCAGGCTTTTTTGTCCCTATACCCAAGTAACGTCAAGGTGCAGAATTCAGAGCTATCATCCAAACCTTTAGGCAAAGAAGATTGGCGAAGGAATGTAGGTACCTTTCAAACTAATCTGACACTGCCTATCTCTTATAAAAAAGAAGAGGTTTGGATAAAGCTCCCGAGGGGCAAGTTAAAACAAGATTTATGTTGCGTTAAATTGAACAGAGATTGAATAACTATGATCATGTTCTATTTGCCTTGCCTAAAACTTGTTTTCCTCTTGCTGAAACTCGCACCTTGAAGTTACTTGGGTATATTTAAAGCAGCTAGAAGCCTGAATCGTAATATCATTAGATTCAGAGTTTGATTGCTATTATGATTAGAAATATATTCAAGTAGTGCACGCGGCAGGACGGTTGAAATGTATCAATATAATGACAAGACGATAGAAACAGACAAAGAAGGCTACCTTTTAAATCACACAGATTGGCAAGAAGACCTCGTCCCTATGATCGCGGAGCAAGAGGGGATTGAACTTACTGATGCACATTGGGAAGTCATTCTATTTGTGCGCAATTTTTATCTCGAATTCAACACTTCTCCAGCTGTTCGGATGCTAGTTAAAGCAATGGCAAAAGAGCATGGTCCAGAAAAAGGTAATAGTAAATATCTGTTTACTCTATTTCGAAAAGGCCCAGCGAAACAAGCAACAAAATTAGCTGGTTTACCCAAGCCTGCAAAGTGCTTATAAAGAATATTCCGTAACTTCAATAGAGAGGGATTACGCTCAATCACTACAAAATAGCAAAATCCCTTTCAGTAATAAGCGTCGTTTCGACTTCTTTTACAGATTCAACATAAGCTGTCCTTGGACCTTGCTTTAGCCACTCATAAAACTCAACCACCTTTTGCTCATTGCCACAAGCTAAAACTTCGACATCACCATTATTCAGATTTTTAGCATACCCCGTTAACCCGAGAGTTAAACCATGATGGGCGGTCTGATAACGAAAGCCAACACCTTGTACCCTACCCGATACTATAAACATTCGATTAGATTCGGCCATAATCCACTCCTTTACTATTAATCATTCAGTTATCAGTTTAGTGATAATGGCGCTAATACGAAACATTTGCCTGTATTCATTTGCTTTCCGCCTCACATTCCATGAAAATAGAACATTCATTTTTTTCAGGCAATTTCTAACTATGTCATCAGCTATCTATCTCGTAAAAGGCAGAGAGAAATCTCTACTTCGTCGCCATCCTTGGGTTTTTTCTCGTGGTATTCAAAAAATCGATGGAAAACCACAATTAGGGGAAACGGTAGATATCTATTCCAACCAAGGCCAATGGTTAGCAAAAGCTGCATTTTCTCCTCAATCACAAATACGTGCTCGCGTTTGGAGTTTTGAAAAAGAAGAAATTAATACTGATTTCTTTATTAAACGCTTAACGGATGCGCAAAGCATGCGTAATGCGATTATCGAACGTGGGGGGTTAACGGGTTATCGACTCATTGCTGGTGAATCTGATGGTCTGCCAGGGATCACGATTGATCGTTACCAAGATTTCTTAGTTTGCCAATTACTCAGCGCAGGCGCAGAAGCGAAGCGTGAAGAGCTTATTGCAGCATTAAAAGTAGTCTACCCTACTTGCAGCATCTACGAGCGATCTGATGTATCGGTTCGTAAGAAAGAAGGTTTAAAAGAGCGCCAAGGCGTATTGCATGGCGATACACCACCGGATGTCGTTGTCATTGAAGAAAACGGCGTAAAAATCCAGGTAGATATTAAATCAGGCCATAAAACAGGCTTCTACCTAGATCAGCGTGATAGCCGCCAGCTTTCCATGAAATATGTCGATGGAAAAACCGTACTCAACTGTTTTTCTTACACTGGTGGCTTTGGGCTTTATGCATTAAAAGGTAACGCGACACACGTTGTAAATGCTGATGTGTCACAACCTGCGCTTGATAACGCAAAAGCCAACGCAGAGCTCAATGGCTTTGATATATCGAAAGCTGAATTTTTAAATGCTGATGTTTTCAAACTATTACGTGAATACCGTGAAAATGGCACTAAATTTGATGTCGTGATCATGGATCCACCCAAATTTGCCGAATCAAAAGCACAATTAAATGGGGCTTGCCGCGGCTATAAAGATATCAACATGCTTGCTATGCAGATTCTAAAACCGGGCGGCACATTGCTGACCTATTCATGCTCGGGGCTTATGGAGCAAAACCTGTTCCAGAAAATTTTAGCGGACGCAGCTTTGGATGCTGGTCGTAAAATGCAATTTATTGAACGTTTTGGACAAGCCGCCGATCACCCAGTAGACAGCGCCTACCCTGAAGGTTTTTACCTTAAAGGATTTGCTTGTCAGGTAATTTAATGGCTATTGTGTACTCATACACAACGTTAGTTACAATATACCTAGCTCATTAATCAATTTATCAAACTCACAGTAGAGAGTAATAACATGTCAAAATTAACATCGGACATTCAAGCTAATCTTGATCTTTTCGTACAAGAAACTCAAGAAACGAAATTGGTTTGGGGACTTAAAAACGAAGATGGCTGGTTAGCTTGTGATTCATCAGAGTTTGAGAATAGTGAAGTTATGCCATTTTGGTCATCAAAAGAAGATGCTCAAATGCACAATGTTGAAGAATGGTCTGATTTTGAAGTACTAGAAATCCCGTTAGACATTTTTGTTGAAGACTGGTTAATCACTCTTTCAGAAGATGGTGTTCTAATTGGTACTAACTGGAATGCACAACTTGAAGGTAAAGAAGTTGAGCCTAGTGATCTAGCCAAACTATACCTTTAAATCAAATAGATAACTATATTAAACAAAGCCCTTCATATTGAAGGGCTTTTTTACAGCAAGATTATTTAGTCTTAGGTAACGTAAAGTTATTAGGATTGCTTCGCGATTAAAGCCGCCATCACAGCATCTCGATTTTCGATGTAATCGATTAAACCTGCCTTTCGAAGACCACACGCTGGGCAATCACCACAGCCATCACCAATCATGCCGTTATAACAAGTGAGTGTCTCATTTCTTACGAGATCTAACGCATCAAATTGATCTGCTAATGCCCAGGTTTCTGCTTTGTTAAGCCACATTAATGGAGTATCAATCGTAAATTGACGATCCATACCTAACACTAAAGATTGATTAATCGACTTCACAAACTCGTCACGACAATCAGGGTAGCCAGAAAAATCCGTTTCACATACGCCAGTAATCACATTTTGAGCACCGATTTGATAAGCGTAAATGCCCGCAAGGGTTAAAAATAAGATATTCCGACCCGGTACAAAAGAATTCGGCAAACCGTTATCTTGTAGTTCATGCGAAACTGGAATGTCATCACGAGTTAACGAGCTGATCGCAAGTTCATTTAATAAACTCACATCCATCACTTTGTGGGCCGCAACGCCTAACTTTTTCGCTAAGGATTGGGCAACTTCAATTTCAAGTTTGTGTCTTTGCCCATAATCAAACGTAATGGCGTGCACCTCATCAAATTCTTTGAGGGCTTTAACTAAGCAAGTGGTTGAATCTTGTCCACCACTAAAAACGACGACGGCTTTTGATGTCATAAGGATTTCTCTATTGTTTGGTTATTGCCGATACAACTAATTTTAAGGATCATGTAGGTTAAAACAAACCAAAGACCACACTGGGCAAAATAACCACTAATTGAACTTTGTACCAACTGTGGAAACCAGAGCGATTGAGCGCATAAAATCCCCCCCCCAATTAACCAACATATAATTAACTTTATGATTAAATAAGGCGTATGAAGGCGTTGTACTTTTAACAAGCTTGGTAATGAAAGTAATAACGCAAAAGTGACAGCAGCAATATTCGCCAGCTGTATTGAATGAAATTGATAAGCTAAAACACTTAAACCGATAAATGATACCCACCATAGCGCCGGATTCTGCATCACAAGTTTCATTGTGATCGATGGTTTACTTTCTAAACGAATATAATGCCACAATGTAAATAATCCTATTACATAACCAAATAAAACATCCGAGGCAAATTGTTCACCAAGAATAACACTTGATATTCCTTGTACTAAGGTCAGTACAATAACGCCAAATAAGTAACCCCAAATGGAATCATAATCGTAGACTTTTCGCCATACATGGAACAGATAACCAATTAACACCACACTGAGTGCAGCACGTATACTAGGCGTACTAAAACCAAGTGGATCACTAAATTGTAATGAAGGTTGATAAATAAATGGTCGAGGGTACTTTAAACCAAGCTGAATAAGTAATGTTATTGACACCGTCACAATACCAATAAACGTCATATGTAGAATCGATTTACCGCCAAAGTAATAAATTAAGATTGGCAGCAAGAATAAGATCCCCAAAATACTCGATGACAAATTGATTATTTTAAGGCTACTTATCAATACATTCGATATTGCCTCTGGTAACTGAATAATACTAGATTGAATAGCTTGAATAATCGATAATTCAAACTGATGAACTGGGGGCGCAGCACTGATAGCAGAATCAATATATTGAATTGGTGCATTAGGAACATCATGATTTAACACTTGTTGTTCATACTGCTCAGGGTAGCGATATTGTTGTGGAACGATACTATCGGTATAGGCCAATAACACTTTATTCACTTCAATACGAAAATCTGGGGCAAACCAAGCTGGTAAAGTATGAAATCCTTGTTCATCTCTTGCTGTAAAAGCAATCACCCCCGAATCTGGCGTACAGTGATAAACAACTGCCGTTTCAGTCTCGGTTAATACTTCTTTAGCCGTAACAACAAGCCCCGTTTCTTCCCATGTTTCCCTTTCTGCAGTCTTATTAGGGGCTTCATTTACCGCAATGGTTCCTCCTGGAAGTGATAGCTTCTTAGTGAAAACCTCATCGACAAACACCACTTGATCATCGGCTTTGATATAACATAAAGCCCCTTTAATATGAGGAGACACTGTTTCTATCTTCGTTTCTTCTGATGCGGACACAATAAATGAAGACACAAAAAACAAGATCAGAATTAAATATTTACTCACTCGCTTACCTAATTTGAATACCATTAAATTACCGACTTCCTAAGCCAATGTATATGTGAAGCAAAGCCTAACTTATTATATAAAGATCGCGCAGCTTGATTAAACGCCCACACCTCAACAAAAATTTGCTGAACACCGTAATCAACTAAGGTTTGTTCTATCTTAGCCAACAGTTGTGCCGCTACCCCTAAGTTTCTATATTCAGGTATGACAAATAACTCATCAATATTACCCATAGGTATCGCTTTACTTACCGTCGAAACGAGTTCGCAAAAATGCCCGGTAACAAAACCAACAACTGAATCTGAAGCATCTATCGCGACATACACTAAGCATTCAGGAGAATCTAAATAGCGGCCAATACTTTTTTCTTGCTCAATTTCTTCTGAGGTTTTAAAAAATTCGGGGCATGACTCATGATGGTGCTGGTGAAGTTGAAACATTAGCTCATCCAGTTGAGGTAAATCTTTTTGTGAAGCGGCGCGTATGTGAATAGTCATATCCAAATTAGTGGTTACTTAAAGTAGCGATAAGACTCGCTATTCTACTGCATTAAGTTAATTTTGTACTTAATATGTTACTGATTTTCTTTAATTCATTATGGTTAGATCAATAACTCAACACTTTCTTATTTTTACGAATTCTATTAAAGTAAAAAATTGCCTTTCAAATGGACTCGGTTATGCTCGATTACGCACTCTTATCCGCATTTATTCCTACCTTTTTCTTTGTGTCCATTACACCAGGAATGTGCATGACACTAGCCTTAACATTGGGTATGAGTGTTGGAATTAAACGCACGCTTTGGATGATGGTTGGAGAACTTGCAGGCGTGGCCTTAGTGGCATCATTAGCGGTGATTGGCGTTGCGGCAATAATGTTAAATTACCCTAGTTTATTTTTAACATTAAAATGGATTGGTGGTGCCTACCTTATTTGGGTTGGTATCAATATGTGGCTCAATAAAGGCAAAATGTCCCTGAATATTGGCCAATCCACTCAACCTACCGACCGCCTAAAGTTAATGAGCCAAGGTTTTATTACTGCGATTGCCAATCCAAAAGGTTGGGCATTTATGATTTCACTCTTGCCGCCATTTATTAATGTCGACAAATCGGTTCCCCACCAGATGGTTGTCTTGATTAGTATTATTTTAATGACCGAATTCATTTCAATGATGGCCTATGCAACTGGCGGCAAAAGCCTACGCTTGTTTTTAACCCGCGGAGATAACGTTAAGTTTCTCAACCGTATTGCTGGTACATTGATGATTGGTGTTGGGATCTGGTTAGCCTTGATTGATTGACATAGCACCCAACCATGCATTCCTTCGCTAATCTTCCTTGTCTAAAGGCTTGGATGATAGTTCTGAGTTCTGCATTTTGAAGTCACTTGTACATAGTTGTTACTGATAGTTTTCTTTTTTATATAACAAAACGTCATAACACATACTTTAATTGGCTTTGCAATTGTGAAGCCAAGCTGTAAATTTACAAATAATTGGAAACATTCCTCCCCTTTTGTAAACAAACCAGTTTAAGGATTCAATTATGTCACTTGCGGTTATCGCTAACTTAGCGGTATTTGTGTGCATTCTTTTCTTTTTATTTCAACAACAAAGAAAATCTAGCACTCTATCTCGCCTTGTTTTATTAGGACTTGTGCTTGGAAGCGCTTACGGTTTACTTATCCATATATTTTATGGCGAAGGTAATCCGGTTATCAAAAACACCCTCGATTGGGTGAATGTTGTCGGCAGTGGCTATGTCGGTTTACTCAAAATGGTGATCATGCCATTAGTATTGATTTCGATGATTTCAGCAGTTGTCAAACTCGACAACTCTGGTTCACTTGGAAAAATTAGTGGCTTAACCATTTCGGTACTGCTCTTCACTACGGCTATTTCTGCATTAATTGGTATTACCGTTGCTCACCTATTTGGTTTATCTGCGGAAGGTTTATCAGCAGGCGTACGTGAAACGGCTCGTATGAGCGTATTAGAAAATCGCATGGGTAGCGTTGCTGACTTAACGATTCCGCAAATGCTAGTGAGCTTTATTCCGACCAACCCATTTGCAGATTTAACTGGTTCACGTTCAACATCAATCATTGCTGTCGTCATCTTCGGGATTTTAGTGGGTATTGCTTCTCGTCTTGTAATGAAGGAAAAACAAGATCTTGAATCACCAATTCGTACCTTTGTTGAAGCCGTTCAGTCAATCGTTATGCGTCTAGTTAAAATGATCATTGCATTAACGCCATACGGTATTGCTGCGCTAATGAGCAAGGTGGTTGCCACTTCTAGCCTCAATGACATTTTAAGTTTAATTGGTTTTATCGTGGCTTCTTATGTGGCGATCTTATTGATGTTTTTTGTGCATGGCTTATTAGTTTCTTTGGTTGGCGTGAGTCCTAAAGAATACTTTAAACGAATCTGGCCAGTCCTAACATTTGCTTTTACTTCTCGCAGTTCTGCCGCGACGATTCCACTGAACGTAGAAGCGCAAATAACCAAATTAAAAGTGCCACCAGCGATTGCTAACTTATCAGCGACCTTTGGTGCCACTATTGGTCAAAATGGTTGTGCTGGTATCTACCCTGCAATGCTGGCAGTAATGGTTGCGCCAACAGTTGGTATTAACCCACTGGATGTGAACTTTATTCTGTCTTTAGTGGCGATCATTACCATCAGCTCATTTGGTATTGCTGGTGTCGGTGGTGGTGCAACATTTGCAGCATTAATCGTACTACCAGCAATGGGGCTACCTGTAGCAATTGCCGCTTTACTTATCTCGATTGAACCATTAATTGATATGGCACGTACCGCCCTTAATGTGAGTGGATCGATGACGGCAGGTACTATCACTTCTCGTTTACTAGGTAATAAGAAAGACATCAATAAAGAGTTTGATGAAGTTAACGCTTAGTACTCGTTCCAACAAGCAATTGCTCACAATATAAAATAAACAAAGCCCGCTAGTTCAATATTAACTAGCGGGCTTTTTGTCACTTAAATCTATGATTCAATAATATTAATCAGCGCAAAGATGTTAAGAGATCAGGTTATAAAATTACCAGAGCTAATTTTGCTAAATTATACGCATCCACATAACCTGAATGCTGTCGCCCTTCCCATTCTATATTCAAGTTTTCTTGCGCCGCTTTATGACCGATTCTTTTGTCTTTGAGTCGATATTTCATGCGGTATAACGTCGCGAGATTCAAAAACTCTTTAAAAGGGAACTCTAAACCTTTTTCTGAACACTCTTTTCGCAGAATCTCATCATCATGTCCCCAAGCTGCATAGATCTTATTAGGGCCACCAAAGTTTTTGATCATAGATTTCAAAACATCTTCTAACGGGCGGCCTTGTTTTTGTACTTTACGTGGCGTAATACCCGTTAGCTCAAAGCAAAATGCAGAAATTTCATCATGTTCAGGTCGCACGTAATATTGAGCACGCTTAACGATCTCGCCTTTAATAAGGTCAATCTCTGCTAAACCTACTTCAATAATTTCACCGGTCGTGCCCACACCATCGACATTCCAGCAACACATTTCCAAATCGAAACAGACGACTCTGTTGTAATTCATACACTATCTTTTCCATCAAAACCTTAAAAAGGATTCTAACGAAGAATCTCTGCTTTCTCGACCTAAATTCAATATAAACAGGGAGATTTACCTAAATCAGCCATTTTACTTCTACTACAAGTTTGTCAGCGGTTAAAAAAAAGCCAAACACCTTTGCTCTACTTCCTTAAATGCTTAATCTATACTGGAATTCACGCAGCTTATGGTAAAATGCGTCCCATTAAAAATACTGGGCTTTCGCTTGCATATTCTGATATTGCCCTAATATGATCACTTAGAATCAAATTTAACCAAGAGATAAAATAATCATGACTTTCGACTTATCGGCAATCCCAACCACTATCGATTTATTCCATGTCATTTTGGCTGCCACAACCGTATTGTTTCTATTACTCAGTCTACGTACAAAAACCGTAGAAAAAATCGTCGAGACACCAGTCGAAAAAATTGTTGAAGTTGAAAAGCCTGTTGAGAAGATCGTTGAAGTTGAAAAAGTTGTAGAAGTAGAAAAAGTGGTTGAGAAAATTGTTGAGGTTGAGTCTAAGTTAAAAAGCGCGCCAACTGACTCCGCACTTCAGTTAATGTCTATTTTCCAGCAAGAAGCACGTTTAATTGATTTCTTATCCGAAGACCTAACAGGCTTTAGTGATGAAGAAGTCGGCGCAGCGGCTCGTGTGATTCATATTGGTGGACAAAAAGTATTAGCGGATCACTTCAAATTAAGCCAAATTCGCGCAGAAGACGAAGAAACTCGCATTACTATTGAAGAAGGCTTTAACGCACAAGAAGTTCGTTTAACCGGTAATGTATCTGGCCAAGCACCATTCACTGGCACCCTTATTCATAAAGGTTGGAAAGCCGATACCATCACCCTACCTAAGCTATCTGAAAATTACGATGCCAAGGTATTAGCACCAGCAGAGGTTGAGCTGTAATGTCTACTAGTCAATATTTTATCGGTATCGACTTAGGTACTACCCATTGTGTTTTGTCGTATTGCCCAATCGATTCAGATGAACCACAAGTCAATGTTTTCGCAGTGCCACAATTAATTGCGCAAGGCCAAGTCGATTCATTAAATCAACTGCCTTCATTTTTATATCAAGCGCATGACAGTGAAATGGCTTCAGGTACGAATGCCCTACCTTGGACAAGTTCAACGACCAATACGCTCGTCGGTAGTATAGCTCGCAACATGGGCAATAAAACGCCAATGCGTTTAGTGGCGAGTGCCAAAAGTTGGTTATGTCATGGTGGCATTGACCGTCGTAACGCTTTCTTACCGCAAGGCAGTGATGACGAAGTACAAAAAGTATCACCATTGAAAGCCACACAGCTTTATCTAGAACATTTAATGGCAGCTTGGGATCATCAACATCAAGATGCTCCGTTACGTGAACAGCAAGTAACCATTACTATTCCAGCATCCTTTGATCCTGCTGCAAAAGAATTAACTGCAGAAGCAGCACGTAATGCGGGCTTTCAACATGTCACCTTACTGGAAGAACCTCAAGCGGCACTTTACAGTTGGATTGACAGCAATAGCGCAGCTTGGCGTGAACAAGTAGAACTTGGTGATCTGGTTTTAGTTGTTGATATCGGCGGTGGTACCACAGATTTATCGTTAGTTTCTGTCACTGAACAAAACGGCAACCTTGCCTTAGAACGTATTGCCGTTGGTGAGCATATCTTGCTTGGCGGTGACAATATGGACTTAGCGCTCGCCTACCGCTTAAAAATGACTCTTGCTCAGCAAGGCAAACAGTTACAACCTTGGCAAGTACAAGCCATGGCGCACCTATGCCGTGACGCAAAAGAGGCATTGCTAAACGATCGCACATTAGCTTCCGTACCTATCGTCGTCCCTAGTCGCGGTTCGAAACTATTAGGGAGTACACTTAAAACCGAACTTACTCAGCAAGATGTCGAGCAAACTCTGCTTGAAGGCTTCTTCCCGAAAGTGGCTGTCAACGAACATCCTGTACAATCGGCTCGCAGTGCGTTAACCCAACTTGGCCTACCTTATGCGCAAGATGCGGGTATTACTCGTCATATCGCCGCGTTCTTATCTCGTCAAAGTCAGCAAGATGGTTCGAGCTTTATTAAGCCGACTAAAGTGTTATTTAATGGTGGCGTATTAAAATCTGATCTTATTTCAGAGCGCCTGCTTGGTATTATCAATGCTTGGTTAACCCAAGATAATAATGAGCCAACACAAGCGCTAACAGGTGTCGACCTTGATTTAGCCGTGGCTCGTGGTGCGAGTTACTACGGTTTTGTTCGACATAATATGGAAAACAATAACAGTGGTGTCCGTATTCGCGGCGGTATCGCAAGCAGCTACTATGTGGGTATAGAAAGTGCGATGCCAGCCATTCCGGGCATGGCACCACCAATGGAAGCGATCTGCGTTGCGCCATTTGGTATGGAAGAAGGCAGCCACGTTGAGCTCTCTAGCCAAGAATTTGGTTTAGTGATTGGTCAACCCGTTCAATTCCAGTTCTATGGCTCGACAACTCGTCGCGAAGATGAAGTCGGCACTCATTTGGATTATTGGGCACCAGAAGAACTCGAAGAGCTCCCTGAAATTCAAGTCACACTCGATGCCAAAGAAGGTCGAAATGTTGGTGACGTGGTCGTGGTTAACTTAGCAGCGACCATTACTGAAATTGGTACCTTAGAACTTGAAGCCATCGCCAAAGATAATGACCAAAAATGGCTGGTTGAGTTTAGCGTTCGTCAACAATAACGAATCACTACACTCTCTACTCACACTAACTAGGGGCATTGGATTGAGTATACCCAAATAACTTCAAGATGCGAGTTTCAGCATCTTGAAGTCACTTGGGTATATAATAACTCTTTCATTCAGTGCCCTTTTGTTTTTACTTTTCTTTAGGAAAACATCATGAATTCTCCCATCAAATCAAATGCCCGTTACCTAATTGGAATTGATTTAGGCACCACCAACAGTGTGCTTGCCTACTGTGAAATTCAGGATGATTTAACCAAAAGCAAAGTCAATATTTTCGATATCGACCAGCTCGTTGGCCCGGGTGAAGTTGTACGTAAACCACTACTTCCCTCTTTTCGTTTTCATCCTACTCAAGGGCAATTTCAATCATCGGATATGTCACTACCTTGGGATCTACAACCGGTTGAAGGTGAATTAGAACAAGTCATTATTGGTGAGTGGGCCCGTGAATTAGGTGCGCAAATTGAAGGCCGCCAAGTATCCAGCGCCAAAAGTTGGTTATCTCATGATGCGGTGGATCGAGAGTCTGAAATCCTACCTTGGTCTGGCTCAGATAACGTCGAAAAAGTATCTCCACTGCTTGCCAGTGCCAGTTACTTAAATCATATCCGTCAAAGCTGGGATCATCATAATCCGAACCACAAGCTAACAGAGCAAGAAGTGGTCGTAACCATCCCAGCCTCCTTTGATGAAACCGCTCGTAACCTTACCTTAAAAGCGGCTCAATTAGCCGGTCTACAACATATTCATTTATTGGAAGAGCCACAGGCAGTTTGCTATGACTGGTATAGCCGTCATATCGACACTGCTTCAGCACAACTACAAGATATCCCTTCGATACTCGTTTGTGATGTTGGTGGTGGTACGACCGACTTGAGCTTAATTGAAGCCCAATATCAAGAACAGCAACTCACACTGAACCGTATTGGGGTCGGTGATCATCTTATGCTGGGTGGCGACAATATCGATTTAGCCCTCGCGCATCTGGCTGAACAGCGTTTAAATCAAAATAAAAAACTAAACGCTGCTTCGTTGATGAAACTGATCCAACAAACACGTAAAGTGAAAGAAGATTTATTGCGTCCTGATGCGGCAGAAGAAGCCAAGATTTCCATACTCGGCAGTGGCTCTCGCTTGATTGGTGGAACAAAAAGCGCGCCAATTACTAAGCAAGAGATCCATCAAATTGTTATCGATGGTTTCTTTCCTTTAACTCAGCCAGACGAAATGCCGCAGCAACGAAAAACCGCTGTCGTTGAATTTGGTCTACCTTATGCTGCGGATGCTGCGATCAGCCGCCATTTAGCAGCATTTATCCAAAACCATTCTCCCGACGGTAAAACACCTACTGGGCTATTACTAAATGGTGGCGTGTTTAATAGTGAATTAGTCGAAAACCGCATGGTTGAGTTACTCAGCCAATGGCATGGCGCTCCGATTACTTTGCTGGATAACCCGAGTCCTGATTTATCGGTCGCTTTTGGTGCAGTCGCTTATGCCAAAGCTCGCCATGGTGCGCAACTTAAAATTGGTGGCGGTTCGGCTCGATCATACTTCTTACACCTAAAACAAAAGAATGTTTCAGCGTCAAAAGCCTTATGTGTTTTATCCAAAGGTACCGATACAGGCCAAGAAATTCGCCTTAATGGTCGCCAGTTTTTATTAACTCTTGGCGAACCGATTCAAATTGATTTGTTAACCTCAACCCAAGAGCAATTTATTGATGCCAGCGGATCTTTAACGCCTCCTCAAAATAGTTTGTTGCTCAACGTACAAACCAACTTAGAGCGCGCTGCATTCAAGCCTCTACCGCCTTATATTGCAACATTAGAAGGCAGCCAAGCGCGTGAGAACTTGCAAGCTAACCAGAAAGATCGTGTTGAAGTCATGCTCGCTTGCCAACTTACCGAAGTCGGTACTTTAAAAATTGAATGTGTCAGCACCACAAATGACAATCAACGTTGGCTACTCGAATTCGATACCCGCAAACATGAAGAATTTGAGCAAGTCCAAGCTCACCCTCGCCTAGAACAAGCGAAAGCACTGATTTCAGCCGCCTACTCTGCTAATAAAAAATCGGACAACGCCAAATTAATTAAAACTCTTAGCAAAGATCTCGAAAAACAACTCGGCAAACGCGAACAGTGGGATTTTGCCACCCTACGCCAGTTATTTGATACGTTTGCTTTAGGAAAAAAACGTCGTCGTCGTTCGGAAGCTCATGAAAAGCAATGGTTGCGTCTAGCCGGTTTTGCTCTACGCCCGGGCTTTGGTGATCCAACCGATGAATGGCGCTGCGAACAAACATGGGCGTTATATCAGCAAGGTATTCAATTTCCTTCGCACCAAACTTGGTCGGATTGGTGGATTTTCTGGCGTCGGATTGCCGGCGGATTAAATCAGGAGCAGCAAGAAACCATTTTGGCCGATATTGCGAAGTACCTACACCCCGGCGCACATCGCGGAAAAGGAACGGGCAAAGAAGCAACTGAACATGGATATGAAGCCATGGTTCGTCTATCCGCCTCGCTAGAACATTTAGACAGTGAAGATAAAATCTTACTCTCTAATTGGTATCTAAGCCGTGCGCAAAAGTCTTCCGAATATGTACAGGCACACTGGTGGGCATTAGGCCGCTTAGCCTCACGCACCCAAATGTATGGCAGCCAGCACAATATTGTCCCTGTTGCACAAGTAAACCAATGGCTATTAAAAATGCTTGATTTAGACTGGAAGCAAGAGCCAATGATTGGCTTTGCCGCGGTGATGATGAGCCGAAAGACTGGCGACCGCAGTATCGATACTAATGAAGATATACGTGAGAAAATCATCGACAAACTGACCACGAGTCGTGCAACACCAACTTGGATAACACTCGTCAAAGAAGTAACAACATTAAACGAAGATGAATCGAAAAAAGTCTTTGGTGATTCTATTCCGGCAGGACTTCAAATGGTCAATTAACCAAATGCATTGTTCATCACTCATTTAGAAACCAACCAAATAAAAAGCCTAAGTTCATTCCACTTAGGCTTTATCATAACGTTCCTTATGTTATAGAAAACTACATAAACCAACTCCACCAAATAAAGGCAGCTAGGAAACCAAATAGATAAACAAAACCGACCCAAGACAAGACTTTCAATTTACCCGTAAATTTAAGTTGTTCTGGTAAATTAGTTTTCGTCACTAATTTATAATTCAAAACGGCAAAGATCGGTGTTGTCATAAAGGCTAAGATCATCGCAAAATGCATCATCGCCATTAATGATGAAGTAAAGAATAGAATAATCGCAAAGGCCAACAGGCTCACAATCACCATCCAAATATTTAAAACACGTTTTGCTTCAATTGGATAGCTTTCTTCTGATTTTTTGCTTAATAATAAAGTACTTTCGGTTAACACTCGAGAATAACCATCGATGCAAGTAATAGTACTACCGAAAATACAAAAGAAAGCAATCACCGCAATAAGGTAGCGAGACCACTCACCAATAGATGCCGTGTACATACTGACTAATTGGTGTGAAAAACCAATACCAGAAGTTTTAAGTGTTTCTCCACTACCATTTAACACTAGTGCGCCAAGGGATAGGAATACTATCGCGAGAATAGCGGTACCGATATAGCCCACATTGAAATCAAATAATGCAGAGCGTGCCGTCACTTTTTGTTCTTTGCTTTGTGACTTTAGCCACAACGAGTTAAAACAAGAAATTTCGATTGGTGCAGGCATCCAGCCCATCATGATCACAATAAATCCAAAGGCTGCCATCGTCCAAGCTGATGGGCTTTGATACTCGGCAGGTGCAACGGCGCCATTACTTGCTGCAATCATCACTGCCAGTACGGTGGTCACCACTAACACACCCATGATCACTTTAGATAAAGAACTCAGTGCTTTAAAATGCCCTGCGACCAAAATAGCTAAGCAGACGACCAAAATACCACCAGCAATCACTGAGATAGATAATGAGATTGGAAGGAAATAACCCATCAAACTCGAACTAAACATCAACAAAGCAGCAATATTGACAAACGCAGATACAAAGTTGAGAACGTTAAATAACCACAGATAGCCAACTCCCATTTGGTGATAACCTTGAACTAAACTCTGACCGGTTCCTACTGTGTATTGCACACCTGCTCTAAAAAATGGGTATTTAAAAACGTTTACTAACAGAATAAGCGCTGCAAGTTGCCACCCATAAATGGCACCAGCTTGCGTGGATGATACTAAATGCGATCCACCTACAGCCGCAGAAGCCATCATGACACCAGGGCCTAGGGCTTTTATTAGAGAAACTTTATCACTGATATCTCCTACATGAGGAGTTGAAACTGTGGCAGTATTGTCCATATCTTGTCCTTAATGAAGCAAGTGAATTGGTTTACTATTCAATTCCAAGCTTTTTATTGTTATTGCCTTCCATTGCCATTAGTAATCTTGAGAACTTATTTGGCTATTTTGGGAGAGACTCACAACGTTTCAATCCTAATTTATATATTTGGGTATAAAAAGACTTAACGTTATTTTGCAGAACATTCTGCTAGCTTTATGACAAAGAAACAAGGGTTGGAATAATAACAACAGAACTATTGACTAACAAATCCATTAACTTTAGTAATTTACTTTGATACTATAGTCACAACAGAATCACTGACTTGTTTTTAGTAACAAAAATAACATAAAAAAAAGCTGACCATCTGGCCAGCTTCTTTAGTTATGCTTTGTCGAACTCAGTTTTAATTAATATAAACCAAGATCTTTCTGCAAATGTGGAGATAATGATAAAGAATCATAAGCCGAAGTAACTGGCTTTTTGGTTTCTCCAAATAATACGTCCACAATATGCATCATCAATCCTTTGATGTTAACCGAGTAGGTTTTTTTATCCATAGATGGTGCTGCAACTGTTTCTAAAATTGCTTGTGTCATCTTTGTACTCACTCTAATTTAACTATCAATTTGAGCGTATAGTAAAAGTACAAAAGACAAGTTAACAATGAAAAATAACCAGCGTTCACATTAGTTTTTCTAATTTACAAATAATTAACACCCTACAGTTGTTAGAAAAAATAAACACATTAAAAACCAACAATTTAGGGTAAAAATGAAGCTAACCATTATAACAAAAACAAATGAATTAACATTTTTTTAACGATTATTTATTGTTGGATGAGTGAGAAATTTTAATTCGCTATCCATTGAGTCTCAATCAATAGTTGATCGTATTGCTTTATTCTTGCAGTAAAGATATCACCTTCATGTACTACACCAACGCCGCTTGGTGTCCCTGTCATGATCACATCCCCGTTATTTAAGGTGGTATAAGATTTCACTTCATTCAAAATATCATCAGGGCTATACATCATATGCATTACCCCACCCGCTTGTACTCGTAGTCCGTTGATCAGAAGTTCTAGCGTCAACCCTTGCCAATTCCCGCCCTTTAACGAGACAAACTTACTTAACACAGCAGATCCATCGAATGCTTTCGCTCGCTCCCAAGGTAACTGCTTTGCTTTCAACTGAGATTGTAATTCGCGCTTAGTGAGATCAAGACCAAAACCAACCGCATGTATTTCACCATTTTTAATGCTAAAGCAAATCTCACCTTCGTAGTGCAATGGCTCTTGATGAAAGGAGTTTAACTGGTTAGTAATCGAAGTACTCGGCTTATTAAATACCACCATTTGGTCTGGCATTGCATTATTTAGCTCTTTGACGTGCTCGGCATAATTTCGGCCTACACACACTACCTTTGAGGGCTTCTGCTTTTTATTATCTACCAGTATTGTTGTCATTGTTGTCCCTTTTGATGTATTAGTCCGATCAAGCAGAAACACGGAAAGAAGAGTCTAATTCACTCATCCCAAGTCCGTTGCGTTTATGCACTTTAATTTGTACTGGAATACGCTCTTTCATGGCATCTATATGGCTGATCACACCAATCATTTTACCGGATGCATTTAAGTTATCTAATGCGTTTAAAGCCATATCGAGTGTATCGGCATCCAATGTACCAAAACCTTCATCCAAGAATAAAGAATCAATACTGGTTTTGTGACTAACCAAATCCGACAATGCGAGCGCTAACGCTAGGCTCACTAAAAAGCTTTCACCACCAGACAAAGTCTTCGTATCTCGAACCGTATCGCCTTGCCAAGTGTCTATCACTGATAACGCCAATCCGTCCGTTGATACACTAGCAGTAGATACATCAGCATTCTGATCCATTGAAACGCCTGAGCGCTGTAATAAGTAGCGACCATGTAGCCGTTCCAACTGTTTATTGGCTAAATACACTAGGTTATCTAAAGTAAGTCCTTGAGCAAATTTTCGGAACTTATCACCGCTTTTAGAGCCAATTAAGGCATGCAGGTATTGCCAGTCATCATAATGGGATTGCTGTGATTCTATCTGTTTAAATAGCTCAACTTGCCCTTCTCGCCTACGCTTATCACTTAATAATTCGTGTTCAATTTGCCCGATACGGTAGGTTTGGCTATCTAAGATTTCACTTACTTCTTGAAGGCTTTTCAACACCGTTTCGCAATCCGTCTTCATCCACTGAGACGCCTTCTCATGCTGTTGAATACTATCCCACTGCTTATTGGCATTTTCCACTAACGCCACCGCTCGTTCAGCTTGATTATTTATCTTCTGCTGCAACGTGATGAGTTTCTCTCTTTCATTGTCATCTAATAACGCCGCTTCAAACATGGCTTGGTTTTCAAACGGACTTTGGTCAAGCGCTTGTTGCCAATCTTGCTGTGCTTTTTTATGAGTTTGAGTTTGTTGTTCAAACTGATTTTGGGTGCTGGCAATCTCACCGGATAATTTTTCTAACTGAACTTGCAGACTATGCCATTGTTGTTGAGCGACTTGATAGGCTTGTTCCGTTTGATCTAATGCCTTTTGACTCGCTTGTTTTTCTTCTGCAATGTTTCGTTTACCAAATAATGCCAACCGTTCCTGTTTTTTCTGTGCGAGCAATTCAACTTGAGCCGTAAGAGCCTTGTTCACTTGATCTGCAAGGTTCTGTTTTTCTTGCAGTGATTGATTCAAACGAACTTCATCTTGCTGCACTTGCGCCAGTTTGTGCGTCAGCTCGGTAGATTGCTGATTATATTGCTGCCATTGTTGCGATGCTTGACGCTTTTGCTCTAACCAATCATTTAATGGCGAAACATCCGTTGGACTCCCCTCTAGCAGTGAATAGTCGGGCAAGCTATAGCCTAAAGCCTGCCATTGCTCACTCAAGGTTTGATAGATTGTCGCTCTATCTTCTTGCAGGCTTTGTAATGATTGGAGCTTAGCATCATCTTGTTTAAATAATGCCCGTTCTTGTTGCTTAAGCCCTTCAAGTGAGGCTTTAACTTTTTCTTGTTGAAAATGGCTTAATTGCAGCCCTTCTTTGCAAGTATTCAATTGCTTTTCAGCCTGTTGAAGCTGAGATAACTTCGCTTTAATGGCTTCGATTTGCCTAGGAACGTCAACCTCATACAGCTGCAGTTGCTTTGAATCTTCAATCGCAAACAATGGTAATGTTTGATTGTTAAAGCTTTGCTGCCACTGATGTTCAATGTCGCTCAACTCAGCGTTATCTTGCTGCTGTTTTTGCGTTAATTCGGTTATATAGCGAGCCGTAGAATCTAGTTGCGAACGAGCTTGCATGCCTTGTGCTTCAATCGTCTTTATCTCTGTTTCGGCGCGTTCTTTATCAAGACTGATTTGCGAGCGGTTCAGTGTCGTTGAATGCTCTAAAGCCGGATGTTCCAATGAACCGCACAAAGGACACGCTTCACCCGTTTGTAATTTGGCACGATAATCGGCAAATTGCGTGTCTTGATCGATAAGCGTTATATAACTCTGTATCTCAGCGTCTTTGGCTTTATAAGCCTGACGTAATGATGCGCAATTATCGGTGAGTTGTTGATGTTGTTTCTGTTGTTCAATCAGAACTTGAGCTTCACGTAGAATGGTTTGCGATAGCTTTGACCATGCATCATGCTTCATTCGTAGTTGATAAATAAATTGGCGATGTTGATCTTTTTCTTCTAACTCTAGAGCCAATTGATCCGCATTTTTTTGTTCATCAGTATTGAGATCTAACCAGGTTTGATTGGCGGCTTGAAATAGGGCTTCTTTACCATGAACATCCGCCTGGCATTGCTGAAAGTGCTTTTCTTCCACAGCAATAGTATTAGCAAGATTAACCTTTTCTTGTTGCTCGGCTTGAATAGTCTTATTGAGATCGACTATTTCACGCCCCTTTTGCGCCATTTGTTCAACTTGCAACTGCCATGAATTTAGGTGTTGAGAGATCACCTCATCATTCGCGTGCTTATCTAAATACTCTCGACAAGTCGCCTGCTGTTGTTGGGCTTGTTCTAAAGCAGACTTAACCTGGCTAAGTTCTTGTTGTACGGCATTAAGCTGCTTATTTTCATTTTGATATTGGTTAGTTAAATCAGCAACTTTGCTCTCTTTTTGTTGTATGTCTTGATCCAGCGGTAGGACTTGTTCATCAATTAATTTGAATAGATCTCGCTGGGATTTTTTCTGTTGTTCCAATGCAATAGCAGCCTGATCATGACTTTGTTGTTTCGATTGCTTCTGCTTTTCAAACTCTGAAAATTGCTGCTGTTTGTCATTGAATTGAGTGGTAACCGCATCAAGTTGTTGCTTCGCCTGTTGCCATTGCAGGAAAGGCTGTCTCAATTTTTCAGCCGGTTCGCTTTTCGCGAGTTTATCCAACTGCGGCTGTTCATCTATTTTTTGCTGATTAACTTTCTCTTGTAGTTGATGCGCTTCTTGCACAGCTTGCTGGGCAGTTTGGTACTGTTGCCACCAGTGGTGATGCTCATTCCAGGCTTGTTGTGTTTGCTTGTTTTTCTGTTGCTGTTGTTTAACGTCTTCAAGTTCATTATTCAGTGCTGAAACTTGCTCTAAAGAGAGAAGTTGAACGCCTTTTGCTTGCGATTCCAGCTCCGCTAACTTTTGTTTGGCATTCGTAAAGTACTCATGCACTTTCTCTGAAATTTGACCGTAGATCTCCGTGCCCGTTAATTCTTCAAGTAGCTCGGCTCGCTCGGATTCTTTCGCATTTAAAAAAGCGGCAAATTGGCCCTGAGATAACATCATGGATTTAGTAAAACGAGAAAAATCCAACCCAGTGATTTCCTTTAATAAGGAATCTTTTCGTTTCGTTTGACTCGCAAGAACCTTACCACTTACCACTTCAGCCAACTCCACAACCGCTGATTGCAAATTGCCATCTATTTTACCTCTAGAACGACGCATGCTCCAAAATGCTCGAAACGCTTTTCCTTTCACCTCAAATTCAACTTCCGCTAAACACTCAGCCGTACCTCGCGTCATAATTTCATTGTTCGAAGTGGTAATTAGCCCAAGACGTGGTGTTTGGTGATACAGAGCAAGGCACATGGCATCAAGTAATGTAGTTTTACCTGCGCCAGTTGGCCCAGTGATGGCGAACAAACCATTTTCTACAAAAGGCGATTGAGTGAAGTCGATCTTCCACTCCCCCTTTAATGAATTTAAATTTTGAAAGCGAACCGTTAAGATTTTCATTACTTCACTTCCTTATCGCTATTACCAGTTTGTTGCTCTAACACATCGGAGACAACTTGCTCAAACTGCTGCATAATTCGTTGTTGCCTAGCCTCTGCCTCTTCTCCTTCAAAGGATTCAAGGCTCATTCGTTTGTGGAAAACATCTTGCGGGGTAAGCTCTGCCAGAGTTTCATTTTTCACTTGAGTCAGTGATTGAACTTGTTGCGAGCGACTACGACGCAGTTGCAAGACTTCAACATTAAGGTTTTCTGTCATAGCTTGGATTCTTGACTGTAAATCTGATAAGTAATCATCCACTTCCACATGAATACACAACCAGACCGTTTGCTCAATATCAACAAATTGCTGCAATTGCGACTCTATACTTTCAAGTGAGCCTTTCAGTGTCATCATAGATTGAAAAAGCGGAATAGAAAGTGGTTCGATCCGCTTACCATTTTCGTTGAATTCAACTAACACTATTTGTTTATTCGATAACTTTGATTGGCTTTTTTCTGGGCTTTCAGTTTCAATAGTTTTGGTTTTAATCTCATCAAAACTTAACGGAATAGGCGATCCGCAATAGCGAATAGATTCAGATTTAGCAACAATTTGTGGTCTGTGTATGTGGCCAAGCGCAATATAATCAACGGTCGGAAAGGCTTTAGCATCAAAGGCTTCAAGTGAGCCGATATAAATATCGCGCACCGATTCAGAAGTAGCCACACCTAATGCTGTTAAGTGACCCGTTGCGATTATTGGTAGTTTACGTTTGAGTTTCTGTTCTTGCTCACTTTGTATTTCTAACGCCTTATCGTACAAGTTCTGATAGTGCTGTTGAATAGCCTCTCCCAACGCTTGTTTTTTTTGGGTACTTGTTTCTCCTGCGACACTTTGCAACACATCTCTTGGTCGGATAAAAGGAACCGCACACAAAATAGCACCAGCTTTCTTATTACGATCTTCTAACAAAATCACTTGTTCATTAAGGTTTTCAGTCGTATTCGCAATAACATGGGTATTTAAGCAAGCAAGCAGATCTTTAGATTCATTCAGCATTGAAACTGAATCATGATTACCACCCAAAACGATTAATGTGGTATCTAGTTGACTCAATTTCACAACAAACTGATTGTACATTTCTCGGGCGTAACTTGGTGGCGTACCAGTATCGAAAACATCTCCCGCTATAATAACCGCATCGACTTGTTGTGCTTTAACCAACTCTAGTAGCCAATGAATAAAAGCTTGATGTTCATTCTTGCGACTTTTTGTGAAAAAATTTTGACCAAGATGCCAATCTGAAGTGTGGATAATTTTCATAAAGTAACGAACAAGCCAATTGAAAAAGATAAAGGAATTGTGCCATAACTGGTTGAAGAAGAAAGCGGAACCTGCATTTAATTGACCTATAAAACGAAGAATCCCAAGCATAAAAAAAGCTCAGGAAATTTAACCTGAGCTTGTTACAAAAACCATCACAAAAGTAACGGCCAGCTATGCGTAACCACCAATGTGTGTTCTAGTGTTTAGCTGATCGGCGGCCAAACCAAAAGCTAAACGAACACCTGGTATGCGACTAATTTCGTCGCTTTACCAATACACTGCCTGTTAATAGTAGACAATCCATTAAGATTGCTTTCTATACAACAAACAACATGTATTCAGTAAAAAGAATTAAACAGCTTATTTATCTATAGGTTATCGAGTTTTCCTTAGCTTTGATAAAAATCCCTATCAAGAATTTACAATCATTTCATGAAAAACTTGTGATGTAAAAACAAGCATTAATTAAAAAATCAATCTCTGTATTTTAAACAGACCGCAATTCTAGCGTTTCTATTGAAGTATGTCATTAAAAGTGTGAATGACATCGCTAAATCGGAAATATTGCGGCCCCCTACATTATTAGTATCCTTCTTGAACTTGCTTATATGACGAATAAACAAGCCGCTCACGTATAGGTTTAGCACCGATAACCAAAGAAAGTGAGTGCTATAAAGGTAAAAGAACCATCCAAGTTGGTCGTTCTCAAGTCAGAACCGTACTCTATTTGGCAATAGTCAGCGATGTAATTCGATTTTTAAAGCTCATTACCTATACCTTTTAGATGCTGGATAACCGACAAAAGTCGCTATTATTGCGTATGTTCGTAAGATGGATGTATCTTAAATTCGATACTAATAGATCGCGTCATGTGGGATGAAAATAGAGCTTGGCAGACATTAAAAAAGCCCATCAAATCTAAACAAAATACTGTTTAGAAAATTAGGGCTAAATTAGGTTTTTTAAGGCTGTATTGGGCTTTATTTTCCACACTATTGTTTTTATCAACAGTGTCGTGCTTTTGAAAATATCCTCTTTGGATATCCTAAAACTACTTAGTCCAATCTAAGATAACTTTCCCCGAAAGCCCGCCACGCATCGTGTCGAAGCCCTCTTGAAAATCATCAACACTGAAATGGTGCGTGATAATTGGTGTTAGATCTAAACCTGATTGAATCAAGCTTGCCATCTTGTACCAAGTTTCGAACATTTCACGGCCGTAGATACCTTTGATCACTAAACCTTTGAAGATAACTTTAGTCCAGTCAATTGCCATATCGGATGGTGGGATACCAAGAAGCGCTACACGGCCACCGTGATTCATGGATTCAAGCATTGAGTTGAATGCCATTGGAACACCAGACATTTCTAGACCAACATCAAAGCCTTCTGTCATGCCTAACTCAGCCATCACGTCTTCAAGTTTTTCTTCCGCAACGTTAACTGCACGAGTTACGCCCATTTTACGTGCTAATTCTAAGCGGTATTCGTTTACATCAGTAATCACAACGTGACGCGCACCAACGTGTTTAGCAACTGCCGCCGCCATGATACCAATTGGACCAGCACCTGTGATTAGAACATCTTCACCCACTAAATCAAACGATAGCGCGGTGTGCACTGCGTTACCAAATGGGTCAAAGATGGATGCCAAATCATCAGAAATTTCATCTGGGATTTTAAATGCATTAAAGGCTGGAATCACTAAGTATTCAGAAAACGCACCGGTACGGTTTACGCCCACACCTGTTGTATTACGGCATAAGTGAGTACGACCACCACGGCAGTTACGACAGTGACCACAGGTAATATGGCCTTCACCTGAAACACGGTCGCCAAGTTCGAAACCTTTGACTTCTTGGCCGATGCCAACGACTTCACCTACGTATTCGTGACCAACAACCATTGGATAAGGAATAGTATTTTGTGACCATTCATCCCAGTTATAGATATGAACATCAGTACCACAAATAGCAGTTTTACGAATTTTGATTAAGATGTCGTTATGACCCATCTCAGGCATATCAACGTCTGTCATCCAAATGCCCTCTTCAGGCTTTAGCTTAGAGAGTGCTTTAATTTTACCCATATTTTTAATGTCGCCAATAGATTGAACTGTCATTTAGATGATCTCCATTTCTTTACCAACCGCGATGAATGCATCAATTGCGCGATCAAGTTGTTCACGGCTATGAGCGGCTGACATTTGAGTACGAATACGCGCTTGGCCTTTTGGTACGACGGGGAATGAGAAGCCCACAACGTAAATGCCTTTTTCAAGTGCACGTTCTGCAAATTCAGCGGCGACTTTCGCATCACCTAACATAATAGGAATAATCGCGTGATCAGCACCCGCCATAGTAAAGCCTGCTTCAGTCATGCGAGTTCGGAAATGATCAGCATTTTCCCAAAGCTTAGTACGAAGATCATTGCTTTCAGCCAGTAGGTCAATAACACGAATTGAGGCCGAAACAATCGCAGGAGCTACTGAGTTTGAGAACAAGTAAGGACGAGAACGTTGACGTAACCAGTCAATCACTTCTTTTTTACCCGCAGTGTAACCGCCTGAAGCGCCACCCATTGCTTTGCCTAATGTGCCCGTGATCAAATCAATACGGCCCATTACATTATTGTATTCGTGAGTACCACGGCCATTTTCGCCCATAAAGCCAACGGCGTGAGAATCATCCACCATCACTAACGCATTGTATTTATCCGCTAAATCACAGATAGCGGTTAAGTTTGCAACCACACCATCCATTGAGAATACACCGTCTGTCACAATCAGTTTATGACGTGCGCCAGCTTCATCTGCGGCGATCAATTGTTGCTCTAGTTCAGCCATATTATTGTTGGCATAGCGGAAGCGTTTCGCTTTACATAAACGAACACCATCAATGATAGAGGCGTGGTTTAGAGCATCAGAAATAATCGCATCTTCTGCTCCAAGGATAGTCTCAAATAAACCTGTGTTTGCATCAAAGCAAGAGGTGTAAAGAATGGTATCTTCCATACCTAAGAAATCAGATAACTTACGCTCAAGCTCTTTATGCGAATCTTGTGTACCACAAATAAAACGAACAGAAGCCATACCAAAACCGTGCTCATCCATCCCTTGTTTCGCTGCTTCAATAAGCGCAGGGTGATTAGCCAGACCTAAGTAGTTATTGGCACAAAAGTTTAATACTTCTTCACCTGTTGAGATTGAAACAGCAGCAGCTTGAGCTGACGTGATCACGCGTTCAGATTTGTATAAACCTTCAGTTTTGACATCATCAATCTGTTGGTTGATTTGTTGGTAGAATGCAGAAGACATGGAATATCCTTTTTATTATTGGGATTTTTAGCGTTTAAAAGCTGAAGACTATTTTAGTTCATGGTGAAAGAGACTATTATCCCTCCACATGGAAAAACATTAATGAATTAAATTCACAAATGGGCTATTTAGATGTTGAATTCTCGACTTATCGCATTGTTACCGGATCTCGCCACCTTCATTTTAGTGGTCAATAAAGGCAGCTTTACCGCGGCCGCAAAAGAGTTAGGGGTCACACCTTCCGCTTTAAGTAAATTGATCACCCGTTTAGAAGCCTCGCTCTCGGTTAAGCTGTTTGAGCGTACTACGCGAACATTACAGATCACACAATCAGGTCAAAAGATTTACCAACAATCGGTCGCTATGGTGAATGCGGCTCAACAGGCGGTGGATATCTCCAATGCTGAACACGAAGAGCCGGTGGGTACTGTCACCGTCGCCGCACCAAAAGCCTTTTTGAGTATAGTCTTACAACCAATCGTGACACCTTTTTTACAGCGTTATCCGAATATTGAATTGAAGTTGAAAGTCTCTGATGGCGATATCGATATGGTAGAACAAGGTATCGATATTATGTTTCGCTTAACCGATAAGCCGTATGAAAATCTAATTTCTCGAGAACTTGGCAAGGTCAATTTATCACTTTGTGCTAGTCCAGAATATTTAGATCATAAAGGTCATCCGCAACATCCTACTGAATTAATACAGCATGATTGCTTATACCTTGGAGAAGCTCGTAATGATCATATTTGGAATTTTGTTCAAGGTAATGAAACTCATACAATTCCTGTATCAGGGCGATATGCCGTTAACCATTCACAAATGCGTCTTAATGGGGTCAAAGATGGGCTTGGTATTGGTATCTTCCCTGATTTTGTAATCCGAGAAGCATTGAGTAATGGAGAAGTCATTCAAGTATTAGACGATTGGACGATCAAAGGAAACTATCACGGAGTAATTGCCATGCAATACGCGTCTAGCAAATACATGCCGACGCGTCTAAAAGTGTTTATCGATTATGCCGTAAAACATTTACCTATTTAATAGATCATCTTAGTGAAGCATCGAGATTACCCCCTAAGGTTACAACCTCTCAAATTCAGAAATTGCTTGGCGACCACGTTTAGCTAAGAATTCTAAAAACTGTTTCGGTGTGTGCGTAATCACTTGCTCTGCGGGCATTGCAATACGATCAAGCAATTCACTCACCTTTTCGAATTTACCCAGATCATGAGCAAAATGAGCATCGGAGCCTGTCGTGATATAACCACCCGATTCTTTTACCGCTAAAGCAATCGCTTCACAACGCTGTTCACTGCCCGCACGACTGCCGCCTTTTAATGAAGAGTTATTCAATTCAATCGCCACATTGTGTTGTTTGGCACACTCAGCTACCGCTTTAAAATCGAAATCGTATCTCGGGTTTCCTAGGTGACCGAGCGCATCAACGCGGCCACTTTTAATCACATTGATTAACGTTGTGGTATGAACCTCTTTGGTAGAAGGTGTAAATACCGGCTCATGGAAACTCGCAATGACCCAATCTAAATGCTCATCGGAACTAGGATGAATATCAACCTCACCAGATTCATTCATAATGTTGCTTTCCATACCGCGCAAAATGGCCACATCACTTAAAAATCGGGGTAAAATACGTTGGTTATTGAAAAACCAATAATGTGGAGCGCCCGGCATAGTTGAAGCGTGGTCTGTAGTGCAAAACATTTTCATACCATGCTTATGAGCGCATTCAGCATTCTCAATTAACGTACTATAAGCATGACCGCTTGCATAAGTGTGAGTATGGGTATCAACCTGTATCTGCATCATATTTCTCCTTCTACTGGGTTATATACCATATCATTTTCATGTTGCGGCTGTATTAAAAATACAATCTAAGTTTCTAAAGAATGTTTAGTGAATCAAAACTCACCATTATCTTATCCCAACCACACCCATTAGATGAGCAGATAATTAGTACGATTGGTATTAGGTAAGTTTAGTGTCAATTTTATTCTGTAAACTCAAATAATGAATACAAAGAAGCATAAACAGGTGTAATTTATATATATCCAAACTTTCAAATCGAAAAGGATATTCTTATGCTTAAGCTCAAACCTGCATCTTTAATCATTATCGCCATTTTTGGTTTATCACAGCTTACCTTTGTACCAACCGTCTTAGCAAAAGAAAATCTAAGGCAACAAACATCTGCAATTCAAGCCACTCGTTATCAACAAGATGTCGAGATTATTAAGCATACGTTCGAGAGCCAACTTTACACGCTGAATGCCAACACTGCTGGGCATTACGGGTTAAGGATGTACCGCCAAACGTTAGATCCGAAATACTCTGCAGCAGTTTGGTCAGATATGGCAAGAGTCGCTAGCACACTTAATGAAATTGCCGCTGAAATACACACGCGTAAGCAAGCCAAAGCTTACGGGCAGAAGAAATTACAGTACTATAAAACAAAGAAGACTGTTCGCACCCAATTGCGCTACGAAGTGACCAAAGATAAGCCTGAATATCTATTCTTAGGTATCGACCTTCTTGGCGCTATGGCTCGAGCAGATGAATATGGTTTAAAGCATAAAGGCGATAAGCATCTACATAACTTAATTCGTCAATTCGACTTTAAACCCTATGCAACTGACCCTGAAATGATCAAAGCATGGGCGGCTCAATTAGCAAATCAAGTCTATTGGTTGCGCCAGTTAGATGAACAAGATGTGGTTGATGATTTTATTCTTGCTTTCCAAAAAACCTATCCAGATAACCAAGATAAACAACTTACCGACCAACAATATACAAATAAAATTTATGGTTTAACTCATATTATTTTTGCCGCTTCGGAGTACTATCAACGCCCTATCGACAATAAAGAATTCTCATGGATTTATGATTATTTCGATAAAAACATTGAACAAATATTAGCCCGAACTAAAGAGGATGTGGTGGCCGAGGTAGGTATCAGCTATCTACTTGCAGGAAAGTTAGATTCTCCAACTCTTGCCGATACACAAGCTACCATTTCTCATGCAATTGACATGAAAAGAGGCATGATTCCATCCACTGATGGTGATTTTGAATTAGGAAAAGGTGAACATAGAAATGTATTGGCGATCATGCTATTAGGATGGCAAGGAACCAATGCGGCGCCAACCATTTCAAAGCAACCAAATGTATTTAACAATTTACCATATGGTTTGGTTAAAAAGTAGCATCGACCAAAGCACTCTCCCACTCAATGTATTGATGAGTGGGGATCCCCCTGCGTAAAATCATTTATCTCTGTTATTGGAAGCGGCCATTGCATCTTTACTACTAGTAAATTTAATCAGCCGAGTTCAATTTAGCTGTATTATGATCTGTTAATACTACTGATTTATATAGAAAATATATTTTTCACTAGGAAGAACACCATCATACTAATTAAAGTCGTGGCAATCACATTCTTCGTTTTCCAAGCGATAAACGCCGCCAGAATAGCCGCAATCAAGTATGGATTATGATAAGAAACCGACAAACGATCATCATGGATAAACACAATCGGAGCCCAAATAGCGGTTAATACTGCCGGACTAGAATAACTAAGCAAACGCTGCGTATTGCCATTTAACTTTAGTGGTAGCTTAGGAGAAATAAACAAATAGCGACTAAAAAATACTACCGCTGTCATTGCCAAAATTGAAAGTAGAATCATGCTTCCCCTTCACTATTTTGATGAGAAATTGCTTCATCTTTAACATTACCTTCAACTAAGTAACCCGCCACCATCGCGAGTAAACTGGCAATAATAAGACTACCTTCAATTTTCCAATAACTCAGTAAAACGGATACTACCAAGGCAACAATAACCGATGTTAAAACAGACCAAGTTTTAATTGTTGGAATGACAATCGCAATAAACGTCGCAGCAACTGCAAAGTCAAGCCCCCACTGGTCTAAATTCGGAATTTGTTTTCCTGCGACAATCCCTATAAAACTAGCAATATTCCAAACTAAGTAGAAGCTAAAACCTGCACCTAATGCGTACCAGCGGTTAAACACTCTTTGAGTTTGATGGCCACAAACCGCAAACAATTCATCGGTCAGTAAAAAGCCTAATCCTAAACGCCATTTAAGCGGTAAAGGACTCAACTTTTCGCGCATCGACATACTGTAAAGAAAGTGACGAGAAGTAATAAACAAGGTCGTCAACAACATTGTCCATAAGCCTACTTGAGCATCAAACATGCCCGTGGCCACGAGTTGTGCAGCTCCGGCAAATAAAATCGCCGATAAGGCTTGCGCTTCAAATGGCGTTAAACCGATATCAATCGCATACGAACCAGCTAACAACCCCCAAGGAATGACGGCTAAACTGAGAGGGAAAATAGCTAAAGTTCCCCGCCATATCTGTGATACGCGGGAAACATTTGAAGAAGCGTTATTCATAAATATTAAGAATGCTCATTGATATCAATTAAGGTTTCGAAACGAGGGTTACCTCTTAACATTTCAAAATCAGGCTCATCAGAGGCCAGCTCTCGAAGTGATGCACTTGATTCAATAGCTAAGACAAGATCATTAATCGCTTGCTCTTCGGCACCGAGTCGAGAATAGGCACAAGCACGTTGGTATAGAGCATGACCGTTATTATCATCCACTTCGAGTACTCGATTACAAATACTCAAGGCCCAATGGTATTCATTAATTTCCATCGCTGAATCAGCTTTATGAGTTAATGCTTCGAGATCACCTGGGCGAATTTTTAAAATTTCATCATAGGTTTCAATTTTTTGCTCTGGAGTCTGAGCACTCTGTGCACGAAGCCATAAGTTATGTACTTCATTAATAATTTCAATTTCGCGGTTGTTCTCTGTAATGATTCGTGTCTTACGTTTTAAATCACGCTCTAAGGCACTAAACTTTTTCTCATAAGACATGGTGATTTCATTAAGACGCTTATCAGCCATTTCTTTGGTGTTGTGCTTAATCTCTTTCAAAGACTGCCAACCGACTAGTGCTACCAAAGAAGCAACACCAGCGATGATATAGAAAAAGTAAGTCACGGTAATATTGGAATAGTTGAGAGATTTATCTGCGACAGCCAATTCACGGTCGGTAATTTGTACCGTCAAACGACGCTCTAAATCTTGTTGTTCTGTCCGCAATGATTTTAATTCATCGAGAATATAACGCTCCATTAAGGGACGATCGAGCATTTCCGTTTCTGAGTATTTTTTCGCTTCATTTGCTAGCGTCTGAAATGACAATAACGATATTAGTACAATCCATAACCATTTCATAATTTTGCCTTATTATATTATTGTTTTTCACCAACAAACCTTAACATAATTACAGCGAAGTTATATACCCAAGTAACTTTATCCCACACTAAAACAAGGGATAGAGCTAAAATTCTAATGATCAGTACTTTTTAAACACCGGTCGGCAATCAACTGCAAGAGAAAGGTTTCTCGGTCAATCGACATCCCTTTTTTATCACTTAGTTCAATGGTTTTTAAGTTGTGCTCTATCGCTTGTTGAATGTTAATCCAAACAGGCTTCATACCATTATTAATTTCATGCGATTCAAAACATGTATCCCCTAACCTATCATCAACTTCACAGGTATAACAATAAGACAGCATGTGCATCACATTGGCATCACCTTTATACCATGGACGAAACTCTTCATAACAACCGAACGCTTCAATATTACGAATATTCTGTGCACCCGTTTCTTCTTGTAGCTCGCGGATCATGCCCTCTACTTTGTCTTCACCAGAATCTAATCCTCCACCAGGCAGGCTGTAGTCGTGGTAGCGTTCAGTATAAAGTAGAAGAATACTCTCACCTTTCATGGCAATCGCACGTGTAGCTAAGCGTTGAATAATCGATTTAGATTCTAACTTTTTCACATCTGGATGTACGGTACTTCGTAGTAATTTCATTAACTTTTTTCTCTTTAAAAGAGTTCAGATCATTTAATATTAAAATCGGCCACAGACTCAATACACATTGCATCATGGCGCCAAAATTCAAACTCACAATCAAGCAACATTCCATCTTGGTTATAACGTATTTTTTCTACAAGCGTTGCAGGACTCCCCGAAGTGGCACGTAAAGCCTGAGCAATGTCCCCCATTAAAGAAGAAGCGGTAATGCGATATCGAATTGCTTGGTACTCTTGATGGTAGTGCTGACGATATATTTCAATAAGTGAAGTGCTTAAGTCATGCTCAAGCAGGTTAGGAAATAAATTCGGATGAGCATAAGTCGTCACAAAAGCTACCGGACGATCATCCAACAAACGTACCCGATCAATACAATAAACATTGCTAAAAGGTTTCAGATTTAATTGTTTCGAAGCTTGCTTATTAGCCAACATGGATTTAGCGGTAATCAACTTTGTTTCCGGTTTAAACTTCTGAGCGAATGCCATTTCAGTAAAGCCTACCACTTGATTAGGGTTATAAATCAACGGCTCTGGTGAAATAAACCAACCACGTCGGTCTTCTCGATACACTTTACCTTCTGCTTCCAATAAAGATAATGCCTCTCTTAAAGTCACCCTAGTTGTATCAAAAGATTCGGCTAATTGGCGCTCTGATGGTAATTTCTGCTTAGGTAGTAAAAAACCTGACTCTATTTGCTCAACAATAGCATCTTTAATTTTTACATATTGCACTGGCTAGCCTATCACCCTATATGTCAAATAATGTTCTTAGTATTTATACAAGTCTTGTATATAAGATAGTAACTTATTTATTTTATACAGGACAGTTTCAAATTTTTACTCAAACCAAGGCAACCAAGGCTCCATAACGATAAGAAACTAAAAACATTCTGTTCAATAGAGTTGATTCCACAAGTTCTGTAAGTGACTCAATATGCGTAGAAAGCTTTAAATCCGTTGATACAAATGTTGATTGTCACCTAACTCTATTAGTGTCGTTGTATACAAATAACACCTTCCTTATAGTGCCTTAAAAAATAACAATAGGGGCTGAAAAACAGCCCCCATATAATGCACCATGAAGAAATATAACAGGATAGTATTATTAAAAATGGATAGATTAATGTCCTGCCACAATCTTAAAATAATAAATCATTGCGATTGCAATAAGGTACACGGACCAATGATCTTCTTTAAAACGTCCCGTAATTAATTTCAAAAATGCGTATACAACTAATGCAGCAGCGATACCATTACCAGAATTAAAACTAAAAATCGTCATAGCAATGCAGACAAAAGCAGGTAAATACTCCGTAATATCTTCATAATTAATTTTACGCAATGACATCATCATTGAAAAACCTATATATACAAGAACCGGAGCAGTGGCAACCGTCGGAATCATTGTAGCGAGTGGTGATAAAAATAGCGTTAGTAAAAATAATGCTGCTGTCACTATACCAGTAAAGCCCGTTTTCCCTCCAGCTTCAACACCCGCAGAGCTTTCTAAATATGTAGTTAATACTGGACATGAAAATAATGCCCCAAAAGTCGTCGCGGTCGAGTCCACATGAAAGTTTTTTTCGATACCAGGCAAATTACCTTTATCATCTAAATAACCAGCTTGTGCGCCTACTCCTAATAATGTTCCCAAGGTAGAGAAGAAATCTGGAATAAAAAACGCTAATAAAAATGGAATGTATTTAACATCTAATGCGCCCAAAATATCCAATTGAAAAGCCATATCACCAATATTTTGTGGCATAGCTATAACTGATTTTGGAAGCTGTGTAATGCCTAGAGGGATGCTAATTACTGTTGTAATTAAAATAGCTAATATAATTCCACCACGAATTTGACGGGTAGTAAAAAAGAGCACAAGAAAAAAACCTATAAAACCAACAATGGCGGGCGTTGAAGTTAAATCACCAAAATTCAATACATTTTTACTCGCATTAGCAACAATAATGCCTGCTTGTTTCAGCCCAAGAAGCGCAATGAATAAGCCTATACCGACACCTACGGATATTTTAATTCCATGTGGAATCACTCGAACAATAAAGTCCCTCACCCCTAAAAAAGAAACCAACATAAAAAGTACACCGCTGATAAAGACAATACCTGATGCAATCTCTAAAGGAACCCCGCCACCAACGAGAGTAAATGAGAATATAGCCACACTCCCCAAACCTGGTCCTAAGACAAAAGGTCTATTTGTATATAGTGCCATAGCTACGGTCGTAATAACGGTCATCAAGACAGTTACTGTCATTGCTTCTGCAAATGGCAAGCCAGCTTTACTTAGCATTCCAGGTACAACCGCAACTATATAGGCCATCGTAGCAAAGATTGTAAATCCCGCTATTATTTCCGTTTTAAAGTTTGTTTTATATTTTTCAAATTCAAAAAACGCTTTTATCTTTTCCATTGAATTATATTCCTATTCCATCAAGAATTATTAGTTTCTATATTTAATTTGTTGTGCTTCCGGTCTAGAGTGGCAAAAGCTCAATTGTTTATAATATTCATCAAACTGCAGCCCCCACTTATCTATCCATTCCTCTTTTTGTTTTTTAGGTAACCAACTAGATTTCAAACTATTGATAATAAAAGTTTTCAAACTCATGACATCGAAACCTAAATCTTCCACCATGGTACGATAACAATTAACACTGTTAGTATTATGCATATGCCAATCGTCAGTACATGGCACGATATTTAAACCAGCCTGAGCCATGGCTCGGATAGGATGGTTGTTTTTCCATTCGTTAAAATCTGGCCATTTATTTAAAAAATAAGTGTTTGATGGTACAACTGTAAATGGAATTTGAGATTGAGCGTACTGGCGTGTTAGTTCTTTATTTTCAATAATGCTATAGCCATGATCGACTCGGTCAATACCAATCAATTCAATACCTGATTCAACATTTCTCCAATGTAAACCAAACTCCGAACAGTGAGCCGTTAATTTATAACCATGTTGTTTTGCTAAACGATATGCTTTCCAAAATTGCTCAACGGGGGCGTCATGTTCTTTATAATCAATACCGATACCAATTACATAAGGGTGTGGGTGAAGCAGCATAGTTTCGACCATTTCAACTGCAACTTCTGGGGTTTTCTCTCGATTAATTGATGGTATCAAACGAATGACAATACCCCATTTTTCATAAGCATCATCAATCGCTTGTACTAAGGAGTTATTCACACATTGATATTGAAGCGACGTATCACTAGGGTTCCAAAATGTTTCAATATACAAAACACCACATGTGTGGGCATCTTCTGCAACTTCCAATAAAACACGATAATAATCTTCAGGCTGCTTCATTAATTGATACAAATACGTCAATGCTGCAATTCCACCTTTCGTAGACCCCGTTTCACTTTGGTATTCACGGTAATAAGTCTTTGCCTCATTTTCAGTCAAAGGTTGGTGATATTTTTGAGCTAAATCCAACATAGTTGCCATTCTTACACCACCAAGGAGGTGATAATGAAGATCAGCTTTAGGGATATGATGTATAAATTCGGTTAATGTGAGTTTCTTCATTACATTTGCACCAATAAAAGCAATCGATTGCTTAAGTGTGCAATGTATACGAACTTATGAGAAATGCCTTTATTGATATGGCAATGCCATTTCGGCATTATTTAATAAACTTAGTGCCTAAACAGTATGAGGAAAATGATCTATTTAACTTAAAGACCAACCTTCTTGAACTTGTTTTGTTAGTTGTTTCCAAAATGTTTCCCCCTGATCGCTGAGTCGACTTTGATTTCGATAAACTCTCATTTGGTACGGCACACACCACTTCTCAGTATTAAAAGAGAATAATTGACCATTTTTAAGCTCATCAATAATCAAATTACTAGGCAACCAAGCGAGTCCTTTCCCTCTCATCGCCATATCCTTGTGCAATTGACACATCGATGATTCAAAACAGGTTTTAAAAGAGAATCCAAAATCAATACCTACATGGCTCTCAATCAAACGAGCACTATAGCTCTCTGATGAGTAACGTAATAATGGTAACGTACTTTCTAAAAATGGATTGAATATAGGGTGTCCTGCTTTATCAACAGCTGACACTAATAGAAAGTGTCCTTTCCCAACTGGGATATTTTGAAATGGGGGTTGTAAGAGCTCCATAACATCAAATGCAAATAAAATATCGCTTTGTCCATCTATCAAAGATTGACTTGCTTGATCAACTCTAAGTACATCAACACTATATGGTAACTCATAACCAACATGGACTTGTTCTACTAAGTTCATTAATGATGGAGAAGCTAAAGAGTGTGGTGTGGCAACTTTTAATGGCGTAAAAAGTTGTTGTTCCATACCTTTTAACTGGGTTAGACCATGCTCAAGTTGTTGGACTAAATTTCTCGCAGTAGTCCTAAATTGCTTACCGGCAGGAGTTAAACTTATAGGGTGTGTTGTTCTATCAATAAGCTGTAATCCAACAGCTTCCTCCAGTGCTTTAATATGTCGCCCAAAAGCGGGTTGAGTGATAAACCTAGCTTCAGCAGCTCTCGAAAAATTTTTCATTTCACTAAGAACTATAAAGTCTTCTAGCCATTTAGTATCAATACTCATTAACTCTTCCATAAATAAAAAACGCCCAGCACATAAAGCACTAGGCGTAGTATATACACCCAAGTCATTTCAAGGTGCGAGTTTCAGCAAGAGCAAAACAAGCTTTCATACCGAGTCTGATCGATTTGAAAGCTGCTTACATCCCTTCGTCAATCATCCTTGCCTAAAGCCTTGGGTGATAACTCTGAATTCTGCATCTTGAAATCACTTGAGTATAGTATCATCTGTTCTTCTTTACTGTTATTTAGTCACAAGCCATAAAGCATGAATCATCGCTGGGAAGAAGAACAAGAAACACAATATTACGTTAATCAGTAGATCTTTACCTACACCACACTTCAAAAATACAGCCACAGGTGGAAGTAATACCGCTAAAATAATTGCAACTAATTTATTATCCATGTTCCATCTCCAAAATATCAATAATTATTTATTATCAGATAGTTAAGTAAAGTCATCTAGTAAAATCAACTAAATTAGAAAACTTTTATTGTTTCCAAACCAAGCTCTTAAATAATTGACCAACTATGTGTCATCGTAACACTCGCCCCAAGCATTAAACAAACCGAACAATATTTCTCTAGTGATTCCGACACGGCTTTTTCTATTAGTGCTTCATCTAATTGTTCACCAGTTAATTCAAAGTGAATGTTAATCTCGGTAAATACTTTTGGTGCAGTTTCTCGACGCTCACCAGTCAGCTTAGCAACACAAGTTTTAATTTTTTGTCCTGCACTTTTTAGACTATCAACCACATCAACTGAGCTGCAACCCCCCGCCGCCATTAATACCATCTCCATTGGACTTGGTGCTGTTTTTCCGCTATTACCATCCATCACAACAGAATGACCAGACTGTGACTCACCGATAAACTGAAAACCATCAACCCATTTTACTTGTACTTGCATATTGTTTCCTTTTAATAACTTTAGTATTTCTTAACGATCGTTTGGCCAATTGGTGCCAATGAAATAACCGCTAATTTAATGTGTTGAATGCCAAAAGGAATACCGATAATTGTCACAAAACAAGCTAATGCTGATGCTAAATGCCCTAGTGCCAACCAAATACCAGCAAAAACAAACCACACAACATTACCAAGCATTCCTAAAAAGCCGGTACCAATATCTTCTTTAAAGGTTAGTTCATTTCGCTTAATGGCTTCTTTGCCAAACGGAAAAAAGGTAAAAGTTCCAATAATAAAGCACGATTTAGCCCAAGGAATGCAGATAATCGTTAAAATACAAATCAGACCCGCTAACCACCAAAACAACCCCATGAATACGCCACCCAATAGAAACCATAAAATATTACCAATCGTGCGCATGTAAACCTCGTTATTTATACGTTGAAGCGAGAATTCTATCGGCTCGCTTAACACATCATTTTAAATTAATACCAAACCCTATAAGAAAGTGATCTAAATATTAAATTCATTAACCAGTCAGAACGTTATCTTCTGGGTATTTCAATAAAGTTGGCTTTGGTTTTGCTAACATATACGCCAAAGTCAAAGGGCCGATACGGCCAATAATCATGATCACTACCATGATATATTTGCCAGACTCTGATAACTCTGCGGTTAATCCGGCCGAAACCCCTACTGTTGCAAATGCTGAAATAGTTTCAAACATCACTTTATCAAAACTGGCTTTTTCAGTAAGCATCAATAGAAACATAGATCCCGTTAATATAATACCGCTGACTACAATAATCGCTAATGCACGAGTCACTTTAGGCCAACTGACCGTTCTACGGAATAAAACCGCATGTTGATTTTGCTTTAAAAATGCCCAAGTTGCGACAATGGCAACCACGAACGTAGACACTTTAATGCCACCACCCGTTGATGCAGAACCAGCACCAATTAGCATTAAAATAATCATAATAAGCAAAGCTGGCTCAGTTAATTGTGAAATATCAATACTATTAAAGCCAGCAGTACGTGCAGTTGCTGATTGAAAAAAAGCGGCGAGCCATTGTCCACCTTCAGTTAAATTTCCCATTGTTGCAGGGTTATTGTGCTCCAACAACCAAAACATAATGGTGCCAAATAGTAATAAAATAGGCGTCGCCGTTAACATGATTTTGGTATGTAGATTAAAACCACGAAATCCACGACGCCAATTAGCACTGACATCAGTAATAACGGTAAAACCAATACCACCAATGATAAATAAACCGGCAAGAGGAAAGGTAATCGCTGGATCTGCTACATACCCCATAATACTGTCAGAAAATAGAGAGAAACCCGCATTATTAAACGCTGAAACCGAATGGAACAAGGAATAATACAGCCCTTTATTCCAACCCATCTCAGGTACCCAAGTAAAGGATAGAATCACCATACCAATGAGTTCTGCCATACAAGCGAAGATAATAATCTTCATGACCAATTTCTTCAGATTAACATGCTTACTTTGACCTAAAGCTTCTTTCGCTACCGCTTGCTGTTTTAAGCTCAAACGGACACCAAAGATGTAAAGAAGAACTGCCGATAACGTCATTTGACCGAGACCACCGATTTGCATCAGTAGCAGCAATAATATTTGCCCCTCGATAGTAAAGTGTTGCCCGGTATCAACCACACCTAAACCAGTCACACTAATCGCAGACGTTGCAGTAAAGAGCGCATCAGTAAATGACAAACCAGACACAGAAAAAACAGGGAGAGTCAGTAATACTGCCGCAGGCATTAAGATAGAAAGAAAGCTACCTAGTATAATTTTAGGTTCAGACCAGCCTTTTTTCTCACCATCTTGTTTAATGGTAAAGACTGAACCTTTCACTTCTAATAACTTCATAGATAGCCTATTACATCGATTTCATTTTATGAGTCATGATATCTTGCGGCCCGACAATGAATAAAATATCGCCCATTTCAAGGTTTGTATCATATTCTGGTGAATCAATAATTTCAGGCCCACGTTTAATCGCAAGCACCTTCATATCAGGATCTTTACACAAGGATAAATCTCTCAATTTTTTCCCCATATTTTTAAGTGCAATAACGATTTCAGTGATAGCCAAGCCACTACCGATATCATGGAAATCAAATACTCGACGATCTAGCATTTGACGAGCAACTCGAATCCCCATGTCTCTCTCAGGTAAAATTACATGATCAGCACCAATTTTCTGTACGATTTTAGCGTGGAATTTATCGTTAGCCTTAACCCAAACATTTTTTGCTCCTAACTCTTTAACTACTAGAGTCGTTAAAATACTGGCATTCACATCTGAACCAATCGCCACCATTACCATGTCATATTCTTCAAGCTTTAACTCTTGCGCTGTTTCTTCATTGGTACAATTTGCCACGATCGCATTGGTAGTAATAGAAGAGACACTTTTCACTTTTTCTTCATTGATGTCGATTGCAAGTACCTCTGCGCCTGCATCACATAACTCTTCACATACTGAACGCCCAAAACGTCCTAATCCAATAACTGCAAACTGTTTAATTGAAGATTTCATATTTTGATATAGCCTTTCAAATTAATGAACATTAAGAAATAATGAAAAAAGATCGATAAACCATATCAACTATTTCTTTTAACGCCAACTCGTTATTAATCAAAAATGTAAACCTCGCTTAAGCTAGCTTCATTTTTAACACTCATGGCTAAATGTTTGTATTTTCTATCATAAAAAATCGAACCAATACGTAATCTGCCCTAAGAAAAAGAATTATTGATCTAGTTAATGATAAGAGTAGGAATAAACTAAGATATTTGTTAGCTTAACGCCCAATTAATCATCGTTTCACAGGTAATCACTTTGAAAGCATTTTTTGATAATATTTATAATTTTCTCACAGAATACTCTTATAATTGGGCGACTGATTTAATTGCTATCGGTATTCTCAGTTTCATCATTTGGTTAATATGGCGCTTTGTTTGTTCTCGCCTAATCAGTATTACTGACCATACTGCTTTACAGTGGGATGATGTTATCATTCATTCCTTACAAGCGCCTATTAGCACATTGATCTGGTGCTGGCCGATGCTGATAGGTATTGGCGTTTTACTCGAAGATTTATTAGATCGTTCGATAACTTGGATCTACACAGTTCAAATCCTAATGGGAATTGCTTTGGTTGTCTGGACTTTATTTAGACTCGTCAGCAATGTTGAATTAGTGGTTTTACGAAATAACAAACGAGATGAAACGACCGTTCAGGCTTTATCGAAAGTAGTCAGATTGATTATCTTTGTGATCGGTACAATGACGGTAATGCAAACTTTAGGGTTAAGTCTTTCTGGTTTGCTGACCTTTGGCGGCGTCGGTGGTTTAGTTGTTGGTTTGGCAGCCAAAGATCTCCTTTCAAACTTCTTTGGTGGAATGATGGTCTACCTTGATCGCCCTTTTAAAGTCGGAGATTGGGTCCGCTCACCAGATAGAAACATAGAAGGTACTGTCGAAAAAATCGGTTGGCGCATGACGATTATCAGAACGTTTGATAAGCGTCCATTATATGTACCCAATGCAATTTTTAGTAATATCGTAGTCGAAAATCCATCACGAATGCACAATCGACAAATCAACGAAATTATTGGCTTACGCTACCAAGATGCCCATAAAGTCGACGCGATCATTAAAGACGTCCGCGAAATGGTCACCAATCACCCTGATATTGACTCTCGCCAAACCATTATTGTTAACTTCAATACCTTTAGTCAATCGTCATTGAATTTCTTTATCTACGCGTTCACTAAAACCGTCGCCTGGGTACGCTTTCATGAAGTCAAACAGGATGTTTTATTGCAAGTATTAACCATTGTGCATAAACACGGTGCTGATGTAGCATTTCCAACCCAAACACTGCATATACATTCAGTTTCGCCAGAACCAGATGAAATACAGAACAAAGAAAAATCAACTCATGAGAAAGCTAAGTTTTCCATCAAAATGAAATAGTATCAGATACACAAAAAAGCATTTCTGTCCCTTCTCTCTTTTATAAGCGAAGATGTAGGAAGAAATGCTTTTTACGTTAACTCTAGTGTTTACTCAACTTTTACACTTACTTAATACAGAAACGATTAGCACCAACGCTTCTGCTTAATCAGATTATCCATCACCTGATTGACCGCTTGCTCTGTTATATCTACGATCTGGTCAATATCACTTTTGGTTGCTATTAAAGGTGGCGCAAATCCTAAAATATCTCCATGTGGCATGGCACGAGCAATTAAGCCTCGTTCTAAGCACGCTGCCGCCACTTGTGGCCCGACTTTTAAGCTAGGATCAAATTGAGTTCGATGGTCTTTATCTGACGAAAACTCAAGCCCATGTAACAAGCCTACTCCACGGGTATCACCAACCATGGGATGATCGACAAATTTCGCATGCATTTGCTGTTGTAAATATTCCCCGACGACTCGGCTATTCTCCACCAGTCCTTCACGTTCAATAATATCAAGATTACATAACGCCGCCGCAGCGCCCATCGGATGTCCTGAGTAGGTATAACCATGACCAATTGCACCCCATTGATCAGTACCATCTTCCAAAACCGACCACACTTTATCGCCAATAATCACGCCTGATAGAGGCAAATACGCAGAAGTTAACCCTTTTGCGACCGTCATAAGATCTGGTTTCATTTGATACAAATCTGAACCAAAGTTCACCCCTAATCGACCAAAGCCGCACACCACTTCATCAGCAATCAGTAATATGTCGTATTTATCGAGCACCTTACGAATTGCCGGCCAATATCCACTTGGAGGTGGCACAATGCCACCCGTTCCGAGTACTGGTTCTGCAATCATTGCTGCGACGGTATCGGGATCTTCTTTTAAAATTTGTGCTTCCAGATGGTCAGCACAGAGTTGAGAGAATTCTTCTTCACTCATTTTATCCACTTCACGGCGATAATAATAAGGCGACATTGTGTGCTTAATCCGTTCAAGTGGTAGATCAAAATGCGCATGGAAAATCGGTAAGCCCGTCATGGAGCCAGATGCAATACTAGAACCATGATAGCCACGCTCACGCGAGATGATTTTTTTCTTCTCTGGCTTTCCTCGAGCATTGTTGTAATACCACACCAGTTTGAGCTGAGTTTCATTGGCATCACTGCCAGATAGACCGTAGTAGACTTTGCTCATGCCATCTGGAGCCCACTTTAAAATTCGATCAGAAAGCTCAATTAATGCCTCATTAGTATGGCCCACATAAGTATGGTAGTAGGCCAGTTTCTTTGCTTGTTCATAAATAGCATCGGCCATTTCTTCGCGCCCATAACCAATGTTGACGCAATATAATCCGGCAAAACCATCAAGGAGTTCAATGCCTTCCGAATCGGTAATTTTCAACCCTTTCGCACCAGTAATAATACGACCTGATAACTCACCTGCGGCGTACTGCTTCAAATGAGTCGAAGAGTGAAAAATGCTCTCACGATCAGTTTTTAAAAGTTGCTCTGTTGATTTAGTCATAACTTTTCTCCTTTTAATTCACTCATCAATTACTTTGGATATATACCCAAAGTAATTGGAGTTATGTGAGGCGACAAGTGAATGAGACCCCATGAGCATAGCTAGCCTATGGCTTTCTTAATAAAAGATAGCGGGGCGAATGAACGCCGTTAACCAAGCTTCAGCTTCAAGTACGACGGGTATATTAAGATCCACTCGCCGTTGGTAGTTGCCCTAAGCAGCAGTATTTAATCTCACTGAATTCATCAAAGCCGTGGCAGCTTCCTTCTCGCCCGAGCCCCGATTGTTTAACGCCGCCAAATGGTATTGGCCCACCGGTCATCTTGACGGAATTGACACTCACCATGCCAAATTCTAACCCTCGCATGCAGCGCCAAATATCATGAATATCGTGGCCATAGACATAAGCCGCTAAGCCATATTCGGTATCGTTGCTCATTTCAATCACTTGCTCTACATCGTCATAAGGGATCACACCTGCAACAGGACAAAAGTTCTCTTCGCGATACACCGCCATATCCGGAGTCACATCCGCAAGCAAGGTAGGCGGGAAAAAGTTCACTCCTGATAAATGGCCTTGATACTGGGAAACTAAACGCGCCCCTTTATCGATGGCATCACTGACTAAACGTGCCGCATTGTTGGCAGCATTCGCCGAAATAAGCGGCCCAAGTGTGACTTTTGGATCAAGCCCATTACCGACCACAATGCTATTCATTGCCTCAGAAAATTTAGTTAAGAAGCTTTCATAATGACGACATGGCACAAAGATACGATTGGCCGCTAAACAATCTTGTCCTGAGGTTTGAAACTTAGCATCGATAGCAGCATGAACCGCCTGCTCAATATCCATATCATCCAACACAATAAATGGCGCATTACCGCCCAATTCCATACTGCATTTTTTTACTGTATCTGCTGCTTGCTTTAGCAATAATTTGCCTACTGGTGTTGAACCAGTAAACGACAACGCTTTAATCACAGGAGACGCACACAAGGTTTTTGAAATCATCGCCGCCTCACCTGTCACGACATTAAAGACGCCAGCAGGAAAGCCACAACGATCGGCCAGTTCCGCTAAAGCAAGCGCTGAAAATGGCGTATCACTAGCAGGCTTAATCACCACAGTGCAACCAATGGCTAATGCCGCGGCCGCTTTGCGTGTGATCATCGCATTAGGGAAATTCCAAGGGGTAATTAAAGCCGCCACGCCAATCGGCTCACGCAGCGTAGAAAGTTGCGCATTGTTGATGTGACTGGGAATAGTATGCCCGTAACTACGACGCGCTTCTTCAGCAAACCAACGAATAAAGGACGCGCCATATTCCACTTCACCTACTGCTTCAGCAAGCGTTTTACCCTGTTCAACCACCATTAAATACGCCAAATCTTGCTTGGCTTCTAAAATGGCGTAATACCAATTCATTAGAAAATCCGCTCGCTGATCGGCACTTAATTTTCGCCATGGTTGAAAAGCTTCATCTGCAGCTTCAATTGCTTGTTCTATTTGTAGCTCGCTCAACATACTGATATAGCCAATAGTTTGGTTATTGGCAGGATTTTCAACCGCATGAAAACTATCACCACATTGCCATTTTCCACTAATGTAAGCGTGATTTCTGACTAGACGAACATCATCCAGTAACGTCATCATTTCATGCGAAGCTTTATGCTCATTGTTATTAACATAATGAACAGACTGGTGGTTATTTGGCTCATTGGTGGAATAAATATCTCGATCAGAAAATCCCATAATGCCCTCCCGTCCTATCAAAGTATGAGTATAAGAATTAGCTCATAGTTAAAAGATAAGGAAAACCGAGTAATTATGTTTTTGAAGAAAAGAGATTAAGGTATGTTTTTTTCTGTTGAGTCACCAGAATTCAGGGATTTTTTCTGGTGACGTTAACTGACTATCATTATTTCAATAATGGCTTTCAAACGGGGAGAACATCCAATGTAAGTTCGCAACTTGTTATTGAATGGCATATTCTTCTTTTGGCCTGCTAAAGCGACTTATAGCCAATTTTATAAATGCTCACCAATATGCGCTATAGCAATTTTCGGATTTTCAGGGTCTATTTTGTTAAAAAAACCAAAATAAATACGGTTGAAATAGTAAGTACCTTTGCCGTTAGCTCCATCAATTCGCTCTAACTTATAGTGATACTCACAATTAACATTCTTATATTCGACATTATTAATTAAAAAGTCTCTTTTTAAGGCCGCTATTGTTCGCTTGTTTTTCCCCGTGCCTTCAGGGGTAACTGGGAAGTCTAAACTTGCATTGAGATTATTTAGGTTATTCTGAGAATCATGAGGAATTATTTCATACTGATCCATAAAAGTAAGACAATCTGTAATACCTTTAATAAAGGATTGATAGCCTCCCTCTGTTTTTCGAATACTATCAAAAGTCGTATTTTCTTGGTGTCCTGGGTAATCCAGAAAGATTAGATTTCGATATAACTGAACAAAACTCTTCGCATACTCACCGTGAGTTCTTGGATTATTTACAAGCACATCCGAACAGAATTCAACCAAACTGCTGCCATCTACGATGTTACGGTGCAATGGAGTAGTTAAAGTATTATTTGAATCCGATGAATATAAAGACATCCATGCGCCATTATATTCTGGTTTAGCAGCATTTACCAAAGCAACCACTGACTTAGAATCTAGATCAGCGATAGTACCAGCTTTTCCCATATTTGCATCATAGAGCAACCCCATTATAGTACCAGCATCTAAATGTTGTGGTTGTTGAAACAGCTCAATTGCAGCCATGTCATAAAAATCATTTGATTTAGAAAACAAAATAAATCCATCATCTTTAAGGTATTTTTCGACTAGTTCTGAAGAAGCTTTGATTGATAACGCTACTGACTTTTGATCTTTTGAAAAATCGAAACTTTCTGGAACAAAACAAATGTTAGCTTTCAAGATTAAGCTCCTTTAGTTGGGAGCTGCGATTGTCCAGTCATAATCATGAACATATCTTGAGCTTGTTGGTCAAAGAATCCATCAGGCCAATTAGATAATTTACCATCTTTAGCGATAGTTATTTTTTCTACATTACTTTGCTGCTCACCTTGTGAAATGTAGTAAAGCGTAAACAGCTCTGGAGCAAAGTCCTCTTTCAATCTCGTAATTACACGAATACCGTTTAGTAAGTGATCACTATGTGTTTCTACTATAACTTGAACACCAGCTTGTGCTGTTAGAGCAATAAGTCGTCCCAAATAACTCTGACCTCGGGGGTGAAGGTGTGCTTCTGGGTTTTCAATGATAACTAACCCGTCTTTTCGAGTGTTAAGCAGTGCCGTTACAATACCCAGTACGTAACTAACGCCAAAACCAACGTTATGTGGCTTAAGTGACTTATTCCCATTTTGCTCAAAGATATTAACTGCGGTAGAGGCTTGCTCGAACAACTGAGAAGTTACTGATATTCCAGGGCTGATTTCTTTCATCCATGCATCTATTTGCCTCCCCAAAGCAGCTTGTCCTTCAGACGGATGCAGTCTAGGGTCAAAGGCTGCACTTTCCGAGTCGATGGCACCACCAACGAACAAACGGCGAGATGTATTGGATGTAGATAGAAATTCAGATGTAAACTCTCCTCTAGTTCCCAACCAGTCTTTATGGAACCCATCTGAATTTGCAAGTTCATAGTTGGATTTTGGTCCAAGTCGCTCAGCTTGCAAACACTGCATGTTTTCAATTAAATACCTTAATTCTGTGTTGAGGTCTACAGGTGGAACCAATACTGTAAGGTGCTTGTTTGACTTATTTTCCTGCTCACCTATATCATGATAACCCCAAGATATAGTTTTCGAAGCTATTTCCAGTTCAAGATTTAATGATGAGTCCTCAGCATGTTGATGATGGATATCATCGAGTGTTCCAAGCGTTACAAGATCACCATTCAAAGCTGCACGTGAATCAAAGTACGATTGAAGAGGAACAGATATCGCCTGTATAGCGGTACTCTTACCCACTGAGTTATTCCCACAAAACACCGTAAGCTTTGTAAAGTGAAACTCTTCATCTTTATAAGATTTAAAGTTGTGCAATTTTAATCTATCTATTTTTATCATTACTTTCACCTAGCACTGGGACTATATTAGCTTCTACACCTGTAGAATGTTTTAGAATATTTTTAAAAGCTTCAAATCTATATAGTATCGTCGGTCTCTTACCCGTTGATGATGATATTGAGTAGGTAAAGCCTCGTTTTGCACTTTCATACTTGTCGGACTCCCAATTAGCATATTCTTGCGAATCTGATTCGATCGCATTATATAAACCATTAATTAGTTCATCTGAGTGCCATTTAACTTGTTCACATTGCTCTTGAGACAAGCTAGAAAAAGTTGTAACAACAACTTCAAACAACGGCTTACTTATAGGTGCCGATTTTCCTACATCCAATTGCTTTTTAAACGCCAGTCCATCAAAGACTTGATGCGCAAGGCTCAATCCTTGTTTAAATTTATTCTCTAGAATGAAAAATAAGGGGTCGCTATTCTTTGATAGGTGAGATAAACCTTCATCAATTAATGCTGAATTCCCTATCTCTAACTTATATTTATTTATTTTATCCATCACCAATGATAAGAAACCATTGTACGTTTTATAGTTGAAATCCTTGTAACCTAAAACTATGTAAGATAGAGCAGAAAGGCATAATTCCATATCTTTTTGCCTTTGAGGACTAACCTTACCGTTAGTCGACTCTATGAAATCAAAACAAGAAGATAGGTAACGTAAAAACGTTACGCTAGAACCTTGATACATAGCAGAACGTATTTCTTGATCACTCAGTTTTACGCCATAAGTATTTATTCGATGGAAAAGTTCTACGATTAGATTTTCTTTATCAGATTCAGAGTCAATAACATGTGCTGTGATTTGATACTCTCTTATCTTTCTCTTATCGAGTCGTGAAAGCTCACTAAAGAGTTTTCCGTTGTAGTTGTCATCTAAGCTTTCCAATTTATCCAAGCGGAAATCATCTTTCATAAAATCAAAGACTGTAGTGATACGTTGTAAGCCATCTACGACGATCCAATCGCCATCTTTCTTTTCTGCAAAATAAAATGCAGGGAGTGGCAGCCCCATTAATATTGATTCGATAAGTTTTGACCTTTTCTCCGCAGACCAAATGCGGTCCTTACGTTGAAAGTCTGGCTGTAACTCGATTTCGTCGAAACTCAATCGTTCATAAATTAGGGTCAGAACTGGCGTTATATGACGGATCCTCAAGCCACTTTTGCTACTATCATCTTGGGCTGTATCAGAATCACTGGAATCATCATTAACATCGGGCTCACTTTCATTTTCAACACCAGTGAACGTTTCATCTTCAATAAATTCTTCAACTGACCTCACTTCTGTTCGTCTCACATCACTGGTCGATTGACCAAGCATGACTTGGAGTTCGTTCTTAAGTGTCACGATCGAATCATCCACGTCACTTTGCAAGCTCATCAGTTTTTTTATAGCTAGATCTAACTCACCACTGATAGAAGCATGAGAGGCTCCATCTTCTACTCGCCGCTGGACAGTTTCGAGGCTTTTTAATATTTCACTATTACGAAGAAATACTTTTTGATTACTAAGCTCAAAATAATTATCAATTTTCGACAGAACAGTACTGAGCTCATCACCGGTTAACTCAGATAGAGTCCCTAACTCATGGACAGGGTTTGCACGTAAAAAGATGTGCTTTTTCCCCTTGAATCGAAAGTGCTGAATGTAAGGAAGGTGAGCTAGTATTGTTTCTGGCTGATTTCGGCTACTGCCACTACCATATAAAGCTTGGTCTACACTACTAAAGCCTTTGTATAGCAAATCATTCCATATAGCTTCTAACTCCCAAAAAAAGCGAGCACTTCCAAGATCACCCGCTTCTGAGGATACGAAATACTTTTTTTCTTCCCAGACGATCTTAGTTATATATATTGGGGCGGTTTTTGGGTTCAGGGATAGAAGTTGTTTACCGACAAGTTGTTCTATATCAGATAAAATACCTTTGAAGTTCATGAATTAGACCTAGTTGAATATTATTTATCTGTTCTAAGTCTAACACGCTTAAATCTTATTGTAACAGCTCTGTTCATAACGTTGTGAAATGTATAAAAAAGGAGGCTTCCATTGCATAGATAAAAACTTAGTACTTGAGCGACGAAGGGAACGAACATTTTCCAGATTCCCAGAACTGTTAAGCCGAGACCTCAAAGGTATGCTAAAAATAAAAATGCCGTTCACTCTAAGTGAACAGCATTACAGTTAAGCCCCCTTTTCTTTAAAGGGTCTTGAGGTATGTACGAATGGTTTTAGCTACCCCTTCTGCAGCTAAATACGGGACACCGTTGCCAATAGTTTTAAACATATCGGATAGAGTCATTGTTGAAGGGAGTTGAAACTCTTTTGGTAATGATTGAATAGCTAAGGCTTCTGCCGCACTAATTCTACGAGATTTATATGGGTGCAAATGTACTTCATTATTGCCATATGCAGCAGTTGGAGAGTAACGATTACGATGTAACCTTTTAAACGACTTTTTACTAACATCTCCCTCTAAAACTGTCTTAAATCTTTCCGAGTACGGTTGAAAGTGGTGTTTAGCATTAAGGTGTTTGGTGACTTTATTTTTCTTAAACCAATATTCAACCGTAAGTTCGTTAACTTCTTCTAAATGCTTAGGAAGCTTACGGACAGAGTTTTCTTTATAATCCGAAAACTCTGGCCAGATAGATTTATCTAAAACCTTAGCTTTATCAAATTTAACTTCCCGTTCCCAATGAAAATCAGTAGTTAGCTGCTCGCTCGTAAACTCTTCACTTACATGTTTACGATGAATACCAAACACTAAAATACGATCGCGGTCTTGCGGTACACCATATTCAATACTGTTCGTTAACCTGTCCGTTAGAACATAACCTGCACCTTGGAGCTTAATCTTCATATCATCATAGAAAGCTCTGTGTTTCACCGTTCGCCAAAGACCTTTCACATTTTCAAACAAAAAGAAATCAGGTTGGTTTTGGATTATTGAATCTACATAAACACGAGTTAGAACGCCATTATCGCCTTCAGAACCTTTATTTTTCCCTGCGACTGAAAAGTCAGGACAAGGAGGACCGCCAATAAAGCCTGTTAACGCTTCAGATTTTGCTCCTTGCACTAAATCATGAAGTAATAGCTTCTTCTCTCCAGTAACAAAATCATCAATGCTTCCTAGATGATGACCATACTTAGGTTCAGGTAAGTTCATATGTTTTCTTGAATACTTATAAGCATCCAAAAAAGGCTGATGAAATTCATTTACGAAGCGGACATCGAATCCAGAGAGCTCGAAACCAAGATCTAAGAAACCACTGCCTGAGAAGAAAGAAAAAATGATAGGTTTAGTTACTGAAGACAACTCTGTAGCCTTTAATTGTTAACAATAGTAAATAACGACCGACTATATTAGCGTATCAACGATGAAGTAGCACTCAATATTACATAAGATTAGATATCATAGTTCAGACCTGATCTGACTATCACCGATTGAAAAACGGGTAACTGTCAAATCTGGTCTGGGTTAGTACATTTTGTTTAAGGGTTTTTGTTACGATGTAGGTAAAATAACGATCAATTCCAAGGTCGGAATCAAGCCATAAATCCATTAAACGTTGGTATTGATCAATATCTTGTGCCTGTACCTTGATAATGTAATCAACCCCACCACCAGTGGCATAGCAATCCGTAACTTCTGGAGTTTCACACATTAACGATTCAAACCGTTTAAACGCTCTCGAATGATGTTCTTTTAGAGAAACCTCTACCAAAACCGACGTGCGCTTTAAAATTTGATTGATGTTTACTCTAGCACCATAACCTTCAATAATTCCGGCTTTTTCAAGCTTTTTAACTCGCTCCCAACATGGGCTAACAGATAAATGAATTTCATCCGCTAATTGCGATTTAGTAATACGTCCATTTTCCTGCAAAATTTGCAGTATTTTCATATCATATTGATCAAGCTGCATCATACCTCCAGCCTATTAAATCCTGTCATCCTTAGTGATTGAAAACTCTAATGCTTAATAAACAAGTGGCGTGGATAATCACACAAAGCTTGAGCGCCAAGTGATGTAATCACAATACTTTCGGTTGTTTCCAATCCCCAACTATCAAACCAAAGACCAGGCATCAAATGGAACGTCATGCCTTCTTGCAATACCGTGTCATCACTACTGCGTAAGCTCATGGTTCTCTCCCCCCAATCCGGCGGATAACTCAAACCAATCGGATAACCACAACGAGCCCCAGCTCTATCAAAACCAGCTTTATCTAAAATGGTTTGCAATACATTAGCTACATCAGCGCAAGTATTCCCGGGCTTCGCGATATCCATCGCGGCCTCTAAGGCAATGGTTAACGCTTCATCGGCGCGTTTAAATTCATCGTCTGGCTCACCTAAAAATATCGTTCTAGATAATGGGCAATGATAACGACGATGTACTCCCGCCATTTCAATAAAGGTACCTTCACCCTTATTAAAGGGCTGATCATCCCATGTTAGGTGTGGCGCTGAAGCATCTGCACCAGAAGGTAGCATCGGTACAATCGAAGCATAGTCGCCAAAGTACCCTTCATAACCTAATACAGCCTGACGATTAATCTCCGCAACCAAGTGATGCTTTGGTAATCCTGGCTCAATCATGTCAAAGGCGACTCTGTGCATGTTTTCAACGATTCTCGCAGCGTGATACATATACAATAGTTCTTGCTCCGATTTCACCGCCCTACACCAATTGACTAAACCAGTTGCATCTAATAACTGTGCATTCGGTAAACTATCTCTCAACCACTCGAATGCCGTAGCACTAAAATAGTAATTATCCTTTTCAACGCCAATACGCCCACGGTCCCATAATTTAGGTGTAAGAACAGCTTTAACCAAATATTCCATCGGGTGTAAATGAGGATTCATTACATAGTAGTCGGGATAATAAAAGACGTTCTCAGCTGCCATATAGACAGTTCTAAATGCTCCATTAGCATCTAAATAGCGACCAAACCAAATTGGCTCACCGTTAGTCGATACCACAACACATTGAGGGACATAGAAAGACCAACCATCATATCCAGTTAACCATGCCATATTGGAAGGATCATGAATGATTAATAAGTCCAGTTCATTTTCTTCCATTGATTGACGGACTTTAAGTAAGCGTTGCTGATATTCTTCCAACGAAAACTTAAATACAACTCGTTGCATATCCATTCCTCTTTGATAAATGCAGCGTCTAATTTGCAATTAAAAAAACCGCAATCCCATCATTTAACATCAGAGATCGATTACATTAATACCAATCCAAATAAGTCGTTATTCGAAGCTTACATAGTGAGAGTTAAGCAACTATCGAGCCATTTTTGAAACGGATATTAAAAGCGATTATTGATGGCTAATAGCTTAACTTTAGGTTTTGGAATTAAGCCTGATGACAACTTATTTCGATTGGCCTATCCCTGCCTGATGCAGGTTAAAAAAGGTTGAATAATAAAACCGTCATAATTTCAGTATGGTTCAGAGAATGGGATTTGCCTAAAAAATGTATTTCAAAAAAAAACAGACACGCGATGTATCTGTTTTTAGGTAAGTTTCTATCAATTTTTATAATGCTGAAATTTGAAAATTAGTACTTAACCTGATAACTCAGCATATAAGTTCGGCCTTGACCTTTGTAATCAAATACCGATGCTGGTGCCGAATTACCGTAATATATTTGAGCACGTTGTCCCCAAACCGTGGTGTAATCTTCATTGAGTAAGTTCTGAATGCCAAACCCTAAGCTGCCTACTGGTAATTTAACCGACGTGGTTAAATCAACTGTCGTGTAACCATCCAGTTCATTATCAGAACCATCACTTAAATCAAACATAGTGTTACTTTGTAAACGTAAAGCGTAAATATCATCATACCAACCGACCCAAGCTCCCATTTTTGATGCACTTGATGTCGTGACCGCAGATTTTACCCAATCACCATTAGCATCTTTTTCTTCACTACGGACAACATGACCTAGACCACCTATTTGTAGATTAGAAGTTAACCAATAATTAAGCTCTGCTTCTAAGCCATATACACGTTTATCGAAATCAGAAACTAATACCGCAAGAGTACTTTTATCGTAAGAGGTCACTTTGTCTGATAATGATATATAAGCAGCGGTCTGAATACTTAATTCACCCACTTGGTTTCGCATACCTACTTCGAAACTGTTGGTTTTCATTCCCTCTAACTTACTTTCAGACACATTAACACTATCGATTAGGTTCATGTGGCCATTTGCATCAGTTTGATAATTACCATTCCCGTAATATTTAGCAGGATCGGCTAAGTCAAAACCTTGCGAGAAGTTAGCCCATACTTGATTACGGTTATTAATGTGGTAAAGAGTACCTAAATTAAATAATCCCACCGCGTAGTCTGTGCTACCACCCTCAATAGTATCTGCAGAAATTGCACCACCTAAAGCAATCGTAGATTGAGCGTTGGCGCTAACAAAGTCATCAATTTTATTATTAATATATTGATAACGATAGCCGCCCTGCACTGTCCAATCATCGGTAATATTGTACTCGCCTTGTATAAAGCCTGCGACAGAGGCAACTTCAGTCCCTGGGTATCTGCCAATGGTGGCGTAGGTTTTATTAACTAAACCACCTGTTGCATAACTTGTTGCTTGGTCAAACATATCTTGACTACTATCTAAAGTATCGATGTAGCCATCAAGGCCATAGGAAAGGTTAAAGCGACCAAAGTCTTTTAATAATGCCATACGCAGACTAACTACTTCTGTATCCTGCTCTGACGCAGCCATATATGTACCGTAAATAAAAGGAATAAATGACAAACTTTCTTTACGGTAGGAAGCTTGAATCATTAGTTGTTGGTTTAAAAAGTCTGAATTTAAGTAATTCACATTCACCATATAACGTTCTGTGCCACCTTGGCGATCCGATTCATAACCTTTACTACGAACATTCAGTTGGCTTTCATCTCTTAAGCCAGCAAAGTATGTTCCAAAGTCGATACCATAAGGGCTATCTTGTTGACTATCATAATATTGTGCGAGAATGGATAAGCTTTGGCTATCAGTTAAATTCAATTCACCAGTTGCCATCAAATCTAAAACGGTATTGTATTGTAAAGAGCCTTGCGTAATATCTGGTACAATGATGTTGCCATTGGCATCGTATTTAGCACCTGTTTCATGATAAACAGCAGAAAGTCGACCACGAGCCTTCTCATTACCTCCACTGATCGATTGGGCAATTTTTCCATCATAATCTTCACCGTTATTAAAACTGCTACCACCACCAACATAAGTTTCAGCGTGTAAGCCTTCATCGCGCGCTTTTTTAGTAACAATATTAATTACTCCGCCAGTTGCCCCTGCACCATAAACAGAAGTTGCACCTGAAAGCACTTCAATTCGTTCAATATTAAATGGGTCGATAGAATCAAATTGGCGACTAATCGAACGAGATGAATTTAGCGATACACCATCAATCATTACCAAGGCAGAGCGGCCACGTAAGTTTTGTGAAGTATTCGTTCTTCCTTGGCTACCAATATCTAATGAGGGGATAGTTGCAGCTAAAATGTCCCCTAAACTTTTACCACTACGCGCTTCTTCCTCGATGCGCTCTTGATCTACATACCAAACCGTACCTGGAATATCACTAATACTTTTAGGTGCAGTACTTGCCACCACTACTACGGTATCTAATGATGTACTTTTTTCTTCGGCCTGAACGGAAAAGCTTGAAACACCTGCAACCGCTAATGCCAAGCTAACTGGTGCTAATTTTTTTGGTGGCAAGTTGAGTCCTTTTAACATGTTGATTTCCATTTAACTTCATCTCTCTATACTGTTTTTATTAAAAAATGCCCATTCATTCTTCTTAGCGATTAACGCTATTGATAATCCACTATCGTAATAGAAACCCACTACTGATAATCGAAATACCAATGATAATTATTACTATATCTGATAATAATTATCCCGTTATATTGGCTCTATGACCAACTTCATACAATGTTGTAGCTATCGATTATTCAAGCTACAAATTTAGGTTGAATTTAAATGCTCAACCTTATTATTCCTACTATTTAACTTTACTTTCTTAACAAATAGATAAAGTAGCCACCACCAATCAGTGATGCCAGCAGCCCTGCAGGTACTTGCCAAGGAAACCAAATATTGCGACCTAACCAGTCCGCTAATAACATGATGTTACTGCCTATCGCGCAGGACAAGAGCATTTGATGTCGTGCGCTATATTGTCCCATTGATTTAGCCATATGCGGTGCCAATAAACCGACAAAACTCAGCGGCCCCACCACAATCACAGCCAACACAGTAAGCATCGATGCAAACAACATTAAACATTGTCGAACTCGATAGGTATTCAGCCCTAAAGCACTCGCGGTAATATTGCCTAGCGCCATCAAATCTAGCCAGCGGTGACAAGTAAATAATCCAGCCGCTAACAATACCGTGCCAACGATCAAAAGTAAGGAATCTGACCACGCCACTAAATAAGTTGAACCGGATAACCAAGCTAATAAGGCTTTCACTTGCTCGTTACCAGAGGCTAATGAAATTCGAATCAATGAATCTAATAAGGCGCTTAATGCCACACCTGTCAATAACATTTTCACTGGCGAAAGTTGGCTCTTACGGCTAAACCACCACACCATAAACATGATGAATAAGGCTCCACCAGTGCCAAGCAGTAACTGCTCAAAACGCGTCACCGAACCAAACAACAACACGCCCAGCACTAAAGCAAAAGCAGCACCAGAACTGATACCAATCACTTCCGGGCTCGACATTGGGTTGCCCGTAATTCGTTGAATAATGCTACCCGCTAATGCCAATGCAGAACCGGCAAAAATCGCCACCAGTACTCTTGGCATTCTTAAATCTAAAACGCTATGTGCAAAGCTCAGTTGCCAGCCGAATTGGCTTTGTCCTAAAAACAAAGACATCAAAGTAAACGCCACTAACACCAATACTGAAATCACAAATACTGGTAGGAAGGTTTGTTCAGAAAATTGTGGATCAGAGCCTGGCTGAAACTTTTGCGAACTCGACCAGGTTTGTTTATTCAATAGCCACAGTAAACACGGCGCGCCAATCAAAGCCGTGACTGAACCTGTTGGTAATAACTCCCCTGCCACTCCCGCAAAAGGCATGACTAATAGATCAGTTAAAAGCAACAAAACCGCGCCCATTAACGTACTGAGCAATAATTGAGAAATCAGTCGTCTGGCCCCTAATAATTTGGCAAGACTTGGGGCAACCAAACCAATAAAACTGATAATACCCACTTCACTGACAATACTTGAGGTGACAAACACCGCAATCACCAAAGCAGCGATCCGCAATAACCCCACTTTGACGCCAATCGATGAGGCAACATCTTCACCGAGCTGCAAAATAGACAATGGACGCTGAATCACTAGCAGGAGCAATAATGCAATCGCAATTTGTGGCAATAAATGCGCGACACCACTCCAATCATTTTGATCTAATGCTCCGGCTCCCCAAATAAACAAGCCAGTTAATTGCTGTTCATTAAATAGGATCAACACCATGTTGAGTGAGCCTAAGAATAATGTCACCACCATGCCTGCTAACACCATTTGTAGTGGTGCAAAGCCTTTGTGGGCGGTCAGTAAAAACACTAAACCTGTCGCCATTAATCCACCGATAAAAGCGAGCGTTTTCGGTGTCAGCCAAAACAAACCACTCAGCTCGGAATGCCAAGCCGATAAAGGAAGTAATAATGCAATCGCAACCCCTAACTGAGCACCCGAAGCCACACCTAGCGTGGTTGGTGAAGCCAATGGATTCCTTAATACGGTTTGCATTACGGAGCCAGCAAGCGCCAATCCTGCGCCACACAACAACGCCATCATCAAACGTGGAAAATAACTGTAATGCAAGATAACTTGCTGATAGCTTTCTTGATCAGGAGAGAATAAAGCTTGAACCAACTGATCAATAGGTAATGAATACGGCATACTAGCTTTAATCAATAGGTTTAATAACCCAATGATCAGCGCAACGAAGACACCATATTTCATCACACCAAATTTAAAAGGAGTCGGGAGCGCAGCGTCCATCTACTTTGCCTTAACCTGTGATTCTATAGTGTTAGTTTGCGTTAAGGCTCGAGTAACTTCATCACTGAACTTTTGCGCAGCTAACAGTCCGCCAAACGTCCATACCGGTGGTAACTCATGGGCACGCTGCTCACGTACAAACTTCATGACTTTCCAAATAGGATTACTATTGAGCAGTTTTCTTTCATCACCGGTTAATGGTCCATAATAGAAAACTTCAGAGTCTTGAAATGGCGCTAATTGTTGAACGGTAGCTGAGCTAAACCCCCAGCTATTGCCTTGCTGTTGCCAAGCATTGGTTAATCCCATCAACTGAATCGTTTCTCCAGATAAAGAAGCATTACCATGGATGCGGATATGTTGCTCACCGATAAAACGGATCAATAACAAGGGAGAAATAGTTGTTTGAGAATCTTTTTCGAACTGTTCAATACGCTGTTTGTTAGCTTGGATCTTTTCATCAAAATCAGCAATCACTTGCTCTGCTTGCTCACTACGATGTAACACTTTACCGAGATTACGAACTTGAGATTTGGCATTTTCTATCGGTTGATGTGAATCAGTATAAATACTTAACACCATGGTTGGCGCAATGGCATTCAACTTTTGATAAGCTGGACTCATCGCATCACTCATCAAAATAAGATCTGGCTTCATTTGTGCGAGTAGCTCTAGGTTTGGCTCTCTTCTTGAACCAACACTGACAACACTTTCCGGTAATTGTGGTGAGACAACCCAAGCTTGGTAACCCTTAACATCCGCAATACCTACTGGAGTCACACCGAGCGCTAACAAATGTTCCGTCAACACCCAATCCAATGCCACAACTTTTTGTGGGATGGAATTAAATGTAACTACCCCCATCTCATGCTTAAAACTTTCAGCGTGAGAACTAAACGATGCCCACAGCATTAAGAATGAGACTAACCAGCTTTTCATACAAACTTCCTTTTAAATACATCTATATATGATGAGTACCAATTAACGGATATAGCTGATCGCATGACCAGATTCAGGATGAACAAATAAATCGAGTGGGATGCCGTAAATTTGATGCAGAACATCTTGCTGCATTAACTCATCAGGCGCGCCACTGGCTAACACTTTTCCTGAATGTAACGCCACCATATGATCACTGAATCTTGCCGCCATATTGATGTCATGCAGCACCATGATCACGGTTAACCCTAATTCCTGGTTTAACTCTCTCACCAAGGCTAATAATTCATATTGGTGAGCAACATCTAATGCCGAAGTAGGTTCATCTAATAAAATACATTCGCTTTTTTGTGCCAGTAACATCGCCATCCAAGCACGCTGTCTTTCGCCACCAGAAAGCGTCGCCACAAAACGGTCTTGCATATGGGTGAGCTCCACTTGCTCAATGGCCTGATCGATATATTCTTCATCTTGGGAGGTGTAGCGGCCGAACAACCCTTTCCACGGATAACGACCAAAGCGTACTAACTCGCGAACTTTGACCCCATCAGTCAACGGGGGATGTTGCGGTAAATAAGCAACTTTAAGTGCAAATTCCTTGGCCGATAATTCAGATAATGGTTCTTCATCTAATAAAATACAGCCTTGGCTGGCTTGCTGTTGCCTTGCTAACATCTTAATCAACGTGGATTTCCCACTACCATTATGACCAAGCAAACTGGTGACCTTGCCCTTTTCAAAGCTTAAAGACATCGGACTTAAAATGGTTTTATTTTGAGTCTCAAACGTAACATCCTGTAATCGAAACATATCCTTAAGCTCACTAAGCAAATCAAACTCCACAAATAGTAATGATTATCATAACCAGTATCAATAACGTTTTAAATTTATATACAATTCAATGGCACTTTTTTTGATATTTTCTGAATCAGAATTTATCCTTTTCTGTAGTCTAAATAACTAGATAAGTAGCGGGTTGGCGATAGGATCGGCTAATTCTGGTAATGGCCTTTCACTGCTATCTCCTAATCCAATTTTAAAACGTACTTTATTAAGACAAATCTTATCTATATGGGTAGTCAATAGATCTAAAGCTTTAAAACGTTCGCTCAATTCCGGATGTTGAGCTTGGTAGTCCTGCAAAGTACTTTTTAGTAATCGGTAAAATTCCGGCTCACTCACTCCACCAGCTTCAAGCATTGGAGAAACAAAACGCAGCACCGTCACAAAATGTCCAGTAAGTAAATCATGGATAAGATAATGAGCCGGCAAACGAACAAGGTTGGCTTGAATATCATGATCAAGTGTTGAAAGCTCAGGATAATCTTGCTCGATTAATCGCAAGTCACCGTGAAAATCTTTAATCAAACAGCCAACTGGGAAGTGGTTTTGTAAAATCAAAGTGACGTTTTGTCCATGCGCTACGATTCCCACACCATATTTAGCCATTAAATGATAAATAGGCACCACAACATGAGTAAACATCGCTTTCAACCAATCTTGAGGAGTTCGATTTGATAAGTGAATTAACGCTTCAATGCACGGCTCACCACTTAAATCTTTTTGCATTAGGGTTGCCATTGAAAGAGGTCTTTGGTGTTCACTCAGTAAGCTTTCTGCACGTTCTCGCCAAATACAACCCAGCATTTCTTGATAACGATATGGCCCGTCGATTTTAGATTGATAAGGATGAGGGCAATACACCCCACCAATTTCTTGTTGAACTCGCAGGCCAAGCTCATTTAAAACCACATCTTGTTTTGCAATATCCGCCAACCAAGTTGAGATACGTGCACCATGCGCAATATATTTGCCAGGAATCCCTCGATAGCAAGAGGTATTTAAGATCGTTAATGCGGTTTTGATGTCTACATCCACACTCGGTATTTCTGCCGTTAATGTTCTAATCGATTGCTGGGCCAACCACTTCACTGTCGTTGTACCGAGATCGATCAATTTATTTTCAACGAAATACTGTAAAAATTGGCTTTGAAGATAACGCTGCAACTGCCATGGATGTACAAGAATAATATCAAACTGATCTAACCCATCTGACGGCAATTTATCGAGTAGCAAATGCCATTCCTGCTCGGTGACAAAAGAAGCAAATAAATCCTGAATATCTAAGCCAACTTTAAACCCAGACACAGAAATCGATTTATCCACCGCCAAGAAATGTAGTGCAAATGCTTGACCTGATTCAGGAGAATAACGCTCAAGATCGTGCTCCCCCCACCCTAAACGGCCTTTATTGGCGATTAATTTAGGATGAGCATTTAAATATTTTTGTCTCGTGATTTCATCACACTGAACAATATCAAAAGCGGTAAGCCCTTGTTGGACTTCCAAGCTACGCAACTCACTTCTTAGCGTCTGCTGAACCTCTTCAAAAAAGCCAGCTAAATTCATATCAGAAATATTGAGTACAGGTTGTAAATCGATCAATAAATCATTTAATAAAGGGACTTCACCATGACTCGATTGAATGGAAGCATTATCAATGTTGAGCATGCCCCATACCGTTTCTTGTGCTTCAAATCTCCATTGATGATCCCCGAAATCGAGTACATAACTTTCCTTGCTCGATGTTTGAGTATTAGGTGCTTGAGCGCTCAATGGTGCACATTCAATTAACTGCTCAAAATGAATTTCACTTAATGTTTTACCAATCAAATTACGGTTTGCTTGTTCCCAAAATTTATATGACATGCAGCCTCCTACCACCCAATAACCACAAATAAGTCATTGATATTTATTCGTATGACAAACTTATGTAGCACGAAATAATCACCAAAAATCCCCCTTAATGTATTGACATCCACACCAAAGATCAACAATCATAATGATAATTATTTGCATTATCATTTAGGTTTGTGTTTTATGTGGTTATTTGGATCACTATTTACTTTAGGAATTAATCAGACATTACTGATCGCACTCCTACCACAAATAGCCGTGCTTTTTAACGTCGATGCACAAAGCCATCAATTAGGACTGATCGCAATAGCGATTAATGTCAATTTAATTAGTTATTGGGTGGGTTCAGGGATATGGGGAAAGTATCTTAATCGTATAAGTTTGACACAAGCCTATTGGATCGCAGGGATTGGATATATAACATGTCATATTCTTTTCATTGCCGCCCTGTTTCACTTATCAAGTCCGCAACTTTGGTTAGCCGCATTAAGTCGATTTGGACTTGGTTTATTCAGCAGTGCATTTATGCCAATAGGACAAACCTATCTCACTCACAAGCGACCTGCCGAATTAAATAACATATCAAAACTCAGTGGTATCGCCACGCTTGGTCGATTACTCGGCCCGACTTTGGTTTTTTTACCTTTAGGGTTATCCAATATTCTGTTACTCACACTACTCCCTATCGGCGTGAGTTTATTGTTCATAAAATGGTTAGCTAAAAACGATTTAAACCTGACTTTCATCCCCAATCATACCAAAGCGGTTTCTTCAATAAAGCTAGCTCAGGCATATAAATTGACCTTTTTGACTGCATGTTTAACTACCATGCTGGTCGCTATATACCAATTAATGCTAGTGCCTTATTTAAGTAAGTTAGGATTAAACTCCCAGCAAATATCCAACTACCTTGCGGGTATGATGTTGGCAATTAGCAGTTTAATGACCATCAATCAAATGTGGCTCACCCCTAAATTATTAGCTCGACCAACATTGATTTGGCACTTCATCAGTTGGCCTCTTGCTTTTTGTGGCTACATTCTCGCCACTTTTGAACATAGTTTGATAACGTTAATTATATTTAGCACAGCATTGACCATTGCGTTATCAAATCTACCAGCCTGGTATTCCAAGCAACTTTTATTTGTTAATCGAGACACTCCCCATACCAGTCAACTCAGCGGCCTCTTAGCGCAATCTCATTCTAGCGGGCACCTGATTGGCACTGCACTGGCATCTTTAGCAGTCTACTTAAATATCAACGCTGAATATCTGCTGATCATGTTTATTTCAATATTAGTGCTTAGTGCGGTGTTGCTTAAACGTCAACACCTCACCCAAGCCTCAATCGTAAATTAACCTGTCCAATTTATGGACCGTCACTGCTTCATATAAAGGAAAACATATGTCTATCTACCCATTAGCTATTCCAGATAGCACAGTACAACACACCTCAAGTTTAGGATTACAAAGCTTTTTCAATAGTTTTTTGATGGAAACAACAGGTTGTCGAGTCGTTCAGCAACACCTTTATATTTCACTTGGTGAACAACAATTAGCCTTACCATTAAGCTATGTATCGGCACTAGGGCGTCATCGTTATCAAGGCGATATTTATTTAATTAACTTTGCAGAAACTAACGACAAGTACCAAGTAGATTCAAATATAAATAATGCTAATAAAATCGATTTTTCACGTGCCGTATCGTTATTAGTCTCTTACTACTACCCTCATATAGATTCTAAAACGCATGATCGTTTCTTTAACCGAGTCGGAGAGTCAACACGCTATATTAATCGTGCAATGTTAGCACTAGAGCAACGCTCTCAGCTCGATCTTTCGGCAGATTGTTTCATTCAATCAGAACAATCTTTAGTTGGTGGACATAGCATGCACCCAGCACCGAAAAGCAGCGAACCTTTAACGGAAGAACAGCAATATGCGTACCTTCCGGAATACGCTCAAAGTTTTGCCATTGAATGGTTCGCCATCCACCCTAATTACATCGCCTCACAAACAGAAGCATCGCAGCTTCTCCATACCTTTAAAGCGCTATTACAAAGCAATTTATCTTTAGATGGAAAAACAACCCATCATATACCTTCGCTAATTCAACAAGGTTGGCTTGCACTACCTATGCATCCATTACAAGCCAAAGAGTGGCGAGAAAACATTAAAAAGCACGGCCTATCTGAATATGTTGTTGATTGTCAACTCTGCACGCATGGCTGGACTGCTACTTCATCCACTAGAGCGATTTATCACCCTCAATTGGCTTGGATGCTCAAAGTCTCTCTGCCGGTTAAGTTAACCAATTCTTTACGCCTACTTAGTGAAAAAGAAGCCAAACGAGGTGTTCAGTTTAGTCAGATATTACAGACTGCTGTGGGTCAAGAGATGCAACAAAGAATGCCTAACACTGAATTTATCCAAGAGCCAATTTGGGCTTCAGTAAAAGACTCAAATGGTCAGTGTCTAGACTTACCTTTAGTTTGCTTAAGAGAAAATGTCTTTTACCACTTTCAAGATTCCCTCACCACTCAACCCAATACTCATCTTCTGGCCACTGCGAATCAAAATATCAATGGTGAAAGTCAAATAGGACAATGGGTCAAAAGCTACGCACAAGAAAATCAACTGCCATTATCGGTAGCAGCGCGTCAATGGCTAAATCAATTTATGAACAACGTTATTCACCCATTATGTATTGCTCGTAGTGATTACGGCATCATTTTTTTAGCACACCAACAAAACATCCTGTTAGATATTGATAATAACCTACCAATCGGTATGAAATATCGAGACTGCCAAGGGATTGGATTAACGGATGTTGCCCTTCAAAAATTTTCCGAGCTTTTCGATAACCAAGAGCCCGAGTATTTTGTGTCACAAGATAAAGTTGATCCCTACCTTTCTTATTATTTGGTTGGCAATACATTACTCAATACCATTGCAACCATCTGTGCAGATACGCAAATAAAGGAGCATGAACTATGGTCTAGTTGCCAACACACATTTTCTCAATGGCGTCAAGCTCGACCGATAGACTCCGGTTTCTATGATTACTTACTCAAATCACCAACACTAAGATGGAAGCGTAATTTTTTCTGTTTCTTATCTAACTTTAACGAATCAACTTTACTGGACCCTAGTCAGATTTATTGCGAAATTGAAAATCCATTTTATGACGCTCAACCAAAAGAGAGACTATATAAACCTTTACCTTCCAATTCCCATCAACCACGTAGTATTTGTATTGAGTCATTACAAATTCTGACTGAACAAGATCATTCACATCAACGGTTCGCAATATATGAGTTGGGAGTATTACAAGGCGAATTCGATTTAATCTTGTCTCAAGGTGAGATCTATATCGATACCAAATTAACCGAGCCGATGTTGTGGTGGAGCGCAACAGAGCACGCGTTTTATACTAGTCATAAAGCCGAGCTACATTGTGGACATTGGCCTGACTTTGTTCTCCCTCACCTAACAGATGAAAAGCTATTACATAAAACCTTTCTACAAATAGCTCCAATATGGCACCAACCAGCACAAATCACAGAGTCAAAACAAAGACAAACAGCGCCCAACGGCATTTCACATCCTATCCGTCCGCCTAAACCCGTGGGTACTGTCTATCAACGCTATTGTTACCACCTAAAGCGTACAGTGTCGTTTCGAATGATCGAAATTCACCGCGATTTAGACATTTTCCACCGTTGGCATAATCACCCATTAACGTCGCCAATTTGGGAACTAGAAGGTAGCTTAGGGATGCATTCACAATACTTGCAAAAATTAGAACAAGACCCACATCAATTTGCCGTTATTGGAGAATTCGATGGGGTCGCTTTTGGATATTTTGAAGTGTACTGGGCAGCCGAAGATCGTCTAGGGCCTTATTACGAATTTCAAGACTATGACCGAGGTGTACACATCTTAGTTGGTAATTTTGACTACCGAGGGGGCACCTACTTTGATGCGTGGGGCAAGTCGATTCTACATTATTGCTTCTTAGTTGAACCGCAAACCATGAGCACAGTAGGTGAGCCAAACGCGAAAAACTATCGAGTCGTCAAAATCACGGAACGAATTGGCATGAAAAAACAGTTCGAATTTGATTTTCCACATAAGCGTGCTGCATTGCTGCAATGTCAACGTCAAGATTTTTTTGAAAACGTCATTTTTTAATTTCGCCACTGTCAGTGATGCTAAACACATCATCACTGACATTGCTTATACCAATCAAATTAATTAGATGATCAGAGATTACGTAGGAAAAAGCCTTGAGAACAAGGCATAAATTTTCGATAAGTAGTTACTCTACAATCAAAATTTATAACGCAGTTATCGAGGCTTTTCACAAGTAAGAATGATTAGATGATTAATGAGATTGGTATTAATACCTGTAGGGAACACATCATGAATAATCCACAAGATTTTGATTGCCTTGGAATTGGACTTGGCCCATTTAATTTAAGCATTGCAGCATTAATTGAAGAGTCAAAAACACAACTGCGAACGCGATTCTTAGAAAGAAAGCCTTTATTCAGTTGGCACCCAGGCTTATTACTCAGCGATGCAAAAATGCAGACTTCGTTTTTAAAAGACCTAGTCAGTGCCGTCGACCCCACAAGCCCATACAGCTTTTTAAATTACTTGGTAAAACAGCATAAATTCTATCCATTTTGTGCCTCTGGTCAGTCAGTCATTTCACGATTAGAGTTCTCGGACTACCTTGCTTGGACTGCCCATCAATTACCCAACACCCAGTTTGACTGTAACATTCAACACGTCGATTACGTCGACAATCAGTTTATTGTTCATTCAGAAACAGAGCGTTACACCAGCAAAGATTTAATCATAGGAACCGGCATGCAACCGCATATACCTGAATGTATCCGTGAGTTGGTATCCGATCACTGTTTTCATGCAAGTGAATTGGCTTTACGCGCGCCGGACTTAACAGGAAAACGAGTTGCAATCATAGGAGGAGGACAAACTGGCGCAGATATATTTCAGCACACCTTTGATCAACAATTCGGTAGACCTGAGAATATTGATTGGATTTCTCGACGCCCGAATATCGAACAATTAGACGAAGGTTGCTTTACTGATCAATATTTCATGCCCGATTACGTCAATCAGTTTTACCACCTAGACCAAAAGAATAAACATCGTGAAGTTTCCCACCAGAAACTAGCAAGTGACGGTGTCACGTCAAGTTGTTTAAATGGATTATATCAACGTCTCTATCACGACAAATATGTATTACGAAACCCTAAATGGTGGTCAATCAAACCTCATCAGAGCTTAATATCAGGTCAATATAGAAATGGAGAATATCAATTAGACATTCAGCATGGTCTGACCCAGAAAATCCAAACGGTAAAAGCAGATATTGTCATTCTCTGTACTGGTTTTACCCATGACCTCCCGGCATGTTTAGATCATTTAAAACCACTGATGATCACCGACCCACGCAACCGACTCATACTCAGTAGCGACTACTGTTTGCAATGGAAAGGAATGCAGAACAATCGTATTTACATTGTAAATTCTGGTACCGATAACCACGGCATTGCCGAGCCTCAACTTAGCTTAGCTGCATGGCGAGCTGCTAAAATCGTCAATAGCCTATGCCAAAATAACATTTATGAACTTGATGAAGAGCAAAATATTCTCGATTGGGGTTTGGATATTGAACCACAGCATAACTTTGCCAATGTAATCTCTATGTGACTGAAATAAAGATCTAGTCTAATCTAGATCTTTATTTTTGAATCATTAGTTTAATCAAAACCATTAACTTCCCCCCTTCATTTAGCTGAATTAAATCTTGCTAATACTCAAGTCACTTCAAGATGGAGTTTCAGCAATAATATAATGTTCATAAATCAACCTATTTCAGAGGCTTTTTATGATTACCGCCACACTTTATAGATCCAGAATGTGACGGTGCTAGCAACTCCTCTCCACAATAAAAAACCACCATTTGTCTTACAATATACTAAAAATGGTGAATCAAGGAGAGAGTCTATGTTAAATGCAGAATCTATTGTTAAAGATGCAATAGACGTCGTAACCCCATCTATTGAAAAGCTTTTTGAAAGAACAAATCGAAAAGAGCTTCATATCGTAGTAATGAATCCTGAGTTAAAGCCTTGGGAAAGTTCATTTGAAAATGCCATTTTGTATGAGAAATCATTAGGCAAACCAGAAACTTGGACGATTCCTTTTGAGCAACTTGCTCGCCAAAAAGCCAAACAAGCATGGCGAAACTCTGTGGCAAATATTAATGCTCAAACTCAACACCCCGCTTCAATTAGAGAAGGCGACATTTTGTTCTATGGCTCATTTGTTTACGGCAATATTGTTGTGGCATGTAGTGGCGTAGAGCAATGGTATGACATGCTAATTAGTGGTTGGATTGCAGTGGCAATTGAACAGATAACTATGAGTGAATATCAAAACAATAAAATTTCTAACCCTACACAACCTGTAAGATAAGGAAAAGACTGCCATGAATAATTTATTAAAAAAATTGCTTGTTACAGCTGGAATTCTTTTGTCAACCACCGCGGTTGCCGCAGACTATCCAACCAAAAACATTCGCCTTATTGTTCCATTTGGTGCCGGTGGTGGCACGGATGCAGTTGGTCGAACACTGGCTAACTCTGCGAAAGATGTTTTAGGGCAAAACATTACTGTAATGAATCGTACTGGTGGTGCGGGTGCAGTTGGTATGAGTTTTGGTGCACAACAACGCCCAGACGGCTATACCCTAACCGTAGTCACTCGTGAAATTTCCTCTTTACCTCAAATGGGGTTGATGCAACACGATGCGAGTGATTTTAAATTAATCCGTATGGTAAACCTTGATCCTGCAGTCGTGCTTGTGTCAAAAGATAGCCCATACAACACCATTAATGACCTTATTGCAGAAGCAAAGAAAGAACCAGGTTCACTAAAACTTGCATCAACAGCAGCTCCCAACTTTTACTTAATGGCGCTTGAGAAAAAAGAAGGCATCAAACTGAATGCGATTCCATACAACGGTGCTTCAGAAGCGATTCCTGCGGTACTAGGTAAGCACACTGATGTGACTATGGTAACGCCAGGAGAAGCGATTGCTCAATTGCGTTCAGGCCAACTAAAAGCATTGGGCGTAATGTCTGCAGAGCGCATTGATTACCTTCCTGAAGTACCTACTTTAAAAGAGCAAGGTGTCGATGTAGTAACAGGTACATGGCGTGGTATTGGTGCACCGAAAGGCACACCTGATGAAGTAATTGAAACTCTAGGTAAAGCGTTTGACCAAGCAATGGCGAGCGATGAGTTCAAAGGATTCATGACAAAAGGGGCGATGACTATTCATAACCTCAATGCTGAAGAGTTCACTCAGTTTGTTGCTGAAGATACTAAAGCATTAGGCGCACTCATTAACGACAAATAGTAACAACAAAAAATGGGGCCTACAGGCTCCATTTTTGCTCAATTAACTAATTAAGTTGTAGAGTTTATTATGAAAGATCGAAACCTTACCTTCCCCTTTTTAATGATCTTGATGAGTATTGGCGCATTAATTGTGATCAGCCAATTTGATAAGCCCATGTTCCAGGATGCTAGCGTTGACGCAAAATTCTTTCCTCGAGTGATTGCGTTCGGCATTATTATTCTATCTTGTGTATTGATGCTTCAAAGTATTATACAAAGAACAAAACAGACACTACCTCCAATTTTCTCCAAACTGTCTTTATTTGGAGTTGGATTTCTCATTCTGTATGCCTCATTAATTTATTTCATTGGCTATTTAGCCGCTTCACTTATTGCCTTTACTAGTTATTTAATCTTCCTAAAAATCAAAAAACCTATGTATTACGTTTTTTCGACGATTTTTGTCTTCTTTGTTTATTACTTATTCAGCGAAGTCTTTTTTATTTCTTTGCCACAAGGCGTATTTTTCTAAGAGGCGGTTATGTTAGAGCATTTATTGAACGGCTTAGCCGTCACATTCAGTTTTGAAGTTCTGCCTGTCCTGATTTTTGGAGTATTGGGCGGCATTATCTTAGGTGCACTACCCGGCTTAACCGCCACTATGGGGGTTGCAATTCTTTTACCTTTTACTTTTGGTATGGAGCCTACCGCCGCGTTAGTGATGCTCATTGGTGTCTATATCGGTGGCATTTATGGCGGTTCCATTGCGGCTATTTTGCTTAAAACACCTGGCACTCCCGCATCTGCTGCCAGTGTACTGGATGGATATACCATGTCTTCCAATGGACAAGCCGCACGTGCATTAAGTATTTCTGCCATTGCTTCTTTTGTTGGTGGATTGATCAGTACCATAGTGCTGATTGCCATCTCCCCTCTTTTGGCGAAGTTTGCTTTAAAATTTAACGCTCCTGAGTATTTTGCTTTAGCGTTATTTGGTTTAACGATTATTGCCAGTGTGTCTTCACAAAACATTCTCAAAGGCTTATTAGCAGGCGGAATTGGCTTATTGATTTCCACTGTCGGTTTAGATCCAATCAGTAGTGTTCCACGATTTACCTTTGGCGTGATGGATTTATACAGCGGTGTGAATGTAATTCCAGTGCTAATTGGTTTATTTGCTCTATCTGAAGCGCTAAATCAAATCGAAAAAATCTTGTCTGAAAAACAAATCAAACCACCTAAGTTTGATCGTAAATTACTCAGTAAGAAAGATTTAAAAGAAATGATGCCGACGGCAGTGAAAAGCGGATTAATGGGAACAACCATAGGTTCAGTACCAGGTGCCGGTGCTGATATTTCTGCCTTTGTTTGTTACAACGAAGCAAAACGATCTTCAAAGAATCCTGATGAGTTTGGTAAAGGATCGGTGAAAGGCTTAGCGGCGGCTGAAGCCGGTAACAATGGTGTAACTGGCGGTTCATTAGTGCCACTGCTTACTTTAGGTGTTCCTGGCGATGCGGTAGCGGCAGTACTTCTTGGGGCATTAATCATTCAAGGTTTAACCCCTGGACCATTACTATTTGCTCAAAGCCCGGAAGTGGTTTACGGCGTGTTCAGTTCAATGCTGGTGGCTAACATAGTGATGTTGATTGTCGGCCTACTTGGCATTCGCTTTTTCTGTCGCATTATTGAAGTACCTAAGATTTTAATGATCCCGATTATTATCTTCTTATCAATTGTCGGCGCGTATGCCATCAACAACTCAATGTTTGATATTGGTATCGCAATTGGCTTCGGTGCTTTAGGCTTTATTCTCGGTAAATTAGATATTCCATCTTCACCGATTTTACTGGCTATCATCTTGGGACCAATGGCGGAAACCAACTTGCGCAAGTCATTGTTAATGTATGATAACTCTTGGTCTTTCCTATACGATAGACCGATTGCCTTAGCCTTTATTGTATTGGCTGTTTTATCGGTTTACTCTACAATGAAAATGAAAAAGCGCGCGAATAAAGACGCTTAATTTTCTCAATTTCAATCATAAATAAAAAGTGCCGACATCTTAATCAAAGTGTCGGCACTTTTATCAATATCCCTATGAGCAATTGGTTAACAAATATTTTCTTCGTGAACCCACACTGCCATTTCAACACGTGAACGTAAATTCAATTTTTTTAGCAAACTTTTGACATGGACCTTCACCGTTCCTTCTGCAATATCAAGTTTACGAGCTATCATCTTATTCGTCATACCTGTCGCAACTAACTTTAACGTTTGGAATTCCCGCTTAGTTAAACTATCAATCCCGCGTTGTACTTTCTTATTACGTAATCCTTCCATTAAAATAGGTGCCATTTCAGGGCTTAATACCATCTGACCATGACAAGCTTGCTCAATCGCTTTTAATAACTCTTCCGGTTCCATATCTTTGAGTAAATATCCATCAGCACCAAGTTTAATCGCATTAGTCAAATCCCCTTTATAATTCGATACCGTAAACACTATAACTCGGCTTGATAAATGACAATTACGCAATTCTCGCAACGTTTCAAGACCATTCATCTCTGGCATATTAAGATCCAAAAGAATAAGATCTGGATCGTATTTTTCAGCTAGCTCAATACCATCTACACCACTATGAGCCATTGCTACCACTTGCATATGACTACTCATTTCAATTAAATGCTTGACCCCACCACAAAGCATTGGATGATCATCGATTAATAATATGGTTGATTTATCAGTGTGTTGTATTTCCATAGCAATACCTTTTTTATTGAGGCGAGAATTCAATATTAATACGAGTTCCCATTCCTAGTTCTGATTCAATATTAAACTTACCAGGTAACGACTTTGCTCTATCTCTCATAATAGTAATGCCATAATGATTTTTAGGTTCGGTGATTCTGCTCATACCACAACCATTATCAATCACGGATATAGATACTTTTTGATTCGTAGGATCGTATTTAGCATCGATATCAACGGAGCTGGCATGGGCATGTTTATAAATATTGGATAAAGCTTCTCGAATAATATGAACAATATGCACAGCTTGATGAGCAGAAATACTATTGGCAGGTGCATCAAAATTTAGCTGAATGATTAAACCAAGTTTCTCATTAAATTCTTCAATGGTATTTTCAAGGGCTGGCAATAACCCAGGTTCCGTCACTTTTAATCTGAACGTAGTGAGTAAATGCCTAAGTTGACTATAGGCGGTGTCCACTTCTTGGCGCATTTCTGCGACTAAGGTTTTTTGATCATCCGAAAATTGTGCATTTTGCATTTGCAAACAACTTAAGCGTATTTTCATACAAGACAGAGATTGTGCGATAGAATCATGTAGCTCACGAGCAATGGTTGCCCTTTCATTTGCGAGCAACACTTCACTATTGAGATGTTCTTGATATTTAGAGGCTAACGAACGCGTGATTTGCTTGCTTAAAGTATCAATCAATTGCAATTCATCATCCGAAGCTTGTTGCTCTACGAAGAAATCAATTTTAAGGCGACCGTAACTGCGTAATCCATCTTCTAATTCCCACGCCTTCACTGAACCTACAACATCGGACACATCAGACATCGTATAAAAACAAGTATCACAGTGATTGTCTAAACAGCTTTCTGGTCGCTGATATTGTGCAGTGGTGACAACTTGTTGATTCGCCGATTTATGATAATCAGCAATTTCTAAGGTAATATTTTTGTAGCCTGTAATCTCTTTCAACTCAAAAATAATAGGAGAAAATAATGCACAGTAGCGTTCATTTTTATCTAGAATCAAAGCACCACTGGAACGATTTAGAAAATCGAGTAACCGATTCTTATACGTCAAACTCTGGGTTTTGATTGTCACTAAAGATTCTAAGTTGGCATACATGCCTTCAAGTTTATCCGCCATGCTGTTAAACATGGTTCCCAATTGATGTAGTTCATCTTTTTTATTGGTCGCAGGAAAACGAGATTGTAAGTGACCATTTTTCAAATGAAATGACATAGTTAATAGCTGACGCCAAGGATGAAAAATACGACGCCGTAAATGAACAATATTCACCAGTAACAGGATTATAAGAAGAAAAATAAAAAGGGTTTGTAAGGATTTTAAAATCCATAGACGGTGTTCTGTTTCTTTATCAATCAAATGCACTAATTGATCTAATTGAGAGACATATTGAGTGATCTCACCTCTTGCTTCATCAGGAATCTTCGCAGTTAATAGGCTTGGCTTTACCACTTCAAGCCAATAGACATGCACATTTTTATACTCGTCTGAAAAACCGCGCTCTTGTAAATAATCTTCCAAAAATTGGGAATGACGACTTTTATCAATTGCGGTTAAAACGTCATCTTTTTTTTGATTAAGAGGGAGTAATGAAAGCAATTCAAAACTTTGCATCCGCATATAGCCAATTCGGTTTATGGCATGAGCGTTTCCTTGAATACTATTTGCAAACCAGGCTGACACCGACATTCCGACAATGGCACATAGCGAAATCACCAACATAGAGACAGAAATTTTACTGACTAAAGAAAAAGGATTCCAAAAGAAAGTCATTGGGCTTCGTTTTAATTTTGATTTCTGCAAATTAACTTGTGTCATAACAGTCATTTTGAAAAGAATGAGTCGATATTTTATGCTTTTCCCCATAGAACCATATAACCATTTGTGGGTATCACTTAATATCCACGTATCAATATTATCGATGACACAATCAAGAGAAGAATCATAAGCAATTGATATTAAGATAAATAAAAGCAAATCGATAACTACCTATATTGTCCATGCAACCTCTTTTCAATACTAAAAAATGCACATCCACTTGATATGTGTCAAAAAGCCCTCTCAAAAATAGGTCAAAGCTAATCGAAGTTTTCTCCCAACTAAGGACTTTGAAATGGAATCGACCATTCATAATAATAAAAATATCAGCAAGGTTTTAACCCATTGGGTTCCTGAAGATCCAATATTTTGGCAGCAAGAAGGACAACATATTGCTCGGAAGAACTTATGGATTTCCATTCCTTGTTTGTTATTGTCGTTTTGCGTTTGGATGATATTTAGTACGGTTTCGATCAATCTAAATAAAGTGGGGTTTAGTTTCACCACAGATCAATTGTTTTTATTGACTGCATTACCTTCGGCATCTGGTGCGATCATGCGCATCCCCTATTCATTTATGGTTCCGATTGTGGGAGGACGTCGTTGGACAGCTTTCACTACGGCCTTTCTTGCAATACCTTGTATTTGGTTGGCCCTTGCCGTCCAAAATCCCAATACTCCTTATTCCGTATTTGTTTTAATTTCCCTGCTGTGTGGCTTTGCTGGTGGTAATTTTGCTTCAAGCATGTCCAACATTAGCTTTTTCTTCCCTAAACATAAGCAAGGTGGGGCGCTTGGCCTGAATGGTGGCTTGGGTAATCTTGGTGTCAGTGTGTTGCAATTATTAGCCCCACTTGCCGTATCTATGGGGATCTTTAGCTTCTTTATTTCTGGTTCTCAACAGCCAGACGGAAGCATGTTGTGGCTCGCGAATGCGCCATTGATTTGGGTCCCTTTTATTATTATTGCGACGTTGGCAGCTTGGTTTGGGATGAATGATCTCGCGACAGCCAAAGCATCAATATCGGATCAATTACCGGTATTAAAACGCCCTCACATGTGGATATTAAGTTTCTTATATTTATCCACTTTTGGCTCGTTTATTGGATTTTCAGCCGGCTTTGCAATGTTAACCAATACACAATTCCCAACGGTAGATATCATTCATATCGCCTTTATTGGCCCTTTATTAGGCGCATTAATGAGACCAGTTGGTGGCGCGCTATCGGATAAATTTGGCGGGATCAGAGTTACCACCATTAACTTTATTTTAATGGCAATCTTTACCGCTTCGATATTCTATTTCTTACCTGGAGAAATCTCAGAAAACGGTAATTTCGAATTATTCTTTATCGGGTTTATGATGTTATTCGCAACCGCAGGTCTGGGCAGTGGCTCAACATTCCAAATGATTGCTGTGGTATTCCGACAATTAACGGTAGAAAGAATGCTGCGTGAAAATGGTGGTGATGAAGAAAAAGCACAAGCACGGGCCATCAAAGACTCCGCTGCCGCTCTGGGATTTATCTCAGCAATAGGCGCCATTGGTGGCTTCTTTATCCCAAAAGCTTTTGGAACGTCTTTAGCATTAACTGGCTCGCCACTGGGTGCTATGAAGGTTTTCTTAGGCTTTTACATCGTATGCATCATTTTGACATGGGCGGTATACGGACGTTATGAAAAGAAATAATTAAGATCGAATCGATTAATAGGTTTTAAAAAATACCAGCTGTAAAGGCTACTAATAATTATCTAAAGATATAAATAAATGTCAGGGGTTAATAAATGATTATAATTATATCTAATTAATATGTCTGAGATTGGAGGCAATACTTTGTCTTATTTCGACACTCATCAACTAGACGTTAAAAATTGGCATTGCTCTCTTAATCTGTGCTCAGATTTCCAGAGCAATCGTATTCAAGGATTGTTTAAAAGTAAGAGTGAATATGTTGCCATTTGGTATAGCTATAAACTTACTATCTAAGCAATCAATTCTTTTGTAGACGTTAAATTTGTTGAATTAACAAATCCTACCTATAAAAAATGAGAAAGAATATAAAAGTTTTTTAATCGTCAAGCTTCCTATAAATTACTTGCATAAAATTCCGTAATTTTCGCTATTGACCCTGAAGAAAATAGCAACCACAGTGGCACATTTAAATGTGCTCTATGCAAAGATCAGGTCTTTCAACTGGTACGAAAATCGAAATTCGGCGGGCCACATTTCTTCGCTGATTGACCGCATCGAGACTCTTTGTAAAGAAGGTATACAAATCCCCCCAAAATTGGGAGGGTTAGATTGAACAAATTAGTAACAATTAGGAGAGCATCTGCGCACGATGCTGAGACATTAGGTGTGATTGGTCCCGCTGCTTATGCCACGACATACCATTACCTATCGAGTGACAGTATTACTCTGATCCATCAACTTGATACTTTTAGTAAATCCGTATTTTTAGTACTGTTACAGCGAGATGACTCAAGGGTATGGGCTGCCGAAAAATCGAGGAAAATTATTGGTTTTCTAACAATGTTAATAAGTTCGTAAAATCCCACTACGTATGATACTAACGGTGCAGAAATTTCGAGGATTTACCTACTTCCAGGTAGCAAAAAATGGAAATTGAGTAAATGCTGCACAAGAATATGCGAGTAAACTTAAGCTGACGAGGTGGCTTGATGTAATGGAGTCAGCAACAGTAGCAAGGAATGCGTATTATAAATGGGGTTTTCAGAGATAGGGCTTAAGACTTTCCTCCTCAAGTCAAAGCAGATTTATCAAAAATGCTTTTCCTGAGCATAAAACTCAATCCTAAAGGTAACAGAGCATTTCTGTGTATTAGGTAATTATGGAACTACGAAGATTCGTATATGGCGATAAAATTGCGTTGACCCATTGACTTGCGGCTAGTTGATATTATTCAGTACAAAAAACGGCCATAATGTACAATGATTTTCAATATCCAAACCGCCAAATTATTAAGTAACAATATGATAGTAAAAAATTTATAATCACAAGTGACGTTTCCAGAGATTTGTACATTAAAATTAATACAGGGTAATGAGCCAATGAATATTAACAACGAACTTGTTTATGAGCTTATATCTGCCCAGTTTCCGCAGTGGTCTAATTTACCCATCCGTCCCGTAGAAATGAGTGGATGGGATAATCGTACTTTTCATTTAGGTGGCGATATGCTCGTGCGCTTACCAAGTGCTGCGCATTACGCCTGTCAAGTCGAGAAAGAACAGGAATGGCTGCCAAAACTCGCGCCGTTCCTATCCCAAAAGATACCCACCCCGTTAGGCCTGGGGAAACCGACTGAACGTTATCCTTGGAAATGGTCTGTTTACCGTTGGATAAAAGGGAAAACTGTCGTTGCTTCTACTGAAATCGACCTTACTGTACTCGCTGAAGATTTAGCTAATTTTCTTATCAATTTTCAGGCTATAGACCTAAAAGGTGGGCCAGCTCCGGGGGCTCAAAACTTTTATCGTGGTGGTTCTATTGCTGTATACGATTCAGAAACCCGGCAGGCAATCAGTGCATTAAATGGAAAAATCGATTCGAATCTGGTTACTGAAATATGGAAGTCCGGCAGCTCTCAAACCTGGCAGAAAGAACCGGTTTGGGTTCATGGAGATATCAGTGCGGGTAACCTGTTAATCAATAATGGTAGACTGGATGCTGTTATTGATTTTGGCCAGTTATGCATAGGTGACCCAGCATGTGATTTCGTCATTGCTTGGACATTATTTGATGCTGATAGCAGGCAGGTATTCCATGATATCCTTTTGCCTGATGCGCAGACCTGGGCAAGGGCGCGCGCCTGGGCGTTATGGAAGTCTTTGATAGTCATGCTTAACACAAACCAAACTAATGCGGTCGAGGCAAAGCAGGCACATCGAACATTCGAGAATATTCTTGCGGAGTATAGTTTAAACCACTAACAGTTAAAATAAGGCATGCGCCTAAAAGGATTATTTAATGAACAATCAAAAAGAAATAATGACATATTATATTGCCGAGTCTAAAGATAATTATTTTGTGCATGGCAGCCCTCCGATAGAGACGATTGAAGTTGTGGATTATGATATTTATCAAAAAATTTTCCAATCCCTTGGTTATTTAGATAGCGAAGACGCATAGCGTCTCCATAGATAATCCAGCCGTACACCTCTCTACCCCTCAATAGTCTACTTATCTCCACACTGATAACAACACTGGCAACAATAAAAATAAACCATATTAAAACAACAGCTTAAATAAAAAAACCAGTACCTAGTTGGAGGTATTTGTCTTTTTACCCTTGCGTAAGGACAAAGTGCTTCTTGATCAAAATCAATATTCCTATTCTTTATCCTACCTATTCTGCTCGTGATAACCAATGTCAATATAAATACATATAACTACAGGTGAAAAACCTGATGAGGAGATCTCCGGATGAGCAAATTTCTTGACCGGTTTCGTTACTTTAAGCAGCTCGGTGAAACCTTTTCAAATGATCATGGCCAAACATTAAAGACCAATCGCGATTGGGAAAATGGCTATCGTAGTCGTTGGCAACATGACAAAATTGTTCGATCCACTCACGGCGTTAACTGTACCGGCTCTTGTAGCTGGAAAATTTATGTCAAAAATGGCCTAGTAACTTGGGAAACTCAACAAACCGATTATCCAAGAACTCGTCCAGATCTTCCAAACCACGAACCTCGTGGCTGTCCTCGTGGCGCAAGCTACTCTTGGTACCTTTACAGTGCCAACCGTGTTAAATACCCAATGATCCGTAAGCGTTTGTTGAAACTATGGCAAGAAGCCAAACAACAACATAGCGATCCGGTTGATGCATGGAAATCCATCAGTTCTGATCCTGCTAAAATGCAGCAATACAAAAAAGCGCGTGGTCGTGGTGGATTTGTTCGCGCAAACTGGGCAGAAGTGAATGAGTTAATTGCTGCGGCAAACGTTCACACAGCCAAAGAACATGGTCCAGACCGTATCGCTGGTTTCTCACCAATCCCAGCGATGTCTATGGTGTCATATGCTTCTGGTGCTCGTTACTTATCACTTATCGGTGGTACATGCTTAAGCTTCTACGATTGGTATTGTGATTTACCACCTGCCTCTCCAATGACTTGGGGTGAACAAACAGATGTGCCTGAATCTGCGGATTGGTACAACTCTTCCTACATCATTGCTTGGGGTTCAAACGTGCCACAAACACGTACGCCTGATGCCCACTTCTTCACCGAAGTTCGCTATAAAGGGACAAAAACCGTTGCGGTAACCCCTGATTACGCTGAAGTAGCCAAATTATGTGACCATTGGTTAAATCCAAAACAAGGCACTGACAGCGCGATGGCATTGGCGATGGGACATGTTTTATTAACTGAATTCCACACGAAACGCCAAGTTGAATACTTCAAGAACTACACTCAACAATATACAGATATGCCAATGTTGGTTGAGTTAGAAAAACGCGAAGACGGTACTTTTGTTCCTGGACGCCAATTACGCGCATCTGATTTGGTTGATAACCTTGGTCAAGATAACAATCCTGAATGGAAAACCATTGCCATTGATGACGCAACGGGCGAACTGATTGCACCACAAGGCTCAATTGGTTACCGCTGGGGTGAAGATGGCAAATGGAACCTTGAGCAAAAAGATGGCAAAACCGATCAAGAAAGAAACCTACGTTTAAGCTTGGTGGATTCTTGTGATGAAGTGGTTAGTGTTGGCTTCCCTTACTTTGGTGGCCTACCAAGTGAGTACTTCCAGAATGTTGAACTTAACGATGTTATCCAACATAAACTGCCTGCTAAGCGCCTAACTAATGCGCAAGGCAATGACATTTTAGTCACCAGTGTTTACGACCTCACCATGGCAAACTATGGTGTCGATCGTGGCTTAAATGATGAAAATTGTGCGATAACCTACAGCGAAGTAAAAGCCTATTCTCCGGCTTGGGCAGAGCAAGTTACTGGCGTTAAACAAGAAGAAATCATCAAAATTGCACGTGAGTTTGGTGAAAATGCTGAAAAAACTCGTGGCCGTTCTATGGTCATCGTCGGTGCGGGTCTGAACCACTGGTTCCACATGGATATGTCTTACCGTGGCATCATTAATATGTTGATCTTCTGTGGTTGTGTAGGTCAAAGCGGTGGCGGTTGGTCACATTATGTCGGCCAGGAAAAACTGCGTCCACAAACTGGCTGGCAACCTCTTGCCTTTGGTCTAGATTGGCAAAAACCGCCTCGTCATATGAATGGTACGTCTTTCTTCTACAACCATTCAAGTCAATGGCGTTATGAGACAGTGAACTCAAATGATCTTCTTTCTCCATTAGCAGATAAATCTCGCTACAGCGAAAGTTTGCTTGATATGAATGTAAAAGCAGAACGTTTAGGCTGGTTACCGTCTTCTCCACAATTCGACATTAACCCTCTGACCGTGGCGAAAAAAGCAGAAGCAGAAGGCTTAAGTGCTGAAGATTACATGGTGAAAAACTTAAAAGATGGCAGTATCAAGTTCGCCTCTGAGCAGCCTGAAGATCACTACCCTCGTAACTTATTTATCTGGCGTTCCAACCTATTAGGTTCTTCCGGTAAAGGCCATGAATACATGCTGAAGTACTTATTAGGTACTGAGAATGGCGTTCAAGGTAAAGATCTTGGTGAGCAAGGCAAAGTAAAACCAGAAGAAATTGAATGGAAAGATACCGGCACTGAAGGCAAGTTAGATCTTGTTGTAACGCTTGATTTCCGTATGTCGAGCACGTGCTTATTCTCTGACATCGTTCTGCCTACTGCGACTTGGTATGAAAAAGATGACATGAATACATCAGACATGCATCCATTCATTCACCCTCTTTCAGCCGCTGTTGATCCGGCTTGGGAAGCAAAAAGTGACTGGGAAATCTACAAAGGCATTGCGAAGAAATTCTCAGAAGTCTGTGTGGGCCATCTCGGTGTTGAAACCGATCTTGTTTCATTGCCAATCCAACATGATTCAAATGCTGAAATTGCTCAGCCATTTGATGTGCGAGATTGGAAAAAAGGCGAATGTGACCTTATCCCAGGTAAAACAGCGCCACACCTAAAAACCGTGGTTCGTGATTATCCAAATACTTATGAACGCTTCACCTCCCTTGGTCCAATTTTGGATGAGCAAGGTAATGGCGGTAAAGGTATTAATTGGGAAACTCAAGTTGAAGTCGATTTCCTAAAAGAGCTGAACTACACCAAAACAAAAGGGGCAGCTGAAGGACGTCCATTAATTGAAAGCGCGATTGATGCCGCTGAAGTTATCTTATCTCTCGCACCTGAAACGAATGGTCAAGTGGCGGTGAAAGCTTGGAGCGCATTAAGTGAGAAAACCGGTATTGACCACACTCACCTTGCAACCAATAAAGAAGACGAAAAAATTCGCTTCCGTGATATTCAAGCACAACCACGTAAGATCATTTCAAGCCCGACTTGGTCTGGTTTAGAGGATGAACATGTATCTTATAACGCATGTTATACCAACGTACATGAGCTGATCCCATGGCGTACGCTATCAGGCCGTCAACAGTTGTATCAAGATCACCAATGGATGCGTGATTTCGGTGAAAGCTTAGTCGCTTATCGCCCGCCAGTTGATACTCGTTCAGTACAAAGCGAAATCAATAGAAAGAGTAATGGCAACCCTGAAAAAGCGTTGAATTTCATTACTCCACACCAAAAATGGGGCATTCACTCAACGTACAGTGAAAACCTACTGATGTTGACGCTTTCTCGCGGTGGTCCGATTGTTTGGATGAGTGAAGATGATGCGAAACAGCTTGGTATTGAAGATAACGATTGGATCGAAGCCTTTAATAGCAATGGCGCATTGACTGCTCGTGCTGTTGTCAGCCAACGTGTTCCAGAAGGTATGGTGATGATGTATCACGCCCAAGAACGTTTAGTGAATATTCCTGGTTCGGAAATCACACAACAACGTGGCGGTATCCATAACTCCGTGACTCGTATTACGCCAAAACCGACTCATATGATTGGTGGTTACGCTCAGCAATCTTACGGATTTAACTATTACGGAACGGTAGGTTCTAACCGTGATGAGTTCGTTGTGGTTCGTAAGATGAAAGACGTGAAATGGCTAGATGATGAAAATAACGACTATGGCCAAGAAAAAGCCATTGCTCAAGATTCAACAAAAACTGGACAGGAGAAATAAGCATGAAAATCCGTTCTCAAGTCGGCATGGTGCTTAACCTAGACAAATGTATTGGCTGTCACACCTGTTCAGTCACTTGTAAAAATGTATGGACCAGCCGTGAAGGTATGGAATACGCCTGGTTCAACAACGTCGAGAGTAAACCTGGTGTGGGTTACCCGGCAAACTGGGAAGACCAAGACCAATGGAAAGGTGGCTGGATCCGTAAAATCAATGGAAAGTTAGAACCAAGAATGGGCAGCAAGGTTGGCGTATTGTCAAAACTATTCAATAACCCAGATATGCCATCGATTGATGATTATTACGAACCGTTTACTTTCGATTATGAGCATCTACAAAATGCCAAAGAAAGCAAACATCAGCCTATTGCTCGCCCACGTTCGTTGATCACTGGCCAACGTATGGACAAAATTGAAAATGGTCCAAACTGGGAAGAAATTCTTGGTGGTGAGTATTCAAAACGTTCCAAAGATTACAACTTAAACGCATTTGGTTTCGAGCAAAAACAAAAAGAAATGGTCGGTGAATTCGAAAACACCTTCATGATGTATTTGCCTCGTCTGTGCGAGCACTGTTTAAACCCAGCCTGTGTGGCAACTTGTCCTAGTGGCTCAATCTACAAGCGTGAAGAAGACGGCATTGTCTTGATCGACCAAGATAAATGTCGTGGCTGGCGGATGTGTTTAACTGGTTGTCCATATAAGAAAATCTACTTCAACTGGAAATCAGGAAAATCTGAAAAATGTCTTTTCTGTTACCCACGAATTGAAGCTGGTCAACCAACGGTATGTTCCGAAACTTGTGTTGGTCGTATCCGTTATTTGGGTGTGATGCTTTATGACGCCGACAAAATTGAACAAGCAGCATCAACCGAAAACGTCACCGATCTTTACCAAGAACAGTTGAATGTTTTTCTCGATCCTAATGACCCTGAAGTGATTAAAGAGGCACAGGCTCAAGGGATCCCGATGAGCACAATAGAAGCAGCGCAAAAATCACCAGTCTATAAAATGGCAGTTGATTGGAAATTGGCACTACCGCTTCACCCAGAATATCGCACCCTTCCTATGGTGTGGTATGTGCCACCACTATCACCAATTCAATCAGTAACGGATGCAGGCGTACTGGATGGTGATGGCGTGTTGCCTGAAATTGAACGTTTACGTATTCCCGTAAAATACTTAGCAAATTTATTAACGGCAGGTGACGAAAAGCCGGTACTGAACGCGTTAAAACGTATGCTTGCAATGCGTCATTATAAACGCTCAGAAACCGTTGATGGTGTGATTGATACATCTGCACTAGAAGAAACAGGCCTCACTGAAGCACAAGCGAAAGAAATGTATCGCTACCTAGCCATTGCCAACTACGAAGATCGCTTTGTGATCCCAGCAAGTCACCGTGAAATGGCAAAAGAGTCTTTCCCTGATTCTTTTGATAACCAAGGTGCTTTTGCTGAGAAAAGTGGTTGTGGCTTTAGCTTTGGTGACGGATGTCATGGTGGCGGAAGCGACAATAAATTTAACCTATTTGATAGTAAACGTATTGATGCCATTAACATCGAGCCTCAAACATCAAACAAAAATGGAGTGGAATAATGGAAAATCTAAAAATTATTTCATTATTACTTGAATATCCAGATCATGAGATCTGGTTACACAGAGACGAGTTGATGAAAGACATTTCAGAAATGCTGTTTCTTAGCCCTGCTCAAATGAGTCGTTTATATACCTTCATTGAAGAACTAACAGAGCAAGATTTATTAGATGCTCAATCTAACTATATCGAATTATTCGACCGAGGCCGTTCACTATCATTGTTATTGTTTGAACACGTACATGGTGAATCAAGAGATCGTGGTCAAGCCATGATCGACTTGATGGAACAATACAAAACGGTAGGCTTACAAATCGAAAGCATCGAATTACCTGATTATTTACCGGTTTATCTTGAGTATTTATCGACACAAACTCGTGAAGAAGCCACCCAAGGATTGGCCGATATTGCCCCCATCTTGGCCCTACTTGGTGCTCGTTTAAAAAAACGTGGCAGTAAATACCAACATTTATTTACGTTACTACTTGAATTATCAGGTACAAAAGTACGCCCGAAACATTTAAATAATAATGTAGAAAAAGAAGATCGTGATGATACACCAGAAGCTTTAGATGCGGTTTGGGAAGAGGAACAAATCAAATTCTTAGGTGAAGAAGGCTGTGCTTCTGCTGAGCAAAACATGCATCAAAAGCGTTTTTCCGACAGTGTACAACCCCAATATATCAGCTTAGATTCATTGCCATTAAGCTCTAACTCAGCCACTGGAGGACAATTATGAGTTTTCTAAATACCTTCTTTTTTGACGTGTATCCTTATATTGCCAGTGCTGTATTTTTCATTGGTAGTTGGATCCGTTATGACTATGCGCAATACACATGGCGTGCAGGTTCAAGCCAAATGCTCACTAGCCGTGATGATAAACGTTATATGCGTATTGCTTCCAATTTATTCCACGTAGGCATCTTGGGAATTTTTGCTGGTCACTTTGTCGGTATGCTAACCCCGCATTGGATGTATGCGCCATTTATCACCATTGCCGCGAAACAAAAACTGGCTATGATTGCTGGTGGGGCTTGTGGTTTGATGACGGTGACCGGTGGCGCGATGCTACTTAAACGTCGCTTGACTAACTCACGCGTTCGCGCAACATCTAGCTTTGCTGATATCGGCATTCTAACGCTATTAGTGATCCAAGCAACCCTCGGTGTTCTAACTATTCCATTCTCTGCACAACATATGGATGGCAGTGAAATGATGAAATTAGTTGGCTGGGCACAATCAGTAATGACATTTGGTGCCGATTCTTCTGCTCACTTAGATGGGGTTGCTATAATATTTCGAGTTCATATAGTGTTAGGTATGACTATGTTCTTGTTATTCCCATTCTGTCGTTTAGTCCATATTTGGAGTGTACCGGTAGAATACCTCACCCGTAAATATCAGCTTGTTCGTCAACGCCGATAATCAGTAAAAAGTGCCGAAATCTTAATCAAGGTTTCGGCACTTTTCTTTGAATAACGATCAGCAGCCTTTTGGCTCTACTTGCCCATCACCTTTTTATGTACAAGCCCAGCGATTAAACCCCAAAGTGTCGCTCCGATACCGAACAAGGTAATCCCCGACAAAGTCACTAAAAACGTATATAGCGATGACTCACGTAAACCTTCATCTGAAAACGCACTTTGCATGCACATTAATAGCGTTCCAAGTAACGCAAGGCCAGCCAGAATATTTGAAACCTCCTTTGGTAGAGCAAGGAAAATAGTTACCACTGCGGTCGCCCATAAACCAGCAATGACATAAAACACGCCCGCCCACATGGCTGAACGGTAACGCTGCGTTCTATCTTCATCTACCTCTTCATTCATACAAATCGCGGCTGAAATCGCGGCAAGGTTTAAACTAAAACCACCAAACGGAGCAAGAAGCATATTAAAAATGCCAGTGCCAATAAACACAGGCTTGCCAGGTACTTGATATTGATAACTGCGCATCATGGCAAAGCCGGGTAAGTTCTGCGACAGCATGGTAATAATGTAAAGCGGTACGCTTAGGTTAAGCATCGCCATCAAATCAAAATCAGGCGTGACCCATACGGGTTTCGCGATATCTAACGAAATACTCTGCCCATCAAATGCACCAGAAAAAATGGCAATCGCCACACCAACAATAAGCAGCAACATCATGGCATAACGAGGTAGATAACGTTTCGCGACAAAAAAGGTCACCACCATTAACCCAAATGTCGCAGGACTAGTCATCACAGGCGTAAACGCTTTAAGGCAAAATGGTATCAAAATAGCTGCCAACATAGCGGTTGCGAGTTGAGATGGGATCTTTTCAATCAAGCGACTAAGGGGAGATATTAAACCTGTAAGCACAATCAAAAAGCCTGAAATGATAAAAGCACCAATCACTTCAGGTAGAGCGTATTGCCCTACTACCGCCACCAACATTGCCGCACCGGGGGTTGACCACGACATCAATACCGGCATCTTATAATACCAAGAATAAGCAATCGAGCTTACCCCTACCATTAACCCTAAAACCAATAACCAACTGGCAATTTCTAAAGGGTTTGCTCCGGCTGCGGTAGCAGCTTGTATGATAATAACAATTGAGCTGGTATAACCGATTAACACTGCAGTAAAACCTGCAGAAATATGGCTAATATTCCCCCACGACTTTAAGTGATCTAACTTTACATCATCCATCATTTGCGCCGACTCTTCCTTGTATCCGTGACTCAATTCAAGCCATCATATCCAAATCTATCTAATCAAGTCACTCTATCTAGCCACTCTACCTAACCAGCAAACAAAGCATTAAAGCTGAATACATTTAAGCTGAGCAATTAACTCTTGGGTAGCCTTACCCTGTGGATGTTGAGTTGACCAAATAAGATCGATTCCTTGCTTCCATGGCTGAGACTCGAAAGACAACTCTAGTCGCTTTAATTGATTCGAAGAAACAAAATCGTTGACTACTTGAGCCGGTAATGAAGCCCAACCTAGCCCTTGTTGTAACATAGGTATAGTCGAATGTGCACTTTCTGTACGCCATACTTGATCAGACACGCGCCATCTTGGCGTATCTTGATTGTATCGACCAGTGATTAAAAACTGACGGTAGTTCTCTAGCATTTGCCATGTCAGTTTTTCTTCCTTGGCCAGAGGGTGATCGACACCAGTTACACACCAAAACTCCAAAGAGCCCAACCCATAGACTTCAATTTCTCCGGGATACATCAATTCTAACTGCTGTAAAACGGCCAGTTGCGCTCGACCATCGCGAATGAATTCTAACACCTCGCTCTCATTCACATGCAAAATTTCTATTTCGACTAATGGATATTGTTGCTCAAAATGACACAGCGCTTCAGCCACCGCTTGTGTCATCGCCATTGATTCCACCACCAGCGTGATCTTTTCTTCAACGCCCATTTGATAAGCATCAGCTGCCGATAAAAACACCCCACATTCGTTCAATATTCGCTTAGCGCGTAGTAATAATGCTTCTCCGTGTGACGTCAATTTTGGCGAGCGAGTGGAGCGATCAAACAAACTTAAATTTAAGTCATCTTCAAGGTTAGCAATTGCGGTACTGACTACTGATTGCGCTTTGCCTAAATGCCGTGCGGCAGCTGAAAATGATCCTTGTTCCGCAGCGACAACAAATGCTTGTAATTGGTCTATTGAAAATCGCATCTTTTATTCCTGCCCAATTTATTTAGATCTTGACCTATCTAAAAAAACGATAGTTATTAACTAGAATATATCTTATTTAGTATTAATAATAGCAACTGTTTTATGGTTAGATTAGCAATTTAGTTGAGGAAAAAATGCGTACAACCTTTGATAGACTAAGACACACTATCTGCTTTGAATTAATTGGTCTGGTGATTTTGACCTTAGGTGTGGCAAAACTGATTAATATGGATATGACTAAGATAGGTATTTTGGCGGTTGCGTTTTCAATCATCGCTACTGTATGGAATTACTTCTACAACATATTATTTGATAAAGCGATGTTAAAGCGTACCGGACAACTGAATAAAACTGTTACGATACGAGTATTTCACGCTTGTTTATTCGAATTAGGATTACTAGTGATCACACTACCTATTATGGCATGGTGGTTAGAAATAGGCTTGGTAGAAGCCTTCATTTTAGATTTAGGAATGGCGTTATTTTATCTGATCTATGCTTTCATCTATAACTTGGCTTACGACCGAATTTTTCCGATTCCACAAGCCAAGCAAACTCTAACGCTTAAGCAGTAAAAAAGCTCCAAATAAGATTTAATGCAATAAAGGTTAATGCAAATTTCAGCACAACATGGAAGTGCTGATTTGATACTTTATCCAGTACCTTCTTACCTACAAACGTACCGAAAAAACCGACTAGGATCATCAACCCGATCACGCCAATCCATTGCTGATAGGCAAAACCCAACATACCAAAAATAACCGCCTTAATAATATGTTGAATCGACATAAAACAAGACATCGTTGCGCCGAGTTCACGACGATCGGGCAGAATATTCTTAATCGTTGCAATCAGAAATGGCCCCGTTGCGCCAACAAACATGGTCAAGAAAGCGGTAAACGCTCCGATACCAAGCAGCCCTTTTTTCCCTTGTAAACTCAACTTGATAGGCACCCAACTGCTGATCAAAATGAACACGGCCAAAATAAGTTCTAAGTACTTGGTAGGCAAGTTTAAAGCAAGATTCCCCCCAATCACTGCCCCGACAACACTACCAACAAAAAACCATCCTAAATATTGCTTTTGAATATAGCGTCGCATCAGCACCGCACGCCCCGCATTCGAACCGAGTTGCACAATGGCGTGAACCGGAATCACCGCCGCCGCTGGCATCATAGTGATCATAAATGCAATTAACGTCGCCCCACCGCCTACTCCAATAATAACATTGAACATAGACGTCATACCGCTTAAACCGATTAAGGAAAAAAACTGTACCGTGCTAAGGTCATCGGGTTTTAAATGAAGAATTAAATCAGTAAAGACTTGCATAAAATGAATTCAGGAAAAAGAACAAACTCCAATTATATACCTAAGTCATCGTCAAATGCGATTTGGATGTGGGTGTTAATTTTTCAGTTTTGTAAAATAAACAACAGCTGAAGCAGCTTGCAGCATTTGTAGCAAGTTACTACAATAAGCCTATATATAAACCAAATAAGGAAACACCACATGGCGACTACAAGCGTACGTATTGACCAAGAACTTGTCGATAAAGCGGCTATCATGGCTAAAGCACTAAACCGCACTACACCAAAACAAATTGAACATTGGGCTAAAATTGGTGAAATGATGGAAGATAACCCTGACTTACCTTACGAATTTGTAAAACAAGCCATTATCGCAAAAGCAGAGAAAGAAGCGGGTAAGTTAGAGGCTTATACTTTTGACTAAAATCACCAACATTCTTCAAACTCCAGCGTTTAAAAAAGCGGTCAAAAAGCTACATAAAAACCAAAAAGTGGACTTAGATAATGCCATTCGTGAGCTTCTTAAAGATCCCTATTTAGGCGAACAGAAAAAAGGTGACCTATCATTTCTGCGAGTATATAAATTCAAGATGGTTAAACAATTAACTTTACTCGGTTATAACTATGAAGATGGCACGGTAACTCTTGAACTCATGGCACTAGGGGCTCATGAAAACTTTTATCGCGATGTCAAAAAGGGTTATTAATTCGAGGATGTAATGAGATAAACGACAACCTCACCTAGTCTGTACTAACTCATCCCCACATAGCCTTCCATACTCTCGATAGCATCAATCCAACGCTCGATATTTGGGTAACTGGTTAACTCGAAACCACCTTCATGGGCGACATGGGTGTAGGCATACAACGCAATATCAGCGATCGAGATGCTATTCCCAACCAAGAAAGCAGATTGCGATAATTGTTGCTCCATAATTTTCAGGGCTTTGTGACCACCAGATTGCAATGATTGATACTCTTCAAGCCGGTGCTCTGGTATGCCCTGGTACTTTTGAATAAACCGTGCAACAGCGATATAAGGTTCATGCGAATATTGCTCAAAGAAAAGCCACTCATAAACTTTGGCTTTCTGGTATCTATCGGTTGGTAAGTACCGTGTCCCTTCAGCAAAGTAGCTTAATATGGCGTTAGATTCACACAACACCTGACCATTATCAAAAACGATGGTTGGAATTTTTCCATTTGGGTTGAGTGACAAAAACTCGCTTGTTTGAGTTTCTTTATTGAGGATATCAACATACTGCCAATCGTGTTGAATATTTAAAAATGACAATAATAGTTTTACTTTCAAGCAGTTTCCCGACTGCAAATCGCCATATACGAGCATTCCATTCTCCGTATTTATTAAAAATTTAAATCAAGGCTTTCTCCATATAGAAAAACCGATCATCCTCTTCTACCACAACAAAACCACTACGCTGATATAAATGAAACGCAGGACTCACCTTAAACACTTTCAATTTCACTTTTTGAACATCAGATTGCAGTGTTAATCGTTCTACTTCTTTCAAAACCGCTGAACCTACCCCTTTTTTTTGGTAGGAAGAACTGACTTGTAGATCTCTTAAATAACAACTGTCAGCTTCAAAAGCTAAGCGAAATGTTCCAATAATTTGACCTTCTTCGACTATGTCCCAATTATCTAAACTTTTAACTTGCTCGACTATCTGCGATTGCTGCCATTCAACACCGTACTTCTCGTAATACAGCGCCATATTTTGATAAGTGATCTCGGCTGAGAAGGCTAAGTCGTCCGTTGGTCGGAATAAAATATTCATCATAAACCCTACCCTAGTTACCACATCGATCGCTTCAAGCTACTCAATTCCAATAAACGTGTCGAGATTTCTTCGACCGATAAAGTAGTGGTATTAAGATAAGGGATCGCTTCACGACGAAATAAAGATTCCACCCGATTTAGCTCTTTTTCACATTGCTGTTGACTGGCGTAGTCACTATTTGCGTAACGTTCGTGGCGAATTGCCATTAAACGTTCGGTATCAATCGTTAGCCCAAAAGTTTTGAAGCGATAAGGTTCAATTTCTTTGGGGAGTTTTAACGCAGACATATCATCTTCGATAAACGGATAATTTACCGCACGAATGCCAAATTGCATCGCAAGGTACAAGCTAGTCGGGGTTTTTCCACAACGAGAAACACCAAGCAAAATGATATCTGCTTGATCCAGGTTATTAAGAGACAGCCCATCATCATGCGCCAATGTGTATTCTACGGCAGCAATGCGATTTTGATAACTGGCAGCATCTTTTTCAATGCTGTGAGAGCGGTGTAATTGTGGGCTAGGCTCTAAACCCAAATCTTGCTTTAACGGTTCGACTAAAGCATTTAACACATCATAAAAATATGCATTCGCTTGCTCAATAATCGCTTTCACTTCTGGAATAACAATAGAGAAAAACACCAAAGGCTTTTGCCCCGTTGCTTGATGCTTTTCTTCAATCAAGCCTTTTACATATTCGGCCCGGTCAATAGTCTCCACAAAAGGTAAGGTAGTTTGTGAAATTTTCAATGGGAACTGCCCTAATACTGCATGCCCTAAAGTTTCGGATGTGATCGCAGTCCCATCTGAAACATAAAAAACATATCTGAAATCTGCCTCATTATTCATAACCAACTGATTCCTAAGTTTAAATTATTAAGTTAATTGTAATATTAATTTTTTGTGAATTTTTACAACTACAATTACACAAAATATTTTTATAAGGTATAGCAAAGCAAGGTTCATTGTGAAGTGGTCTCTCCATTTATACTTAACTTAAGTTCAAAACTGAGAGATGAGTAATCATTCATAGTGACATGCGCAATATACTGAATGATAAAAATAACAGACATAAGAGTAACTTTTTCCAGTCAAGGTAAGTTACCAACATAGCTTACTGAGACTGTTTTATAACAATCCAAAACAAACAGTCTAGGAGATACGCCGTGGGTCAAAACGTGCTTTGGTACGATGCTTTATCAATGAATGATGTTGATAAAGTCGGGGGTAAAAATGCATCTCTAGGTGAGATGGTAGCCAACTTGTCTAATGCTGGGGTAAAAGTGCCGAATGGATTTGCCACTACCTCTTTTGCTTTTAATCAATTTCTAGAAACCAATCGACTCAATGAGCGAATCTATCAACTATTAGATACTCTCGATGTTGAAGATGTTAATGCTTTGAAATCGGCTGGTGAAACCATTCGCAACTGGGTACTTGAAGCCCCACTCCCCCCTCAACTTGAAAACGATATTCGTGATTACTACCAAGAACTCAGCAACGGCGATGACAAGCTTTCGGTTGCGGTACGTTCTTCGGCCACTGCAGAAGATTTACCCGATGCTTCTTTCGCAGGCCAGCAAGAAACCTTCTTAAATGTGCGTGGTATTGATGCGATTATCGAGGCTACCAAACATGTCTTTGCTTCTCTATTTAATGATCGAGCTATCTCCTACCGAGTTCATCAGGGATTTGACCATAAAGGTGTTGCACTATCGGCTGGTATTCAACGTATGGTGCGCTCAGATAAAGCGGCCTCTGGCGTCATGTTTACCCTAGATACAGAATCTGGCTTTGATCAAGTCGTCTTCATTACCTCTTCTTGGGGTTTAGGTGAAATGGTCGTACAAGGTGCGGTTAATCCTGATGAGTTCTACGTTCACAAACCAATGTTACAAGCAGGTAACCCAGCCGTTGTACGTCGCACGATTGGTTCAAAACTGATTAAGATGATTTACGCCGAAGGTAAAGAACTCGGCACACAAGTTGAAATCATTGATACCGATGCATCTGAACGCAGCCAATATTCATTAACCGATGACGAAATTCAAGAGCTAGCTAAACAAGCCTTAATCATTGAAAAACACTACGGTCGACCGATGGATATCGAGTGGGCAAAAGATGGCATTACCGGTGAGTTATTAATCGTTCAAGCGCGTCCTGAGACCGTTCGTTCTCGTGATAATCAACAAGTGATGGAGCGTTTTCAATTAAACGAAAATAGCCAAAACTTGATTGAAGGTCGTGCAATTGGTCAGCGTATAGGCGCCGGTGTCGTACGCGTCGTGCAAAATCTAGATCAAATGGATCAAGTACAAACTGGCGATATATTAGTAGCCGATATGACCGACCCTGATTGGGAACCGGTGATGAAGAAAGCTTCTGCTATTGTTACTAACCGTGGCGGTCGAACTTGTCATGCAGCGATCATTGCACGTGAACTCGGCATTCCTGCGGTGGTCGGTTGTGGGGAGGCCACCAGCAAACTAAAAGATGGACAGACAGTAACCGTTTCATGTGCCCAAGGTGAAACCGGTTATGTGTTTGAAGGTGAACTCGATTACGAAATCAAACGCTCTTCGGTCAGTGACCTACCCGACTTACCACTCAAAGTAATGATGAATGTTGGTAACCCAGATCGTGCCTTCGATTTTGCGTGTATTCCAAACGAAGGGGTTGGCCTTGCTCGACTCGAGTTCATCATTAATAAAATGATAGGTATTCACCCGAAAGCGCTGCTGAATTACGAAGAGCAATCGGCGGAACTTAAAGCTGAAATAGACCAACGTATTATTGGTTACGCCAACCCTGTTGAGTTTTACATTGAGAAGCTCACCGAAGGTATTTCGACCCTAGCGGCGGCATTCTGGCCTAAGCGCGTGATTGTGCGGATGTCCGATTTCAAATCCAATGAATATCGTAATCTGGTTGGTGGCATTAACTTTGAACCGACCGAAGAAAACCCAATGCTTGGTTTCCGTGGCGCATCTCGTTATATCTCACCAAAATTCCAAGACTGCTTTGCTTTGGAATGTGAGGCGATTAAACGAGTCCGCAATAAAATGGGCCTCAAAAACGTCGAAATCATGATCCCATTTGTGCGCACGACTAACGAAGCGGCATCGGTCATTGATTTACTGGCTAAGTTCGATCTACGTCGTGGTGAAGATGGCTTAAAAGTCATCATGATGTGTGAGCTTCCATCCAATGCAATTTTAGCGGAAGACTTCCTAAAATACTTTGATGGATTTTCCATTGGCTCGAACGACATGACCCAACTAACACTAGGCTTAGACCGGGATTCTGGTGAAATCGCTCACATGTTTGATGAACGAAATGCCGCGGTAAAAGCCATGTTATCAATGGCGATTAAAGCGGCGAACAAAGCTGGGAAATATGTAGGAATTTGCGGCCAAGGTCCATCAGATCACGATGACCTCGCTCAGTGGTTAATGGAACAAGGCATCGATTCGGTATCTTTAAACCCTGACACGGTTTTAGAAACCTGGGTACATTTAGGAACCAAAGTGCCAAATAATTAATCTAGCTGATCATTTCATGCTATAAATCAAAAAACGAGGTCATCATGATCTCGTTTTTTCTATCAAAATACACTATCTATCAATATTAATTAGACAAAATTTAGATAAAAAAAACCGAGCATATTTCCTGGCCGGGAAATGTTGCTCGGATAGGTAGGATTAATACAACTCTTTCCCTTATTACAAGGAGTGAAAGAAGGAGCATTAGTGCACCAAACGGTGCGACCTATACAATGAACTGTTACTAAGCCGTCTTACCAATCTCAGTAATTAGTACGACGTGCTTGAGTTAATTTTGCTTCCAGTTGCAAGATATCGTCTCTTGCAAACATGTCTTCTAATGTAGACACCAATTTTCGTCTCCAGTTCGGATATTCATCCATTGTTCCTGGAATATTTACTGGTGTATCCATTTCTAACCAATCTTCCAGCTGTAAACTAAGTAAAGCACTGCTTCCAGTTGCCATATGCACTTGCATTGCTTCACTTAACGCTTGGTTAATCTCCACCTCATCGTCATGATTTCGCACTAGTTCAGGAAGGTGATTATGTTGTTCTAATGTTTCAATAATATGTCGTCTACGTGATTTTCTATCTTCGAACAACACATTTAATTGCTCTTCATCTGGATACAAACCAATCTCACGACCTAGAGTTAAATCTGCACTATTCCAAAAGCCTCGTAATGTCGGCATATCATGGGTACATAATGCAGTCATCGATTGCTGTTTGTACTGTTCTGGTGCAATATATTGCCCATCTTGCTCAGTTTCAAAAAAGAACACTTTGTAAGAATGGATACCTGCATCATTGAGCTTTTCAACAATCTCTTCAGGAACGGTCCCTAAATCTTCACCAATCACTGCGCATTGATGACGATGACTTTCCAGTGCCAATATCGACATTAAATCATCAACCGGGTAGTAAATATACGCGCCATCTTTGGCAGTTTTACCTTTTGGGATCCACCACAACCGCAATAAACCTAAAACGTGATCGATTCGTAGTGCGCCGCAATTACGCATATTAGCTCGTAGCAAATCGATAAACGGTTGATAAGCTAATGCTTTAAGCTGGTACGGGTTTAACGGTGGCAAGCCCCAGTTCTGCCCTAGTGGCCCGAAGATATCAGGTGGTGCACCAATACTTACATCTTGGCAAAGGGCACCATGGTCTGCCCAAGTCTCCGCTCCCGAGTCGCACACGCCGACGGCCAAATCACGATACAACCCTAGCGCCATGTCCTTTTCTTCTGCTAACTGTTGTACTTGAGTCAGTTGCTCATCGGCAAGCCATTGCAAGTACATAAACAACTGCACTTTTGACTGATTATCTTTAATGTAATTTTGCACTTCTGGTTTGTCGAAATGCTGAAGGCTTTCATCAAAAACTGGCCAGCCCCAAACACAATCATCTTGTGCTTTTAAATCTGCGTGCAATGCATCAAAAGCGGCTTGATGAAGCAAACTCTCGCCACCTAATTCAACAAACTTGACAAAATCTTGGGCGCGTTTTGTTTCCTTATTAACTTCCTTGTCAATAAAGGTTGAAAATAGTTCCGGCAAGATTGCCATTTTGAGCGCTGAAACTTCTGTATAGTCGACCCACTCTTTCGCGCGGTTATCTGATAAACGCTGTTGGAATATCGAATCTGCTACCATCGCCTGTGCTTTTTCACTTTTCGAGAATTCAGGCACCGCTTCTACATCAATGTACATCACATTCAACCAGCGACGAGACGATGGACTATATGGACTCGCGCCTTCTGGATTCGCTGGAAACAAAGAATGAATTGGATTCAAACCGACAAAATCACCACCTCCTTCGGCAATTTTTTCCACTAAGTATTTAAGATCAGAAAAGTCGCCGATACCCCAGTTGGTTTTTGAAGTCACCGAATAAAGCTGAATACTCGGGCCCCATAAACGTTCGCCTTCGACTAACTCTGCTTGCTTAAAGCAAGATTGAGGTGTCACAATCAACGACATCATAAACGGCTTATTACGGCGTTTACGAAAGAGTGATAATTGGTGATAACCAAGCGGCAACTGATTCGATAATGAAAAGACTAGGTAACCTTTTTCAGCGCGATGATCTTCAACAATTTGAGATTCTAAATAGCCTTCAAAACGCTCACCTTGTTCAGTTTCTACTAACCAAGAAAACTCGCTCAGCCTGGCAGATGCATTGATATGTAATTCAACCAGTACTTCTTTGTTAGCATGCACCACCTTCACGCTTGGCAGTACATCGACCTTATGACGTTGCTCGGCTTGATCTAATAATGTGGATTTATCTGCCGTGTCATAACCAAGTGCTTGCAATAGTTCTTCGATGGTTTGTTCGCTCACATAGGCTTCATCGCCCCACGCGCTAATATAACGGTCAACAATCCCTTCTAGAGTAGCCACTTGTTTTAATATTGAATGAGATTGCGCTGAATTTAAGTCTTGCATCGAATGCTCCATAACGTCTTCTTAAAAACATCTGTCGTCGAAATATTTATTTTTAAGAACCTATGCCTTTAAAAACATAAAATACTTCGAGAAGTCGTGTTCATTTTCGTTACATTCAATATTGCCGATTAACCTAAAATATCGCATCCTCCCTTTTAACGGCGTAGAGGGATGAGAGTTAGGGCGTAGCTGAAAGAAAGCTTGAACAAAATGAGATCTATAGCAGGATTTACAGTATAAACCTGAGTCAGATCACATCATCTTGCCGATCGCATGGTATGTTAAAGCGAAATATCGGCTTATAACTAAAATTAAAATTGACAAAAATATGAGCTAGGTAACAAAAAACTTAACTATTTCTCAGAGAATCATCGCTGCTATGTGGATACCTTCCAAACTCAATCGACCAGCTCGACTACACAACGCCATTTTACGCTCTCGCCTACTTGAAGCTTTAGCCCATGCGCCTTTCTATAAATTGGTGTTATTTCGTTCCCCCGCCGGTTACGGTAAAACCACTATGGCTGCACAATGGTTGAACAATCACCCAAACCTAGGTTGGTTCAACATTGATGAAAGTGACAATGACGCCTTTCGCTTTGTGAACTACTTTCTACAAGCTTTCAATAAAGCGACTAATGATGCCTGCCCAAATACTCAAGCACTGGCAGAACGTCGTCAATTTGCCAGCTTAACCAGCTTATTTAGCGAACTATTTGCCGAGTTTGGTTTCAACGACACTCAAACCTACCTAGTACTCGATGATTATCATTTAATTACCAATGATGAGATCCACGAAGGTCTGCGCTTTTTCTTAAAACACATGCCCGACAACATTACCTTAGTAGTCACCAGCCGAACTCATCCTCCGCTCAACACCGCTAACTTGCGAGTACGTGATTTATTAATCGAAGTCGATAATGATCTGCTGGCGTTTGATAAAGAAGAAACCGAACGCTTCTTCCATAAACGCATTACGGATAACCGCTATCAAGCCGATATCTTAGAAACCATCCGCACTCAAGTTGAAGGTTGGCCATCGGCATTACAGTTGATTGCACTACATGCACAGCAATTTCCCGGCACCTTAGAAAATTCTGCAGTCTCAATTGCCAATTTCAACCAAGACCATATTTGGGACTACCTCGCCGAAGAAGTGTTTGATCAATTAACCCCAGAATTACAAACCTTTTTACTTCAATGTTCGGTTCTTGATATGTTCAACGCAGAACTAATCTCCGAGCTAACCGGCAGAGATGATGCGCTTGCAATGCTGGATTCACTCAACCGTTTTGGGCTGTTTCTTCACCCAATGGAAGGAGCAGATAATTGGTTCCGTTTCCACAATTTATTTGCTGAGTTCTTACGCCACCAGCGTTATACCCAGATTCCGGGGCAGCATAATCAACTGCACTACAATGCGGCCAAAGCCTGGCTCAAACAACAAAGACCACAAGCAGCTTTAATTCACGCACAAAAAAGTGGTGATGAAATCCTGATGAGTCAAATCTTGTCTGATCACGGTTGGGATATGTTCAACCACGGTGAACTACAGGTAGTGGAATCGGCCATTAACCATTTAAGTGACGAAGTACTTTTTGCCTCGCCACGCTTGTCTTTATTGCGTGCTTGGTTGGCACAAAGTCAGCACCGTTATAACCAAGTGTTCGATTTGATCGTAGAAGCCGAAGAAAAAATGGCAGAGCACAATATTAAATTGACCGACACACAAGTTGGTGAATTCAAAGCGCTTTCAGCTCAAGTTGCCATCAACCAAGATAATCCTGCGCTTGCTTTAGAAACCGCCGAGTTTGCCTTACAACAACTTCCTCATTCGAGTTTCCGTAGTCGCATTGTCGCCACTTCAGTGATTGGCGAGGTGTACCATGTGATCGGAGAGCTTGATAAAGCCTTTGAAACCATGCAAAAAACCGAAGTCATGGCGCGAGAAGATGGCGTATTCCACCAAGCGTTATGGGCGATTTTGCAGCAAAGTGAAATTCAATTGGCGCGCGGTTATGGCCAAGCAGCATTTGAATTACTCAATAAAGCCGAACAGCTAATTAAAGAGCAACACCTACACCAGCTGCCTTTGCATGAGTTTATGCTACGCATTAAGGCGCAAATTTTATGGTGTTGGAATCGCTTAGATGAAGCCGAACAATGTGCCCACCTAGGCTTAGAAATCATGGCACCATTTGAAGATTCTAAATCCTTACATTGCTATTCAATGCTAGCCCGAATCGCCATTTCTCGCGGCGAATTAGATAAAGCGGCTCGATATTTAGACACTTGTAATCAGCTTAAAGCCAATAACCGATACCACATTGATTGGCGCGCTAATGCTGATCTTTCCAACCTACTCTATTGGCAAGCTACTCATAATCAGCCAGCCATTGAGCAATGGTTAAATGAATGCGAAGAGCCTCGATCTGCGGTTAATCACTTCCAACAATTACAATGGCGTAATATTGCCCGTGCTGCCTTGTTAGTCGGTGATTTAGATCGTGCGGAAAATATTCTGACGCATCTACAAACACAAACTTCAAAGCTAAAACTGGTTGCTGATAAAAACCGTAATCTAGTGCTCGAAGCCGTACTGGCAGAGAAACAAAACCAACCACAAAAAGCTCAGCAATGTATTCACGAAGCGTTATCACTCACCAATAGCACCGGCATGATAGGTAACTTCTTATGCAATGCTGAGACAATATCACCACTGATTAAATCATTAGTGAACGAGAAGAAACTTGCTGAACTTGAACTACACCGAGCGCAAAACTTACTGCAATTAATGACCAATAAAGAACGTGTTCGTGCAGTACATTTTGATGAAGAATTTGTGCAAAAACTGCTAACGCTGCCAGACCTACCAGAGCTCATTCGCACTAGCCCATTGACTCAACGTGAATGGCAAGTGCTAGGCTTAATTTATGCTGGGTTAAGTAACGATCAAATCGCTGCCGAGTTTGATGTTGCGCCGACGACGATCAAAACGCACATTCGTAACCTGTACCAAAAAATGGGATTAGATAACCGACAGCACGCAATCAAAACTGCTGAGCACTTAATTCAATTAATGGGGTTTACGGCCCATTAATAAACGTTATCTCGTGCTATAAAGATGTATACCCAATTACGAAGGGTACAAAGCCACCTGATTAAGGATGATCTCATGGCCACGTTTTTGCCCAACAAACCACATCACAATAAACCAAAACCCACGTTCACTCTCAGCCGGAGTGAGCGTTATCTCTTCCTATTGCTAACAGCACTTCTCACCCTTGGAGTAGTCTGGAAAATTGATGATAGTGCTACTCAACGCAAAGCCATCACCCCACTCAAACAGCACCAATACTTATTTAATCAAGCCTGTCAGCAAGCACTGAATAACGGCGCAGATCGCAATGTCTCCTATTGCACCGCCGCGCAACACTACGACCATGTTTTGATGTTAGCGTTAAAAGACAACCATATTGATTTAAGTGAAGCGGTTGAGCTGGAAAGTTATTTTCAGAGGCAGTATCGGGGGTTTAGTAATAATTAAGTTTGGTTTTTTGAATTATAAAAAACAAAAAGCCCCACCGGTTAAGTGAGGCTGTTCAACGTGCTAGGTGTGTACCATCTTAGGGCTAGGCTACTGCCAAGTTCAAGCCTATAGCATGAGTCACTTTATAAATCGTATTCCATTTAGGCTGCGTTTTACCATTGAATGTTTTGTATAAACTTTCACGGCTTAATCCTGTTACCTCTGCCACATCAGCCATACCATGCTTTTTGACAAGATGACCAAGTGCTGAAACAAATACTGTCGGATCATCATCTTCAAGACATTCACGCAAGAAATCATTAATTTCTTCTTGTGTTTCCATGTAATCAAAAGGATTAAATGGGCTAGTTTTATTGTTCATACTAATCCTCCATTTCGGCTAGTAGTTCATGTGCTTTTGCTATGTCTTGTTGCTGCGTGCCTTTATGTCCACCATTGAGTAACAATATGATTTTGCTACCACGAATAGTGAAATAAACGCGATAGCCCTTACTCACAAAAATACGCATTTCTTGAACAGGTGTACCAACATTTTTCACATCGCCAAAGTTTCCATTTTCAGCCCGCACAATGCGCATTAAAATCGCTCTGATTGCAGCCCTGTCTTTTAACTTTGAAAGCCATTTATCAAATGTTGGCGTTTTTTCAATCGTATATTTCATTTATCCAATTGTAGCCTATAGGATACTAATGGCAAGTTGAACTTATCCTTTTCTGAGGCAGTAACAAATTCGAGTCCTAAACCACATATTTGTTTATTTTCTACCTTCATCCCACTTTTTTTGCTTTGCGACCTACCGAAATAACGAATTATCAACCACACTAAATGTGTCAGTTTAGAGAGAACACTAAAACACTGACGAAACACAAGCTCAACTAAGACTTTTGCACACCTTTATAACCTTAGTTGCTCTGCTTGTTACAAACTCTTGGCTTTAGTTGCAGACCTCCCCACCCTTGCAGCTAAAGCCAATTTTTGATCATGAGTCACGAGGGATCCCGATGACCAATACATTTTCTAAAACACTACACCTTAATCATTCCGTTTCTATTCTCAGCAGTTTTACCAAGCACAGCGTTATCAAAAAGGCCTTATTCGGCGTTGTCTGCTTATTTAGCGCAGGCACTTATGCACAAACCCCTGCTATTTATTCCAGCGACAGCATTCACCACCCTGTTTGGGCTGAACATGGTATGGTGGCGAGCCAAGAAGAACTGGCTTCGAAAATCGGTGTTGAGATCCTAAAACAAGGCGGTAATGCGGTGGATGCCGGTGTCGCGGTCGGTTTTGCTTTAGCCGTCACACTACCACGCGCGGGCAACATTGGCGGCGGTGGTTTTATGATGATTTACGATGCCAAAAAGAAACGTACCTTTGCGCTAGATTATCGCGAGATGGCGCCCTCAAAAGCGTACAAAGATATGTACCTTGATGAAAGTGGTAATGCGGTTGAAGAACTGTCACGCTTTCATGGTTTAGCGGTTGGCGTACCGGGTACCGTAGCGGGTCTCATCACTGCTCTCGAAAACTACGGCAGCATGGACTTAAAAACCGTAATGGCTCCGGCAATCAAATTGGCAGAACAAGGTATTATCGTTACCCCTGATTTATATGCCTCGCTACAAAGTGCCAAAGAGCGATTACAAAAATGGGATAGCAGTAAACCCGTATTCTTTAAAGATGGCGGTCAATCGGACTACCAAATTGGCGATAAACTGATTCAAAACGATCTCGCGAATTCTCTTAAACTAATCGCAGAAAATGGTCGTGATGGTTTTTATAAAGGCAAAACCGCTAAAGCGATTGCCGATTCCGTGACTGCGGCAGGCGGCTTAATGACAGTTGAAGATTTGGCGAGTTATAAAGCGGTGATACGTGAACCGGTAATGGGAAGTTATCGCGGTTACAGCATTGCTTCTATGCCACCACCATCATCGGGCGGGGTTCATATTATTCAAATCTTAAATATTTTAGAAAACTACCGCATCGGCGAAATGGGCCATAACACCGCAGAGACCATCCATGTGATGGCTGAAGCAATGAAGCTCGCTTATGCAGACCGCGCAGAATACTTGGGCGATCCTGACTTTGTAACAGTACCCATGAAAGGCTTAACCAACAAAGACTACGCTCATAGTTTGCAACAACAAATCTCACAAGACAAAGCGCGCCCAGCCAAAGAGATTAAACATGGCCAGCCGATGCCTTATGAAAGTGACCAAACGACTCACTTCTCTGTCATGGATAAAGATGGCAACGTGATTTCTAACACCTACACCTTAAACTTCTCTTACGGTACGGGTATGGTCGCCAATGGCACTGGGATCTTACTCAATAACGAGATGGATGATTTTTCTGCCAAGCCCGGCGTACCGAATGGTTATGGCTTGATTGGCGGAGAAGCGAATGCGGTCGAAGGCGGTAAACGTCCACTTTCTTCCATGAGCCCGACGTTAGTATTTAAAAATGGCAAACCTATCCTCGCAACGGGTAGCCCAGGTGGTAGCCGTATTATCACGACTACCCTACAAATCATCATGAATGTGATTGATCATAATATGAATATCGCCGAAGCGACTCATGCAGTGCGTGTTCATCATCAATGGTTGCCTGATGAATTACGTATTGAGAAAGGTTTGAATCAAGACACCATCAAACTGCTGCAAGCGAAAAAACAAAACGTCGTCGAAAAAAGTGCAATGGGTAGCACTCAATCGATTATGCATACGGATAAAGGCTTCTTTGGATCATCGGATCCAAGAACGCCAAGCGCATTAACTACCGGATATTAAGGAATAAAACATGAAAAAATGGACAACAATGATACTCAGCACCTTAGCACTATTAAGCCCAGTTATCGCTTGGGCCAATGCAGACAGCGGACTGGTACAAGTGCAAAGTCAACATAGTGTGCAAGAGACATCTGATAAACTTGTTAAGGTGTTAAATTCAAAAGGTATGACAGTTTTTGCGCAGGTTGATCACGCGGCGGGCGCAAAGAAAGTCGATATAGAATTACGCCCAACTCAAGTGATCATTTTTGGTAATCCGAAAGTCGGTTCTCCACTGATGGCTTGCCAACAATCCGTCGCCATTGATCTACCACAAAAAGCACTGATTTCAGAAGATGAAAGTGGCAAAGTTTGGTTAACTTATAACGACCCTAAATATTTAGCTTCACGCCACCAGATCCAAGGTTGTGACGAAGTATTGAATAAAGTGTCTAACGCCTTAGCGAGCTTTGCTAAAACGGCGACACAGTAACCCTTTTAATCTTAAATATTGTTGCGATTTACGGCTCTAAAATGAGCTTATCTTGAATAAAATCTAGGAATAGTGAAATTCTTGATGCTAACGCACTTTGCTTATAATACACCGCTTGAATCGATTCCCTTCGGTTTGGGTGGTGTATTGCATTAGGTAACACTTCGACTAACGATCCATCGTTTAATTCACGGTGAATCATGTAATAAGATAAAGTCGTAATCCCCATCCCATTCATACATAGCAGTTTAATAACCTCACCACTGCTGGCCTTTAATTCAAAATGGAGCGCATTATTGGGTTCTTTTAAGTACCAGTTATTCAAGTGAGAAGCGTGTGAAAAACCAATAAGACGATGTGCTGATAGTTGATCACTCTGCGTTGGCGTACCGTTCGTTTGCAAATAATCAGGACTAGCCACCAGCACCAATGGACTTTGCCCTAAGGCTCTTGCATGCAAGGTAGAATCTTTTAAATCACCGATTCGAATTGCCACATCGACCTTGTTATCTAATAGATCAACCACCGTATCATTGGTTGTAAGTTCCAACTCGACTTTCGGATAGCATTTCCTAAACTCTGGTAATAACGGCCCTAATTGATGGATCATAAACGCGAATGCGGCATCGATTCTTAACTTACCCACGGGCTCGGTTTGATGGGACAATAAATGTTGCTGGCCAAGCTCAAGGGTATTCAAAGCCTTTTGCACATAACCTTTAAAAACGACACCTTCTTCAGTCATTACTAACTTTCGAGTTGTACGATTAAACAAAGTGGTATCGAGTTGCTTTTCTAATCTGGCGATCGCTCTTGATAAGGTGGCGATCTGAATTCCCTCTTTTACCGATGCCTTTGAAAAGCTCTCACTTTCCGCCACCGCTAAAAAAGCCATTAAGTCTTCGGTTTTAATCATTTACACACTCTCATCTCAAGTCAGTTATCGAAATCAGTCGTCGAAATAATAGCTTTATTTGCATATTAATCAAAAGTAATTTGTATTTTTTGATATTAATGAAAATATCATCCTCTGATACCATGCCTACAATCAATAAGAAAACAGATATTAGGAATCCCATGTCAAATTCTCTTTTTACGCCAATCCAATTCGGTGACTTAACCTTAAACAACCGCATCGTCATGCCACCAATGACTCGATCTCGCGCAAAAGATGGCTGCGCTAACGCTATGATGGCGGAATATTATGCGCAACGTGCTGAAGCGGGTCTTATCATTTCTGAAGGCACGCAAATCTCTCAACTAGGCCAAGGTTATGCTTGGACGCCGGGTATCTATTCTCCTGAGCAAGTTCAAGGCTGGAAGCTAGTCACCGATGCGGTACACGCAAAAGGCGGCAAAATCTTCGCTCAACTTTGGCACGTAGGCCGTGTTACGCACCCAAGCAATACCGGTGGTGTACAACCAATTTCATCGAGTGAACAAGCGGCAAAAGGCGTAAAAGTGTTTATTGATGAAAAAGATCAACCAAACTTTGTCGATACGGTACTACCAAGAGCCATGACTCACGATGACATCGAACATGTGAAAGAAGAATTCCACCAAGCAGCATTAAATGCCCTAGAAGCAGGCTTTGATGGAGTGGAATTGCACGCAGCAAATGGCTACTTAGTGAATCAATTTATCGATTCAGAAGCCAACCTTCGTGATGATGAATACGGTGGCAACACTGAAAACCGTCTACGCTTCCTAGGTGAAGTAGTAGATCAATTGGTGGCGGTTGTGGGTAAAGAACGCGTCGGTGTTCGTCTTGCCCCATTTACTTGCTTAAATGGCACTGTAGATTCTGATCCAGAAACCACTTATGTAGAAGCGGCGAAATTACTGAACAGCAAAGGCATTGGCTACATTCATATTGCAGAAGTGGATTGGGATGACGCGCCAGATACACCAATCTCATTCAAACAAAATCTACGTCAGGCTTTTGATCAAACCATCATCCTAGCAGGCAAATATAACCCTGAAAAAGCCCAGCAAGCGTTAGAGCAAGGTTTTGCCGATATGGTGGCGTTTGGTCGTCCGTTTGTCGCCAACCCAGACTTAGTGACTCGCATTAAAAACCAATATCCACTCGCCGAACATAATCCAGATACGTTGTTTGGTGGCGCTGAGCAAGGCTTAACCGACTACCCTGTGTATTCTGAAGCTTAATAAAAATACTCATTAATAAAAAACGCCGCAGACTCTCATCTGCGGCGTTTGCTATTTTAATATTATGTGGAAGAAACCTTACCCTTTCACACCACCAGCAGTTAAACCACCGACTAGGAACTTCTGAGCCAGCAAGAACACAATAGTAATTGGTAGTGCGGATAATACAGCTGCTGCGGCAAAGTCGCCCCACAAGTAGTTTTGTGGATACAAGTACTGCTGCATGCCGACTGCAAGCGTATATGAATCAACATCTCGTAGTAGTAATGACGCGACTGGTACTTCGGTCACGGCTGCGATGAATGACAAAATAAATACCACGGCAAGAATTGGCACTGATAATGGCAACAAGACTAAGCGGAATGCCTGCCAAGGAGTTGCACCATCAAGTGCGGCCGCTTCTTCTAATGAATTATCAATCGATTCGAAGTAGCCTTTGATTGTCCATACGTGCAATGCAATACCACCCATGTAGGCAAACACTACACCACCGTGGGTATTCAAGCCTAAGAATGGAACATAAGTACCTAGACGATCGAACAATGCATATAACGCGACAAGTGCTAGTACTGCTGGGAACATTTGGAAAATCAGCATAGAGCGCAAGATAACGGTTTTGCCTTTAAACTTCATGCGAGCAAAGGCATATGCACAAGTGGTTGAAAGCACGACAATACCAATCGCTGTTAAGCCCGCGACTTTCACTGAGTTCCAAAGCCATAACAATACAGGAAATGGCGGTTTAGTCACTGTGCCATCTGCGTGTACTACATCAAAGCCTAATGCCAATTTCCAGTGTTCTAACGATGGGTTACGTGGAATCAAATCTCCTGCTGCGTAGTTACCTTCACGGAAGGAAATTGCAATCACCATCAAAAGTGGGAACATCATCAATGCTAAGAAGATCCACATTCCAATATGCGTTGCCCAAACACGGTACTTCAAAGATTTAGGTTGAACTATAGCCATGTTGAATCTCCCTATTCTGTTTCTAATTTAGTGAACTTCATATTCAGTAGTGATAATCCGCCCACTAATAAGAAGATAAGTGTGGCAATCGCACCGGCTAGACCAAAGTCTTGACCGCCAGCACCTTCAAACGCGATACGGTAGGTATAGCTCACTAATAAATCGGTGTGGCCGGCAGGAACACTGGTTCCAATCATATCTGGCGCACCGTTAGTTAATAATTGAATCAGTACGAAGTTATTGAAGTTAAAAGCAAAGCTGGCGATTAATAGCGGCACCATAGGTTTCACTAATAACGGCAGCGTGATTTTCATAAAATTATCAATTGGGCCAGCACCATCCATTGCTGATGCTTCATATAAATCATCAGGAATCGCTTTTAACATCCCCATCGCAAGGATCATCATGTAGGGGTAACCTAGCCAAGTATTAACAATAATGATCATAGTTTTAGCAAGGAACGGATCGGTAAACCAAGCCGGACTCAAACCAAACAAGCCTTGTAATAACTGATTGAGCTCACCGAAGCTTTGATTAAATAAACCTTTGAATATCAAGATAGAAATAAACGCTGGTACGGCATAAGGTAGAATCAATAACACGCGGTAAATCCCACGTCCTTTCAACGCTTCCCAAGAAACAATTTGCGCTAGAATTACGCCCATTGCCAAAGTAAGAACCACGGTTGCCGCTGCGAATACCACAGTCCAAACAAAGATTTTAAAGAATGGCCCTTGAATACCTGGGTCATTGAAAATGCGAGTAAAATTGTCAAAGCCAATATTAACAATAAAGCCTGGAGTAATGTGATCACCAATAAACTGACCACTCTCATCAACCGGTTGATAATAACCAATCTCATAGTTTGGTTTTAACACTTGCTCGGTTTGATTGTTAACTAAGGTTTCGCCATCAGCATCTAAACTGTAAAGCGGTTTTACTTGAGCGAATTTACGCAAGCCAGACATCACTAACGCTTCACCATCCGGTGTTTGTACTTCAAGTTGATTTAACACGCTACGGTGTTGTATCACGGCTTTTAATGGCGCTTTTTTGCCAGGAAGTTCTGTTGCAGGGGTTAATTCAAGGTGTTTTTCAACCGACCCCTCAGACAAAGAAACTGGTTGAGATATTAACCAATGATCACCTTGTTTTAAGGCAATCGAATACACATCATCATGCTGACGTAGCTCGAAGTGATAACTATCACCACTTTGAAAGCTCTGCTCAAACAATACGCCTTGGGTTCGTTGAAAGCTAAGCTGATTAGCACCACTGTAGTTAGTAAATGCCAGTCCAATGGTATAAATCAATGGGAAAATGATAAACAAGATCATGCCTGCAACACCCGGATAGATGTAACGATGAGCATAAGTACGCTTACGAGCAAACACGTACACACCCATTGAAGCAAGCACTAGGGTAAGCAAAGCAAAGGCAAACTCACCACGTGCGTACATCAGTACAATCGCATAGCCATTCAAAAGAGTAATCGCTGAAAGTACGAGCGTTTTCAGCCAAGGAAAAGGACGAGGCGCAGAATGTGGCGCAAGACTAGATGACATAATATTCGCTGACATATTAAATTCCGTTTCTGTATCGAGTTCACTTTGCGCACTATGCCACAGAGTAAAATTCGAAAGCTTTTGAAACTGCATAAGTGGGACGTTTTAACGCACACTATTCATGGGTTAAAAATATACTCTTCGTACTTGAAACTGCAGCTTTGTTGACAGCGTTCATTCGCCCCAATCACATAGACAGGCTATGCTCATGGGGCCTCATTCACTAGTCGCCTCGCTGCAATTCCAATTACTTTGAGTATGTAACACCCAAAATTAAAACAGACGGATAACTTACAAAATAAAGGGAGGAGAGATTCCCCCTCCCTCGCAATCCTCAAGTGAGGACAATTTGACTTTATTTAGTCATGCGCTCAGCAACAGTGTTAAGCGCTTCTTCTACTGATTGGCGACCATTGACTACGTTGCCGATTGCCGCTTTCTCTGCATACCAGAAGGCAGACATTTGAGAAATATTTGGCATGATTTCACCGGTTTCCGCATTCGCCATCGTGGCAGCAATACGTGGATCTTTAGCCAGCTCTTCTTGATAAGACTTTAATGCAACTGCACCTAATGGGGTATCATCATTCACTGCTTTCAAACCATCGCGAGTCAGCATGTAGTTTTCAATAAACTCTACCGCTAAATCTTTGTTTGGTGATGCAGAGCTAATGCCTGCCGTTAATACACCGACGAAAGGTTTTGAAGGATTACCATTAAACATTGGCAGTTTCGCTACGCCGTAGTTGATGCCTGCTTTATCAATGTTTGCCCAAGACCAAGGGCCATTAATCGTCATCGCCACTTCGCCTTTGTTAAAGCCAGATTCCGCAATGGTGTAATCCACATCTGGTGAAATAACATCTTGATCGACTAAACCTTTCACAAAGCTCATCGCATTTTGCGCGCCTTTGTTATTTACACCGACATCTTTTGGATTGTACGCACCATTTTCAAACTTAAATGCGTAACCGCCATCAGAGGCTAGCACTGGCCAAGTAAAAAAAGGTTCAGACAAGTTCCACATAATTGCTTTCTTGCCATCTTTTTGTAGTTTCTTATCAAGTGCAGCAATATCTTCCCAATTCTTTGGCGGTGTCTTAATGAGGTCTTTGTTATAGATAAGAGATAATGATTCTACCGCTACAGGGTAACCAATATACTTACCTTCATAAGACACTGCATCCCAAGTGAAATCTGCAAATTTCGATTTAAAATCAGCCGATGGTTTTACTTCTGCAAGTAAACCTGCTTGAGCATAGCCGCCAAAACGGTCGTGTGCCCAAAGAACAATATCAGGACCATCGCCAGTAGAGGCTAATTGAGGAAACTTCTCTTCGAGTTTATCTGGGTGAGAGACCGTTACTTTAATACCGGTATCTTCTTCAAACTTCTTACCTACTTCCGCAAGGCCGTTGTATCCTTTATCACCATTGATCCAAATGGTAAGTTGACCTTCTTCAATAGCAGCATGTGCACTTACACCACTTAATGCTAGGCTACATAAAATGGCAGTATTGAGGACTTTTTTCATTTCCATGATCCTTTCTATTGTTCTTCTTTAAATGTTACGCCTATACCCTTATTAGGTATAACGCAACAAATGTAGGGCTCGTTTCACAAGCAATACCCTTATTAGGTATGGAAAAATAATGCGATAATTCCTACCCGCCTACATCCTCCTAACTTCTACGCCCCCCATCAACAAAATGACTTTTGTGACTTAGGTTCACAATATTTTTTATCTCAAGCGAAAAATGGACAATAAATGTGAGCGGACGCACATAATAACAAGGCATTTTACCTGCATTTTGCTGTAAATAAAAAAGTGTGATCTAAGCACTCATCCCCCTACATCCACCAAAAATTAAATGACTAGGGAGGAGGTTTATTGATAGGTTTTCGGTAAGATAACTCCCATAGTCGCCTTTACATTGATCATTAAAATGTAAATAACGCATGAATAATCAATATGTTTGGATGATAAAAAGCTTTTAACATTCATTATCTAGACATTGGAAATCTATTAGAAAAATAATCAGAAGGAAGACCCGATGACGAGTGTGACTCTACGAAAAGTTTGTAAGGCGTATGGAGACAACCTCATTTCTAAAGACGTGGATTTGGAGATCCAAGATGGCGAGTTTGTGGTCTTTGTCGGTCCATCAGGTTGTGGTAAGTCCACCCTACTACGTTGTATTGCCGGTTTAGAAGATATCACTTCTGGTGAGCTTTTCATCGGTGATACCAAAATGAATGACGTACCGCCTTCTGAGCGTGGTGTCGGCATGGTATTCCAATCTTATGCTTTATATCCACATTTAAACTTATTCGATAATATGTCATTCGGTTTAAAACTGGCGAAAGAAGATAAAGCGAAAATCAAATCTCGCGTTGATCATGCCGCGGATATTCTGCAACTTGGTCACTTACTTGAACGTAAACCAAAAGCATTATCTGGTGGTCAACGTCAACGTGTCGCCATTGGTCGTACTCTCGTCGCGCAACCAGAAGTGTTCTTATTAGATGAACCGCTTTCTAACCTAGATGCCGCCTTGCGTGTACAAATGCGTATTGAACTGGCAAAACTGCATAAGAAACTTGGCTGTACCATGATCTACGTAACGCACGATCAGGTAGAAGCCATGACCATGGCAGATAAAATCGTTGTACTCGACGGTGGTAGTGTTTCTCAACTCGGTAAACCATTAGAGCTTTACCACTACCCTGAAAACCGTTTTGTCGCAGGCTTCATTGGCTCACCAAAAATGAACTTCATTAATGTTCACGTTAAAGAAGTAGAAGCTGAACGCGTGAAAGTAGAACTGGCAAGCCAGGCATCATTCTGGATCCAAGTCGATGGTTCAACGGTTGAAACCGGCGCTCGTATGTCACTAGGTGTCCGCCCTGAACATTTATTGCCAAGTGGTGAAGGCGATGTAGTGATTCAAGGTAAAGTCCAAGTAGTCGAAAAACTTGGTAATGAAACTCAAGTTTACTTAAGCCTTGATAATGTCGATGCCGATTTCATCTACCGTGAAAACGATACCTTAGATGTCGACTCTGGTGATACCTTCCAAATCGGCATTCCCGCTCACCGTTGCCACCTCTTCCACAGCGACGGTCGTGCATGTAAACGCCTATTTAAAGAGCGCGGGGTTTAATACGCAATCAATTTATGTCCGTATACCCAAAGTAATTGGAATTGCAGTGAGGCGGAAAGTAAATGAGACCCCATGAGTTTAGCTTGTTTAAATGATTGGGGCGAATGAGCGAAGTCAACAAAGTTGCAGCTTCAAGTACTAGGGTATATAACAGGACCACACAACTAGTATTACTAGCTAAAGACAAAGAAACTTCATTTCTTCTCTTGCATTTTCGGCTAATTTAATCCTATTTTCTTTATAGTGCACGGGTTGCCCGCAGCCATGCAATTAGCAGGAATATTCTTTGTTACAACGCTACCAGCACCTATAACCACACCATCGCCAATATTTACACCAGGTAAAATAATGCAACCATAGCCTATTCATACATCATTGCCAATTGTAACAGGCTCTGCCTTTAAATTATCAAATTCATCTGAATGGCCTCGATTGGAAAGTGCGTGGCCACTGCAATCCATAACCACTACATTTGGACCAAAAATAACATTGTTACCTATTGAGACTTTTTTATAAGAACAAATTGAAGTTCCTTGAAGAACACACCCTTTACCGATAAAAATTTCACCAAAAGGCTTGTCTTTCACCGAAACACTAGTGAGCTTTGTAATGCCAGAAGGAAAGGCAGGACAGTTGGAAGATTCAATATAACAGCCTGAATCAATAGCGATCACCTCACTCCCTTTTGGTAAACTTTCGAATTCTTGAGAGCCGACTTTGGTCAAGGTAATAGATGGGCACCCAGAAAATGTCACCCAATTTTCTAAACCAAAGTATCGGCCATATTGATCCATCAATTCAGCCTCAGACAATTCAGAATGACTATTTGGGCACAGTATTCGTTCAGATTGATACATCTTGAGTTTCCTTTCTAAAATTATTGGGGATCTCTTGAATAGTGCCACCATCCAGGAGTAAAACTCTATCAGCCGACGCAATAGTTTCTGGGCGATGGGCAATCATCAAAATGGGGATATTGATTTCTTTAAACATCAGGCAAACAAACGACTCTGTATAAATATCTAAGCTACTTGTCGCTTCATCCAGCACCAGAAATTTAGGTTTCTTATACAAAGCTCGTGCGATGAGGATTCTTTGTTTTTGACCACCGGAAAGACTAGAGCCCATCTCACCAACCAGAGTGTGATATCCCATATTTAAGCGCTCTATATCATCGTGAACACCCGCTCTACGAGCACACTCAACAAGCCACTCTTCATCCAAATCACCAGCGAAGAATGTAATATTCTCGATAATTGAACCACTAAATAGTTGGTCCTCTTGTAATACTGCTCCAACTTGAGTTCGAAGCGATTTAGAGGCCATCGATTTATTACCAAAATAGTTAATGCTACCCGATGTGACTGAATAGATACCCAATAGAAGCTTTGAAATTGTTGACTTACCACAACCAGATGCTCCGACTAACGCAACAATTTCATTACTTTTGACACTAAAGCTTGCACCATTAAGAATAAGGGGCTGATCTTTTCCATAGGAAAAGTAAACGTTATCAAACTCAATAGCATGATCTCCTTGACTATTGGTTACGATAGGCAGCCCCATGGCATCAGGAACGCTATCCGTTTCTTTTTCAGTTAAGACAATATCCGCTAAACGCTCGTTGTACACAGACAACATCTTAAACTCGAAGTACTTATTGATTAAAGAGCTAATGCTGGCAGAAAATCGACCTTGATATGAAAGGAATGCCATAAGCATGCCGATTGTAAAAAGTCCATCCAGCACCAAATTTGCACCAAACCAAAGAACCGTCGCTGAAACAAGGCTAACAATGGTCACATTCATTGTATTGTAGATCATCCCAAGCTTCTGCTCGTGTAGCTGCGCATTTCTGCGATTAATATTAAGGTTTCGCCAAGACGACTCTCGCCAAGGTAGCGTCCCATTAACTCTCAAGCTCAATACACCACGCACTGTCTCAATAAAATAGCTTTCCTCTTGAGTGCTAGCTTCCCATGTGTTTTCTTCAGCACGCTTAAACGCACCAAACCAAGCGAATCGAAGAATGATATAACCCAATGCAGCAGCGATGGCAATGAGTGAAAGTTTGGGGCTATAAACCAACATAACCGACAATGTGCCAACGACTAATACTAAGTCGAGTAGAGCTTGAATTACGCTAGTTGTTAACGTCTGCTGAATGACATCTACAGAAGCAAATTTAGCACTAATACTTCCTATATCTCTTTTCTCAAACCAATCTATCGGTAACCGGAACAAATGATGGAAAACATTCGCAGCCCACTGCATATTAAAGTTCACGGAAAGCTTGATTGTCGCCCACTGCTGAGCAAGACCAATTAGAGTTTGAGTAGCTGTTACCATCAGTATGGCCCCAATGACGAGTACAAGAAGATTTTTATCGTACCCAACCAAAACTTCATCAATGACAATTTGATTGAAAATAGGTAACGTGAGTGCCAACACTTCCAAAACCAATGCGAACACAAAAATTCGGCCTAACGCTCCTTTAAGGCCAACGGTTTTACCAATAAGCATTGATAGCCGAACGGCTTTACTTTCCACTTTTTCTTCAAAGTCATGAGTTGGTGTTAGCTCTAGCGCGATCCCTGTGAAATGTTTATTGACCTCATCAGGGCTTAGTGTCAATGCACCATTGGCAGGATCATGAATTTCAATTCTCTTCCCACTCACTTTTTTTAGCACAACGAAATGATTTAGATTCCAATGCAAAATACATGGTGTAGATAATTGTTCTAACTCATGCAAGTCTAAGCGAACCGCTCGACCCGAAAGTTTCAGTAATTCACCACACTCGATGAGCCGTGCAAACGACATTCCGTGCTGAGTAATACCACACTTTACCCTAAGCGACCTTAGATCTGTTTTATATCCGTGCCAATCAGCAACCATCGCTAAGCAAGCGATACCACATTCAGCTTTTTCAGTTTGTCGGATTAAAGAGAGTTTTTTACCCCAACTCCAATCAATAATGCCTTCTGAATGCATTATCAAATTCTCCCTTTTATTGTGTACAAGGGCTCTAATAACCACTCGTAGATCTTACGAGTATCCAATTCAATGTCTGCGGTCAGTGTCATCCCAGGAACAAACAGTTGCTCTTCCCCATAAATTGTGATGGTGGGCTTATCTAATTTAACTCTCACTTGGTACAAACCCACTCCACCATTAGCACGAGAAAGTTGGCTTTGTATTAGCGGGCTATTTGGTAACATTTCTGCTGAAACGGCTGATTTTGATATTGATGAAATAACGCCTTGCTGAACACCAAACTTTTCATAAGGAAAGGCATCAAACCGTAAACGAACACCCTGACCTTTTTGAAGGAAGCCTATGCTACGGCTGGATGCATAAAGTTCAACGACGGCAGGCTCTTCGCCTTTTGGAATAACCACTAATAGCGGTTGCCCTTTATTGACTGAATGACCTTCCTTGACGAAGATGGACGCAACGACACCGTCAATTGGTGATACAACCTGAGTGTCTGTTTGATAAAAGTACTCAATCTTACTTTGAGCGATTTGTTGAAGCTGGCGATCTATTTCTTGTAAGGCAATATCAAGTTCTAACTGAAGTGTATTTTTCGTTTCTTCTAGTTTAGCTTTTTCTCTTACTAAACGCTGTAAATTAAGACGTTGTGTTTGTACCTTAGTTTCTAATGTTATCAATTCGAGTCTTTGTTTTTGAAATTCAATCGAAGATATGAAGCGCTTATTGACTAATACTTGCTGTTTATCAACCAGACTTTGAGCAAGGGTCAGCTCTTGTTCAGATAAATCGACGACCAACTTCAGTATTCCAGCCTCTTCTGACAAGCCTATTAGGTCATCATTAATTACTTCTAGCTGGTGCTGAGATTTTTCAATCTCTTTACTCCTGCGAGCATTTAATAAAGTAATTTGATTTTCTATGGTGGCAACAATACGCTTTTTTACACCTTGACCAAACTCATCATATCTCTCGGTTTTGATTTCATATAATGGTTCGCCTGCGAGTACTTTTTGACCTTCAACAACAAATACATTTTCGGCATATCCTTCATCATTAGCCTGTACCTTTACAATACCGCCAGTCGGACTAACCACACCATTCAGTGTATCTCTGCGCGTATATTCAGCAAAAACAACGGAAACAAGGATAGTCATCAGAACAAATAGTGACGCCGCTACAAACAGATGTTGATTCAAGGAAGCATCAATCAAAATTGAACCTTGATTATCTGACTTCTGCGCCTCAAAATACTCTGGTCGGTATAAATGCTTGGCTCTTGCTACCACGGGTAATCCTTTACCTAATTAATCGAGACTATAGTTGAGTTACTTCAATTTGTTGTTCTTTATTTTCAATAAGCCTTGTGTTGATCTTTTTTGAAGAGAGGTCCACACCACATTGACAAATCTTAGTCCTGCACTTTGTAGGATGAGTAGGTAGCTTAATGCTTTCATCATAAATGGAACCAATAGGCCCATCCTGCATACACCAAGCGCGATAGATATCGCCACTGAAGGTGACGACTAAGCTATCAATCCCCGCATAGCAATCCCAGCCAATAAAATTGGTCTGGTCATTAGCGATTAGATCAAAAGTCGACAGGTTTTCCGTTGTACCATCAGAATAATTCACTTCTAATTCAGCCATTGATGGCGGAAGTGATTTGAGTTCCGGTCGACCACGAAAGTCTTTCATTATTTGTTCTTGTTCGCCCGTATACGGATACTTTTGGGTAATCCCCCCATGACCAAAACCTTCAAATAGAGGCTGAAGAGCAATAGAGCAACGGATTTCTTGTTTTAGCCTATTTGCAAACGCTAGGCAGTCATCAAACCGCTCAGGAGCCATCATCACGTTGACGTGGAAACGAGTAGTTCTAGAAGACTCAAGAACTTTAGACACTTCGATAAAATGAGATTCACTCTTAATATCATTAATATGAAAACTTAAACTTACACCATTTAAGAAATGAGCATTTTCATTCCACCATTGCAATGACTTTGAACCATTAGAAATAATACTAATTAGTCCATGGCGATCATGAATTAACTTAATTATATCTGGAAAATACCTTAGTAACGTAACTTCGCCGCCCCCAAACTCAAAACATGGCGTCAACCTCGATCTATTTGAATGCTCAAAAAGCAACTCAATAAAATCAACTACAACTTCATAAGGTGGTGCTTTAATAGAGCCACTATTTAAGTCTGAATGGCAATAATTGCATTTGTAGTTACAATTATTCATTAATGCCCAATTCACACTTAAAAATGAATCACGTGATAATATTTTTACAATATCCATATTGTATAATCCTCAATAAATAGAATGTGGATTTTTTTTCAAGGCATGCTCGAAGGACTTCCTGTCACAACCTTAACAAGTTGACAAAAACAACACCGTTTTGCGACTATCATTTTGGAGTGGGCATTCACTCACAGGTGAGCTCATTTTTCTGTATTTACTGCATAAATACAGGTCGCTACACACGACCTGTATTATTTATTTTTTATAGTAAGACTTAACTAATAGTACATGGATTATGAATGTCACAAATAAGACTAGTCTTAAATAAAAATTCAGATCTGTTTTAAACGCCACGTAACCAATTAGGCTAGCCATAATAGCTGTGGAAGTTAAATATATGAAGCGCATTAGAAGTTGCACATCCCCCCTCCAAAGCCAAAGCCACCTGCTCCCCCAGCAGCAGCACCTATACTCTTAGCGCCAAATCCTGCGGCACCTCCTAACGCAGCAAAAGCACCTTGGCAAGCCGCATTCGCAAGCTGACTCCTACCTGCATCACCTTGAGGACCAGCCATTTGATTTATTGCACTAGGCGAGGCCGGGTAACCACTGCTATTACCATCCCCACCGCCATCAACCATTGAAATTTCATCAACACTTAAGTTATACATAAGTTATTCCCTTATATTTAATTACAGTAAAAGAGTACTGCGCTCATAGAAATCACCTTGTTAACCATCCCTTATCATTGGTATATCCTTGATACAATCAAACTTTATTGAACCATATATCGCCCCTAAATAGACATCAATAGAGTTATTATTTACAAACCAAACAACACCCATAAAATAAACCAAAATACACCTCTTACAAGATGTTTTTTTTAATCGGACAATAAAAAACAGCCAAAAAATACATTAATATTATAAAAACAATCTTCATAAAAAGGTTAACATCAAGACCAGCGACATAATAAGAACAAACCACAACAAAAAATAGAACCAATGAGTAATTAATATTATTCACCTTCCAAATAACATCACAATTAGAACACCTCACCTCTTTCCAAGTGACTAAATTATACTTATCGAAAAAACTTAATCTAACTTTATTACAGTTAGGACAATACATAAAAAACCCATAATAACTTTAAACTATAAATATTATCCATAATGGCCATTTAATATCCGTAACCACCTCTGGAGCCACCAGCTTGCATCATTCCACCACCAGAATCCAACCCATTACCTCCATAATTTTGATTTGTTCCTGTACCAACACCACTATTATTACTATAACTCCCTTGAATACTACCAATACTATAAGCAATACCTAACACTGGATGTACACGACTTAAAGCCAAACCAATTCCTATATTTAAAAAACCAGACCCCCAGTTCGAACTGTTTTCATTACCATCACCACCACCATCAACTAGACAAATTTCTTCTGTGTTTAAGTTATACATAGCTCATTTCCTTATATTTAATTACAGTAAAATAGTACTGCGCTCATAGAAATCACCTTGTTAACCATCCCTTCTTCTTACCCAGAATTTCATCTGAATAGCCGAGTAAATTAGGTAGCCACGTAATCGTTTCTAATAAAGCCGAATATAATGGTGCTTTAATCACTTGTCGGTTTGATAATTCACCCGAAAGGTTAAAATCTCTTATATAAGAATGCACCAATAAAAAATATACAAATGCATTGGCAACACCAACTACTATTGGTATCCAAATATCCATCGCAACCATAAATCCAAATAAAATAATATTTGGTGGAAATAAATACTGTGCCGCCGTAAGTAAAAACCAAGGAGAAGCGCATAGACCTGCTATCCAATGAGTCTTCCAAGCTTCTGTATAAGCTTCTACTCGTCCCCGAGCCCAGCGTCTACGTTGATTGAACAAACTTTTAACATCTGTCGGACATTGTGTGGTCGCTTTTGCTCTAGGCGCATAACCTGTTCGGTATCCGTTAGAAATCGCTTTCCAACACCATGCTATATCTTCAACTAACCACTCACTCCAACCACCTAATTGTCTCACCACTGAGGCTCGGTGAGCAACAAACGCGCCGGCTAATACGGGAACACAACCGAGTTTGTCCTGCGCAGCTCTTATTGCGCCATAAAAGCTAATATGTTCATAATGTTGCAGTTTACCTATGAAGCTGCCTTCATGATTTTCTGGGGTTATATAACCACAAACCACAGCGTATTTCTCATCAGACCAAAGTTTGGTTACTAGCTCATATATACCGTTGGGTTCAATATAAGTATCACTGTCTACAACGACATATACATCCCCAGTAGCAACGTCAAGTTCTAATACATGGTCTAATGCAAAACCTTTCCTACCACCATTTACCGACCTTTCTATAATTTGAAAATCATGGTTCATCTCGGTATTATCGAGCCATTCTTTTACTCTAGTGATTGCATTATTTGTCGAGCCATCATCAATAACAATAACCTGAATTCGACTTGAATAATTCTGATCGTTTAGCTTATTTAGTGCGCAAACCAAATGCTTTTCGTTTTCATTATAGAAAGGTAAAAAACTTATATTGCCTATGGATTACCGCTGGTTTTATCCAATGTAAAAAAGAAGCCAAGTTTAATTCTTTACGTGTCTTACATTTAGACATTATCTCTAAAAACTGCCCTAACTCATGGGTAACTTCTACCTTTGATAGAGGCCCATAAGAAAGCTCGGTAATTTGATTGTTGAGAAGTGAAATCGGCTGATGCCTCATAGCAACCTACTGAATTAAGTTTAATTATTTATTATAAGACCTCAAGATTCAGTCTTATTAAACTCCCCTAAACACCACTTTCGACTTACAACACAAAATAAATCCATAACAAAAATATCATTTACATTTTATTTACCCAGCATTTATCGCTGTTTTGATATAGCCCATCTTGAAGTTGATTGTGTATATTAAAGATCGAGGATGCAAATATTGGAAAGACCACTATAGATCAATGAGTGACGAAAAAACTTACCAGAAAAATCCCTGTTCCCCATAAAATCATCATTCAATTCACAAAATCTCACCTTGATCACAAAACCCAATTATTTGAGTCAAAGATCTCACTTTTCATGCGCTTAACATGGCTTATTAAGCGCTAAATCACACTTGGTGAAGCCTTCGTTTACACCAAGTGTGATCGTCGCACTCATCCTTTATTTCTACTCCCCCCACGCCTCGATTTCAGGAGGATGTGGGTTCGCCTCACTTCTCGCAAAATTGCTTCATCGCTGAATGATTCAAACAAAAGCTCACTAAAAGCCGCCACACATTCAGAGATCCAATAGCTTCATTAGGTTAACAACATAACCGGTGAGCAAGATGAAACAATATAAAGGATTAATAACATGAAAAACCTCAAGGTCTGTTTAACTGCTGCTGCCGTTTCCTCTGCGTTACTTGCACCAACTGCAATGGCGGTCGGTGTCGATTTCCATGGTTATATGCGCGCTGGCGCTGGCGTGAGTGCACATGGTGGCGCAAATGAATCATACGAAAGAAATAAAGTCGGTCGTCTTGGTAACGAAGATGACGTTTATGGCGAAATACAATTAGATACCACACCGATTAAGGCCGGTGACAGCGCTGAGTTCATTATAAGTTCAATGGTCGCTTACGGATCGGATGGTTCAAACGGCTGGGAATCAGCTCGTGATGACGATGATGGTGCAGATGTTGCGCTTGCACAGTTTAACGTTCAAGCCAAAGGCTTATTCGATTTCGATAAAGAAGCCACTCTTTGGGCCGGTAAACGTTATTACCAACGTCAAGACATTCACATTACTGACTTCTACTACTGGAATACCTCTGGTGGCGCTGGTGGCGGTATTGAAAATGTCACAGCTGGCCCAGGTAAAATCTCGTTTGCTTTCATGCGTGATGATTCTTTAGGAAATGATATTGGTGTCGATTTAGACGGTGACGGCGTTACTGATAAACAAAATTACAACGTTAATAATTTTGACTTACGTTATGCAGACCTTGGTTTATGGCAAGATGCATCATTAGAGCTGGGCGTAAACTACTATATGGTTAACGAAACCGATGATCAAAAAGATTTCGGTTTAGACACTGAAGATAGCTTAATGGCGACAGCCGTTATCACACAAGGTAACTTCTTCGGTGGTTTCAATAAAACCGTTTTCCAATTTGCAACCAACGGCGCAGCATCGGGTATGGCTGGGTTAGGTTCAGGTAGCTGGATCCCTGCAGTTTCAGATGGGGATACGGGTTTCCGTGTGATTAACTTCGGTGTAGTAGATTTAAGCGAGAACTGGGATTTCGGTCACCAAGTGATGTTTGCTCAAAGCTCTTATAAAGGTGATAAAAAAGATCATACTTTTGCCAACGTGGTCGTCCGCCCAATCTATAACTGGTCTGAAACCATGAAAACCGAATTCGAAGCAGGTTACTACACAGAAGAAAATCAGTGGGGTAATGACGGTGCTGACAATGAAGGCGCTAAATTCACCGTCGCGCAAGCATGGTCTGCTGGTTCTGGCTTCTGGGCCCGCCCTGAAATTCGTGTCTACGCTTCTTACGTTGATGACTTCAAAAACGACAATCGCTTTGGTAGCGACCAACCTGATGATTTATCAGTTGGTATTCAGGCAGAAGCATGGTGGTAATGCCATCGCTTTAGCTTAATTTACAACGCCGGCCATGATGCTGGCGTTGTTCATTTTTATTTTTTATACCCAAAGTAATACGAGTTGCTGTAAAGCGGTAAATTAATGAGCCCCATATACATAGCTCGTCTATTTAATTGGATGAATGAATGCCGTCCCAACGCTACGGCTTCAAGCACGAAGAGTATATTCTTAATTTTTAAAGAGGCATTATGTCCGTATTCACAAATCAATCTGTCACTGCAACGACTGCAGTTTCTTCTGCCAATGTGATTTTACATGCCTTTGATTGGTCGTATCAAAAAGTGGCCAGCGAAGCCGAGCGCATTGCTCAACTAGGCTATGATTCTGTTTTAGTTTCTCCGGCGATGACATCACCTAATCATTCCGAATGGTGGAACCGTTATCAGCCGCAAGACTATCGTGTGATTAATAGCCCATTAGGTAATACCCTTGATTTTATCGCGATGCAAAAAGCCTTATCCGAACATGGCATTTCACTTTATGTGGATGTGGTGTTTAATCATATGGCCAATGAATCTCAAGTACGTAGTGACCTCTCCTACCCTAATCCACAAACCATGGCAAACTACCAAGCTCAAGCAGAACACTTTGAATCATTAAAGCTGTTTGGCGATTTATCTCAACCACTGTTTACCGACGAAGATTTTGAACCAGCCTTTCCGATCACTAACTGGCTAGATGCTAACAATGTGCAAAAAGGTCGACTCAGTGGCAGCGATACCGATCCCGGCTTGCCAACATTAGCGCCGACTGACAATGTAGTAGCTAATCAGAAAGCCTACTTACAAGCATTGAAAGATCTCGGCGTTGCAGGCTTTAGAATCGATGCAGCGAAACACCTTTCACCAGAACATATTGCTAAAGTTTGGACGGATGAAATCTGCCAAGATGTGAAAATATTTGGTGAGATCATTACCGATGGCGGCGAAGGCAAAGCAGAATATGACGTGTTTTTAAAACCATTTATTGAATCAACCACCTTCGATGCTTATGACTTCCCGCTATTCCATCGTTTATTAAATGTGTTCAAACATGATCACAGCATGACTTCGTTGCTAGATTTGCATCAACAAAGACAATGCCTAGAGGATAAACGTGCGATTACTTTTGCGGTAACCCATGATATTCCTAATAACGATGTGTTCCGTAATCAAATGCTATCGCCGCAACAAGAACAATTGGTTTACTGCTACTTACTTGGTTGCAGCGATGGCGCGCCTTTGATCTATACCGATTTGAACACCAGTAATGATCTGGATGCATTAGGTTACCCTAGATGGGAACAAAGCTGGCACGACACGAGTCTGATCAAGATGATTCAGTTTCATAAGCAAGTACATGGCTCGCCAGTGCAAGTGCTCGAATCAACCGATGATGTATTGGTGATTTTGCGAGGAACGGAAGAAAAACCACTTGGTATAATCGCGATTAATAAAGGCTCTGAAGAATGCCACATTACTCTGCCGACCAATCAAAACCAATTTAATGTCTGGCTCGGTGGTGATGATCTACTACGTCAAACGCTAACGTTACCCGCTCAGTCTGGGATTATGTTGTTAGCTTAGACTCTAATTGCTGGTCTATTCAATAATCCAAATGATTAATAAAAATCGGCACTTGAAGTGATTCAGTGCTGATTTTTATTTGAGTTAGTTTTATAGGTTGGTTTGAATGATAGCTCTGAATTCTGCATTTTTAGGTTACTTGGGTATATACAGACTTCCATTCAATTCTAGTTGACTTATGCAACCCACATCACTCGTAATGCCAATCCAATTAACACCACACCAGAAATACGATCAATCCAATGGGCTTTATTGCGCAGTGTAGAAAGTAGAAGCTGACTAGATAACATAAAGGTAATTAAGGTATACCACAGCCCATCGACAATAAATGGAGTCATGACAATAATCGCTTTACTGCTGGTTTCAGCACTCACTGCAACAAACTGGCTAAATAATGCAGTAAAGAAAATGGCAATCTTTGGGCTAAGAATGGAAATGAGAAAACCTTCCTTTGCAGATTGAGCCACTGAACAGCTAATCCCTGACTCTAAACGCTCAGCAATACCACCTTTTGATTGAATAGCATTAACACCTAACCAGGCTAAATACGCCGCGCCCGCATAAGTAATTGTCTTAAATATCAATGGAAATTGATGAAGTAAAATCGCTAAACCAAGAATCGTGAATAACGCGTACAAACCAATACCAAACGCATGAGCCCAAGCAGTGGCTAAGCCGTGTTTGCGTCCACCTGCTAAGCTATGTTTTGCGACCATTGCCAAACTGGGCCCCGGTGACATCGCACCAAGTAAACAAATAAGCAGTAAAGAAAGCCAAATTGTTAGTGTCATTGAATCCCTTCGTCATTTTGGAAAATTTAGGGTTATTCTACTGAAAAAAATCCATATGATGGTATTCATTTCTTCAGATACTACTCTTTCGTATCACATAGAAGCTTAGAGTTAAAAAGGAACCGCTATGAAAATCGCATTAATCGGACTCGGCGGCATCGCACAAAAAGCCTACCTACCTTTTATCACTCAAATTGAAGGCGTCGAATGGATACTATGCACCCGTAATACCGAAGTACTGCAAGAGTTAGCCACCAAGTATAACGTTCGTGAGTATTACAGCGATTATCGCCAACTGGTTCATGTTGGGGTTGATGCGGTAATGATCCACAGTGCGACTTCTAGCCATAAAGATATTGCCAGCTTCTTCCTCTCGCAACACATTGCTACTTTTGTCGATAAGCCACTGGTGGATAATGGCCATGATTGTGAAGCCTTATATGAACTCGCTCAACGTAATAATACGCCGTTATACGTTGGCTTTAATCGTCGTCATATTCCCCTATTCAACCAACATTTAGTGGGCGTTCAATCGGGAATGCCACTTAACCCTTTGCATTCACTGCGTTGGGAGAAACATCGCTTTAATCAACCAGGTGATGTGCGTACCTTTATTTTTGATGACTTTATTCACCCACTCGATAGCGTGAATATTTTTGCTAAATCAAACATTAACGATATGCATATCGCCACCCAATGGAGTGACAACCAACAACTGGCAAGTATTAATATTCAATGGCAACAGCAAGGTAGTTTACTTAATGCGTCGATGAACCGCATGTTTGGTCAAACTCAAGAACGAGTATCAGCAGATTTTGCTAATCAATCCTATGAGTTCCGTGGCTTTATGGAAGGTACGCTGTGGCAAGATAATCACGCTCTGCAATTACAAACCAAAGACTGGTTGCCAATGCTTGCCACTAAAGGCTTTGATAACATGGTTCAAGAATGGTTAGGCGTCGTAAAAACAGGTCATATGCCATCGGCTTTAGTAGATAGAAATATTGCCTCGCATTTCTTGGCTGACGCTTTATGCCAACATGTCTTAAAACAACAAACTCGTAAGGTGCACTAATTCGTCACTGGTTGTATATCCATAAAACAAGGGATCCTATTTTAGGATCCCTTTATTTTTAACGTGCATCGGTATCTTAATCTTTCGCTAACAATCAGTTTGTTGCTTCAAGTAAGGCTTTTGGGCTTTCCCAGCAATAAGTATGGCATGGTACCTGTGAACCACAGGGCGCATTCCAAATAAAATCTCTATTATCCTTTGCACCAAGTGACTCATAAAATGCTTTAGCAGGATCATTACCTTTCAGCACTTCTAAATAAATTCCTGAATCAGCAAAGTGCTTTTGTGCCCATGTTGCTGCTTCTGCGAGTAAAGCTTTTCCATATCCCTTACCACGTTGGTCTTTATCGACATGCAAGTTATCAATCATAGTGCCTTGGTCAAAACTATGATTACCATATAGACAAACAAAGCCACACAACGCGCCTGCCTCTTCCAATACCAATACACCTTGATTAAGTGGCGGCTGAGTTAAGCGAGTTTGCCACATCGCCATGTGTTCATCTTCCACTCGGCTTGCTAGATAATCATCATCTAAAAGACCTTGGTAGACTTGCTGCCAACTGGTGGCATGTAATTTGGCTATTTTGGAATAATCTTCAAATTCCGCTTCTCTAACGAACATCCTTGCTCCTGAGTTTATATTGTTGTTTTCTCTAATGTATCGAAAAACTGACCAAAGATTGCACTTTTTTACGGATAAATAACAGAATATATGACGGTGGTAGCAAAGGTAGCTGATATAAAACTCAAAAAGCCAACAGATTACTCTATTGGCTTTTGATCTACTTATGAAAACAGAGGTTTACCTCAATTAGCTTAACTACGTTTTGGCTGAGTATAGGTTTTGCCGGCTGCGGTATAAGTATCTTTCGTTTTCACATCGAACATAATGTCGAAGAACCACGACACGAAACGAATAATATCATCACCTTCATTCATAATGTGCTCAACGTATTCTTGCTCTACGCCGTTGTCATCTTCTTGAGTCGTCACATGATAAATGCGGTTCTCACCTTCTACTTCTGCTAACGCAAATTGACCAGATAGCGATTTAGCGGCATCGGCCACGTTGCTGTCGCTGTTCATTTGCAGGAATTTAAGTGCAGTTGGAACGGAATCTAGCGTACATAGGGTTTTTACGAGTGTTTCGAAATCACTTTGTTGCATGTTCTATTAGCCTTGTATTTAGGTCTTTTACTCTTAATCGAGCACCTTGAGACGGATTCTACACTATACCCAAGTGACTTGGATATATTTCTATATTGATATCCCCAAGTCACTTCAAGGCTTGAATAAAGAAAACCCCGACACTTTCGTATCGGGGTTATAGTCTCACTCGCAGCATTCCGGCTACTATTAATGCTCCATGCATCAAATCCGTGATAGTGCTTATCCTAAGCTCATCCAGCTTCGCCTTCTTAGCGGTGTCCTTACGCAAATCCTTGCTGCTAATCGTTCCTAATTAGCGCTCATCACTTGTTCCTTGAGCGGTGTTCCTTCCTCAAACTAGAGGTGTCCATTTATCCGTTTAAGCCGCACCCTGCCGCTTAATTTAATCCGTCAAATGTCCTTTGCTTCCTGCTGACCGTTATCCTAACCGTCAAACTTCATCCTGAATAAAACCGTCTTGGTTTTTCTTAAATCCTATGTCGTTTCCTTCCGACACCGATAAGACTACGCTTCTGCTGAGATTCCTCAAGAGACCTAATTCAAAGTTTTTGCTCTTTCTCTAAACCAAAAACACCAAAAAACAAAAAGGCCAACCATAACAATAAGTTAAAGTTGACCTTTTCTGATTTTCATATTGAATAACCGTGATCACTCACATAGCTTGTAAGCGATCTCGCACACGGCCAATCCTATATTTTACTAGGCTTAATTTGCTTTGAAATTACTGCCATTGTTTTTAGGATTACGTTGTGGCGAAGCACCTGCTGGCTTACGGTTTGCAGCGGGTTTAGGGCGCGCATTGGCTTGTGGCTTTGCCGCTCCGTCTGTAGATGCTGTCGCCGGTTTTGCATTGCCTGCATGACGACGGTTTTTGCTTACTGGTTTATGACCACGAGCATTATCACCTGAACGTTGACCATCATTATGTTGGAAAGTCTTTTTCGGTTTCTTTGGTTTTTTCGGCTTGATTGGACGAGTATCTAATCTTGACTCCGGCAATTTATTGACTACCGGGAAACCTTCAAGTTCCATACGTGGTAATACTTGCTTGATTAAGCGTTCAATCGAGAATAAGTCATGAGCTTCATCAGCGCATACTAAAGAGATAGCTTTACCGGTTGCGCCTGCACGGCCAGTACGGCCAATACGGTGCACATAATCTTCAGAGACATGCGGCAAATCAAAGTTCACCACTTGTGGTAATTGCGCGATATCGATACCACGAGCGGCGATATCGGTTGCCACTAAAACACGTACTTCCCCGGTTTTAAAATTCTCTAGTGCTTTGGTACGTGCCCCTTGGCTTTTGTTGCCGTGAATGGCGGCTGAGCTCACGCCCTTTTCATCTAAGAAACGGCTTAAACGGTTAGCACCATGTTTGGTTTTACTAAATACCAACACTTGTTGCCAATCATTATCTTGGATCAGTTTCAGCAACATCGGTGCTTTCTTCTTTTGATCCGCAGGATAAATACATTGCTCGACCGTGGTTGCCGTTTGGTTCGCTGGGTTAACCGAAATTTCTACAGGGTTATTCACCAAGCCTTTCGCAAGCTGACGAATGTCATCAGAGAAGGTGGCAGAGAACAATAAGTTCTGACGTTTCGCGGGTAAGAAAGACAAGATTTTACGGATATCGCGAATAAAGCCCATATCCAGCATACGGTCAGCTTCATCTAGCACTAACACTTCTAGCTGAGAAAAACGTACTGCATTCTGGTTATACAAATCTAATAGACGACCAGGAGTGGCAACGAGTACATCAACGCCTTGTCTTAATCTCATCATTTGTGGGTTAATTTTAACACCACCAAATACAACCGTTGAGGTTAAGCGCGTATGTTGGCTGTATTGCTCAACATTCTTATGTACTTGAGCCGCAAGCTCGCGAGTAGGCGTTAAGATAAGTGCACGAACTTGATTAGGTTTAACACGCTCACCGACTAATAAACGCTCAAGAATCGGTAATGTAAAACCAGCCGTTTTACCTGTACCGGTTTGCGCAGCGGCCATTACATCTTGACCTTCGATCACCGCAGGAATGGCTTTCGCTTGAATTGGTGAAGGTGTGGTATAGCCTTGTTCTTCCACCGCTTTAAGTAAAGGGGCAGAAAGTCCTAAAGAGGAAAAACTCATAAATATTGATCTCGATAAAATAGAGAAGCCAAATGGCTCATAGACATGAATATCAATATCTTTGTATACCTTATGTTTACTTGTTGTAGTGACAAGGTATATGAGAATTTACTCGGCTTTCAGGATTGGTGTCGCTGGAAGTGATATTAATAATCTTGATTGAGCGGCTATTCTGACGGCTTTATCTAAAAGCAGCAACAAATATCGTGACTTTTATCACAGATAGTTAGGTCTGTCCTTCGTTTGAATAGAAATCCACCACTCTATTATCAATGGCTATACCCAAGTAACTTTTATCTCCAAAAATTGCCGTTTCCCTATTTCACTTTGATTAGAAAGTCGGTATTCTTGCCGCCACTGAATAAATCATGGATTGATAGTGAATAGTTATGCGACGGATTGCGCAATTTTTAAGCATTGTCATTTGAGAGCATAATGAAAGATTCTTCAAAACCAACGGGTAACGCCAAGGTAGAAACAACAAGCTACCCATTAAAAACTTACCTTACCTTTATTATTCCATCTTTGATCGGTTTGTTTTTATTCATGGCACCGTTGAGCTACCAAGGCTCATACACTATTCCAGTCGCTATCTTAGCCAAATCTCTACAGGCAGCATTAGCCAATAGCATCGTTCCTATCATTACTGTTGTTATTGCGTTCATGTCTATCGCAACCATGTTATATAAACTGATTCAACCTGCGTTTATTAAAAATAATGCCTTTTTACACGCGTTAATGACGCCATCGTTAATCTGGTTTGTGGTGCGTATTTTTGGTGGTATTGCAGCCGTTATGGCGTTCAACCATGCGGGCCCAGAAATAGTATGGGAAGAAAATACCGGTGGCATGGTATTAAACGGTCTATTACCAACGTTGTTCTGCGTATTCATTTTCGCCGGTATGTTGCTGCCTCTTTTACTTAACTTCGGCCTACTAGAGCTATTCGGGACGCTATTAAGTAAAGTTATGCGCCCTATCTTCAACTTACCAGGCCGTTCTGCTATCGACTGTATGGCATCTTGGTTAGGTGACGGTTCTGTTGGCATTTTACTAACTAGTAAACAATACGAAGATAAGTTCTATACACAACGCGAAGCCGCCATTGTGGGTACGACCTTCTCAGCAGTATCGATCACTTTTAGCCTAGTAGTCATCGCACAGGTAAATCTTGAGCATTTATTCATTCCTTTTTATGGCGCAGTTTGTTTGGCAGGTTTAGTCGCTGCGATTATATTACCTCGCATTCCACCATTACGCTGGAAGAAAGACACTTTCATTGATGGTTCAGTGCCAGATATGAAAGCCGATGATTTACCAAAAGGCCACACTAACTTATCTTGGGGCATGCACTTAGCACTGACCAAAGCTGATAACGTTGGTCATTTGCATAAAGTATTAGTTGAGGGCGTGAAGAATGCCATTGATATGGTGTTTGGTGTCCTACCAGTTGTGATGGCGCTTGGTACTGGTGCTTTAATCATTGCAGAGCATAGCTCACTGTTCGAGATTTTAGGTCAGCCTTTCATTCCATACTTAAAACTACTTGGGCTTCCTGAAGCAGTGGCCGCATCACAAACGATTGTGGTGGGTTTTGCTGATATGTTTATTCCAGCAATTCTTGCAGCGCCTATCCATAGTGATATGACGCGTTTTGTGATTGCAGCGATGTCGGTTACTCAGTTAATTTATATGTCTGAAGTGGGCGCCCTTCTATTAGGTAGTAAGATCCCAGTGACCCTATTAGAGCTATTCGTGATCTTTATTTTACGAACTCTTATTACCCTACCGGTGATTGTTGGCGTTGCGCATTTGATTTTTTAATTGTTCGACTCGTTTTACAAACTAACGTCACAAGACTAGGCAAACAGACAAGCACCCAAAACAAGAAAGCCTGCATAAATTAATGATGCAGGCTTTCGTTTTTATTTGGTTTACTTATTTTAAATCATTTAATTAACCTAGAAGCCGTTATTTAACTTCTAAGCTATCCACATCGATCGTTAAGCTGTTCCAATCTTTATCCACTTCACCACGTAATACCACGGTGTCATCAGTGGTAACGGTACGCCCCAACCATTTATCGTTATCAATTTCTACAGTAATTTCGCCTGTTGAATCAGCAAAGATATAATCTTCATCACCTAGTGAGCTTTTAATTTTACCAGTTAGTACAACCTTAGTATCATCACTGACATCTTTTGCTTCTTTAATCGTTTCAATGATTGAAGTGCCATGACGAGGGCCATCAAAACCGCCTTGAGTGGATGTCTGCGCTTTAGCCACAGGTGCAGGAGAAACTACTTCTGCCATCGCAATAGAAGGAACTGACATTAATGCTGCAAGCGACATTGTTAATAGTGTTCTGTTCATGACTTTACCCTTATTATTGTAAATTTTCGCTAGCCTGTTGGCTGTATATTACGTCGATGTGAAACAGTATATTTAGGCAAGCGTGAAAAAAGCGTGAAAAAATCAGCATCGCCTTAAATACCTAAAATGTTCGAAACTTGGTATGTTTCAAACATTGTGATTTCAGCTAGCAAACACCACTCTCGCCTTAAATAATTTACCGTTATTTTCGGTATTAAATTGCCAGTTCATTCGGTTGCATACTCGTTCGATAATGACCAAACCGCAGCCGTAACCGGAATTGTGCATGTCGTTGCCATCATGTTGATTTGTGATAATTAAGCTTTTATCTGTTAATTCCACGACGATATCGCCAATGCTATAACTAAAGGCATTCTTTAATAAATTCGTCATCACAATATCAATAAAGCTTGATGGTGCATCGATCGTACCCGGATTGACTTCCTTGAATTGATAGGTGGCATCTTGCTTTGAGAAATGCTCAGACATATTTTCTAGCACTGTATATATATGCTCAGAAAGAGGCTCACGGCTAATATGGTGCGCTTCTATGTCTTCTTTACCTAGTAGCAGAAATGCCTCCGTTAAGATCTGCATTTGGTTACCGGCATACTCAATACGATTAACGGCTTTAGTTGCCACGCGAGGCATATCAGGCACTTTACGCAGTAACTCGGTCGACCCTTTGATCACCATAATGGGGGTACGCAGCTCATGTGAAGCAAAGCGACTGAATTCTTGTTCACGCTGAAAATAAGAGGCAATTTTGGCTTTATTATCTAGTAATGTGTATTCAATACTTCGGGTTTCTTTATACGGCGTATCGACCACAAAATCTGGCTTATCAGGGGCCATTGAATCAATTTTACTTTCAATCTGAATCAATGGACGTGAAAATAAGCGAACGAAATATAAGCCATAAGCCATTACCGCCATTAAGAAAACCGCACCAACCAAAAAGGTAATAAGGTGAAGGTTATCTTCGTATTCATCTAGATAATCATCGGCATCATCTTGGAAAACCACGTATAACCAACCGCTACCTGATGGGTGTTTGGTGACTAAAAAGTGTTTATCTTCTGGGCCGAGTTGCACTTCAAAAAAACCGGGAGTTTGATAAGGTTCTAACCAGTCTGGGTGTTCTTCTTTTGACCAATAAGTATCGAGTTCTTGCGGATCTGGTTGAGCTGCTTTGAAACCATAACGTCGATAATTTTTTAAATATTCTTGAGTTTCAGTGGTTAATCGATGTTCAAGACTGATCATTTCTAATCGGTCTTGAGCAAAATAAATCAGTCCCCCAAATAGCAAGAACATCACGCTAGTCAGCACGATAAAGGTTAAGCGTATTTTCTTAAAAAAACTGGGCGCGTTAGTCATCTTTTAATCGATATCCTTGACCATGTAGAGTTTCCAATCGAGTTGAATCAAAGCCTTTATCAAGCGCACTTCTCAAACCATAAATATGACTACGTAATGAATCACTTGATGGGCTTTCTTCTCCCCACACTTCAGAAATTACCGCCTCTTTTGAAACTACCCCTGGTGCGTTTTTAAGGAGTAATTTGAAGATCGTACGTTGGATTTTACTTAATTTAATTGGCTGACCAGAACGGGTAACTTCATTGGTTTGTAAGTTCATCGATAGATCGGCAAAACTTAAATTACCGACATCGAGTCTAGGCCCACGGCGATGTAACGCATGCAAGCGTAAGCATAATTCTTCCATGGCAAAAGGCTTATTTAAGAAGTCATCACCACCTGAATTAAACGCTTCAATTTTATCGTTCAAAGTATCTTTAGCAGTTAAAAACAAAATCGGTGTATTACAGAATAATTCTTCACGCAGCTTTTTCACCGCGCTGATTCCGTCCATTTTCGGCATCATGATGTCCATAATAATCACATCATAATGGTTCTCTTCAATAAGCTTTAATGCACTCTCTCCGTGATAAGCACAGTCAGCGACGATACCTTCAAGCTCTAAATAGTCCATTATCGTTTCAACAACACTATGCGTATCATCCACAATTAACACTTTCATGACTTTATAGACCTTCCTCTGACTTTGCGTGTTTTTTCTTCACGTTTTCTTTACGTTTGGCCAATTAAGATACCTGTAAATCAACGACTCCTACAATACAAATATAAAAATTAAGGTTTATTATGAAAAAGACAATTTTATGCTTATCGGTTGCAGCGCTACTTTCAGCTTGTGGTGGTAGCGGTAGTGATAACAATTCATCAGATAATGCTAATTCTTACTCATCTCCGGAAAAGTTAACCGGAACAGTAACAGAAGTTTCAGAGAGCAAAATTACCGTAAATGGCTTTGAACTTGATGCTTCTAACGCTGAAGTGGAATATGACGAAACACGACTAAACTTAACCGATATTCAAAAAGGCATGCGTGTTGATGTTGAAACTAACCGTAACGGTGTAGCGACAGAAATCGAACTCGATCCTAGCCTAGTCGGTGAAATAACGGCTGTAAACGATGATACGATTACTGTAAATGGTACAGATATTCCGACAACAACAAGCACACGAACTTACTCATCTGCCCCTCACTATCAAGTTGGTGACTGGGTTTTAGTAGATGGTTACATTGATAACAGTGGCCAATGGCAGGTTATCGGTATTTATGACGCTGCTTTCATTCACAATGGTGAAGCCGAAATTGAAGGTCCAATCTCATCACTTAATACTGCAAACCAAACCTTTTACATCGGTCAAACCTTGATTTCTTATGCTGGCGCTATAGAGATAGATGACGATGCTCCATTATCTAACGGACTATGGGTTGAAGTTGAAGGTCATTTTTTAAACACTCAATTTAATGCCATTGAAATTGAAATCGAAGATGATAACCAATACAGCGGTGCTGAATTAGAAGGTATTATCACTTGGGTGAACAATGAACAAACATCGTTCGAACTCAATGGCCGTACTAGCATTGCGATCACTAATAGCACTGTATTTGATGATGGCAAGCAATCTGACCTTATTGAAGGTGCACATATTGAGGTAGAGCTTGTAAATGGTACGTCAGGTCTAGAAGCGACTGAAATTGAATTTGAAGATGGCTCCGGCTCTCAAACTCAATCTAGTGTTAAGTTTGCACTATCTGGCACAGCAACGTTAATCGATGATACTAGTTTCTCAATTAATGGTTATAAATTTATTACTGATAGCCGTACTCAATTCGAAGATCGCTTAAACATGGCAAGCATTAATAACGCAAACATTGAAATTGAAGGTGTAGAATCTACCGATGCTAGTGGCAATATCATTTACTTAGTCAAAGAAGTGGAAGCACTCGAAATCAATGATAACGAAATCGACCTAGAAGGTTCTATTGAGAATGACAGTCTTTGGGGATATACCAATATCAATGGATCATTTGGTAATAACGGCTCTCGTACTGATGTTGAATGTACTTTAATCAACCTAAACACCGAGGTCTCTAACTGTCGCGTAGATGACTAATCTTATTATTACAAAAGATAGCTAAACTAAAATGGCGCATAGGCATTAATCCAAGCGCCATTTTCTATTGAAACTTATTAATATATACCGATCATAAGAGCTTTACAGCTTTTGCAATTCAGCCTTTAATTGTTCAAGCTCCTGCTTATCTTCAGCAATTTTTTGTTTGTATTTTTCGACTTTATCAAGCTCTTGGTCTTGAATCGCTTCCGCTAAATCATCTTGATGCTCTGCCAAGTCATCCATTACATCATCGATGTCGTCTTGCAAGTCGTCTTTCAAGCCATCTACTGTACAGTGAGCTTTCACTTCCGTTAACGCTTTTTGTAAACCTGCTTCTTTATTTGAATTGTTGTGCTGTTTAGCGAATTCCATTTGCTTTTCAATCTGACAAACTTTTGCCTCACAACCAGACAAGCCACTACACTCTTGTGCCGCGACAGAACCAAAAGACATTAACACAGCAAAAACTGACATTGCGACAGTAATAGGTTTCATAATTGCATCCATAAAAAGTATGAAAAGAAGCCAACTATAGCTCAGAGTCATTGTCGATTGACATCAAAATATCAACTTATTTATATGGTTATTAATAAAAATGGCCACTTAAAAAAGCGGCCTTTGTTGGTATTAGTAATCCAGTTTATTCACATCCGAAAACTCTACTCTCTACCATACACATTGTTTTCTTGTTCTTGAACACGGATAAAAGTAGTACGCTTGGTTAGCTCTTTAAGCTTCGCTGCACCAACATAAGTACAAGTTGAGCGTACGCCACCTAGAATATCGTTGATCGTGTCATGCACGGTTCCACGGAATGGAATCAATACGGTTTTACCTTCCGCAGCACGGTACTTGGCTACACCACCTGAGTGCTTCTTCATTGCAGACTGGCTACTCATACCGTAGAACTTCATGAAGGTTTTGCCATCTTGCTCAATGCGCTCGCCGCCTGATTCTTCATGGCCAGCTAACATGCCGCCTAACATTACGAAATCTGCACCGCCACCAAAGGCTTTCGATACGTCACCTGCACATGTACAACCACCGTCACCGATGATCATGCCACCTAGGCCGTGAGCGGCATCGCCACATTCGATAATAGCGGAAAGTTGTGGGTAACCAACGCCGGTTTTCACGCGAGTCGTGCATACAGAACCTGGGCCAATACCAACTTTAACGATATCTGCACCCGCTAGAATAAGCTCTTCAACCATATCACCTGTAACGACATTACCTGCGCTGATCACTTTATCAGGGAACGCTTCACGAACTTTCATTACGTAGTCAACGAGGTGCTCAGAATAACCATTCGCAATATCAACACAGATAAAGATCAAATCATCACTCATTGCCATGATGTCTTTAGTTTTTTGAAAATCAGCTTCTGAAGTACCAGTTGATACCATTGCGTTATTTAATACGCTCGCATCGTTTGATTCGATAAAGCCTTTCCAGTCTTCTACTGAGTAGTGTTTATGAATTGCAGTCATTACACCATGTTCTGCTAACGCTTTCGCCATATCGAAACTACCAACAGAATCCATATTAGCGGCAATAACTGGTACACCAGACCATTGACGTCCGCTGTGCTTGAACGTAAAATCGCGAGTTAAATTTACTTGAGAACGACTTTTTAATGTTGAACGCTTCGGGCGAAATAACACATCTTTAAAGCCTAACTTAAGTTCTTGTTCGATACGCATAATGCAAATTTCCTTAATGACATAGAGTGTATGCGTCCTTTTGGCGCGGCAATCGTGTATCTATTGCATGCGAGATGACGACTTTGGCAGAAGTGCTCATCTATATTTCGGACACAAAAAAACCGGAGCGTTGGCAGACGCTCCGGTTTTCAGCATTATAGGCTGTGATTTTTTTATTGCTAGTCTGCTATTTTAAATTTTTTTGTGATACCTTACGTCAGAAAGCAACTCAGAAACTGACTACCAAGTCAATACTGGATGAAATGAAATTCATTATTTATCAGTCTTTTATGGAAAGAATGTAAGAATCGCAATCCGAAGAACGACCGCAAAAACTAACAAACTAACTCCAAACTTATAAAACTTGAACTCGCTCATTGTCATATCAACACGCTTATAGAAAACCGTCACGACTCCTTTCCAATCTTGGCTACGTTTTCCATATTCAAATAAGCTAAATAGAACGCCTGCGATACCAGATAACAGCACCGCTTTTTCAAACACAATCAAGAACATTTCCATTGTCACCCCCTCTCCCTTTTCACCTTTAAAATCACTATGCCGTGTTCTGAGGAAGAAATCTGTAGAACTTAAGTCGAACTCATACAGACATAACACCAGTTTCAGATTAAACAAATAAAAAAGAGCCGATCATCACTGATCGACCCTAAACATAATCTTATAGCAATGTCGCTAAAAAATGTTGATTACAGTTGAGCTGATGCTACGTAATCTTCTAGTTCTTGAACGCTTACTGTAGTGATAAGTTCATTGTTCGCGTAGAACGCAACAGCATCACCAGTTTTCACACCACGTAGCGTTTTCTGAGTGCCGTTTACGTAAGAAATATTCATTTCTAGCGTGTTGTTGTCAATTTTTTGGATAGTTGTGTTTTCAACGTCAGCAACGTTACTCTGAACTGGAACACCAGTTAGAGAGCTATCGACTTTATCGTTCACTTTTAACCAAGCTTCAACGCTTTTATCAACAAGCGCTGGAGTTTTATTAGTGATGATGTTTCTACCTGTCCAGAACTCAATTGAGTTGAAAATGAATAAATCGGCAATAGTAGCAATACCGTAAACTGGACTGAGAAGAAGGAAAACACCTTCACGTGCATAACGGTTATCAACAGCCATTAAGTTAACTTTAGTGACTAGGCCTGTAACGCCCATTTGACCCATACAGCCACTTAGAGTTGTCACGCCAAGCGCTGTTACGATCGCTACTTTCAACTTTTTCATTCAATATGCTCGTTTTTAATATTTTAAAAATGTTTATACCCAAGTAACTTAAAGATGCGAATTTCAGCAAGAGTAAAACAAGCTTTATGCCGCGTCAGATTGGTTTGAAAGGTGCTTACATTCCTTCGCCAATCTTCCTTGCTTAAAGGCTTGGATGATAGCTCTGAATTCTGCATCTTGAAGTCACTTGGGTATAGTGAATTTAGCACACAGCTATAATTAAAATAAACTTTTTTACCTTATTTTTTAAGCAGGTAGAATCCAAAAAAATACAAAATAAATTGTGTAATGCCTTAAGCTAGCAATACAATAAAGATTTTCACAGAAAACATTCAACAAACTGATTTTTATAGTATTTTACTTAACATAAGACGTGATTATAAAAATTTAAATTCCTAGCTTCAATTGTTTATTTTTCTATTAACCACTTATTTGCTATTCTTGATGATAAGCACTTAATTATATGGGTTTTCTTGGTATTTATATGAAATTAAAACACCTAACTTTCTTATTTTTGATCACCCTTTTTTCAGGCTGTGCCGTCTATACCGGATTAAATTACGATAATTTATTCGGTAAAGCACAAATCCAAGATAGAACCCCAGAATACAACAGTAAAGCCGCCCAGCACTTTGTTAATGAAATAAAGCCTATTTTAGATAATCGCTGCGTAGTTTGCCATGCCTGTTATGATGCGCCTTGTCAGTTAAAATTGTCTTCCGTTGAAGGTATCGATCGTGGTGCTAACAAGAGCCTTGTTTATAAAGGTACCCGCCTTACTGCATCTAACCCAACTCGTTTATTTGAAGATGCTCAAACCACAGAACAATGGCGCGATATTGGCTTCCATCCTATTTTGAATGAGCGTTCACAAATTCCAGAAGCAAACTTGGAAGCAGGCTTAGTTGCTCGTCTATTAGAACAAAAACAAGCTCACCCATTACCCGACCAAAAACAATTAGAAGGTTTTGATTTTAATATAGATCGTAACCAACAATGCCCAACCATTGAAGGCTTAGACCAATATCAAGCTGACTATCCAACCTGGGGAATGCCTTATGGAATGCCTGCGTTAAATAATACTGAGCACAACAAATTAATGGCATGGTTATCTAATGGTGCAACGATGACGGCACATGCGCCATTATCTAACGATCAGCAAACTGAAGTAAAAAAGTGGGAGGCCTTTTTCAATGGTGGTTCATTAAAACAGCAGCTTACTAGTCGTTATATTTATGAGCACTTATTTTTATCACATCTCTATTTTTCCGATCATTTAAAAGCCACCAAAGATACACCTATTCAATTTTTTGCTTTAGTTCGTTCAACAACACCACCAGGTCAACCAGTCAATCGTATTGCCACTCGTCGCCCTTACGATGATCCAAATGTTGAGCGCGTTTATTATCGCCTAGTCGCCTACCCTGCCACTATTGTTGATAAAACCCACCAACCTTATGCACTCAATGATAATAAGCTGATTCGTATTCAAGAATTGTTTATCAAACCAGACTATGACGTAAAAGAACTACCTAGCTATAAACCAACAGTAGCAGCTAACCCAATGACTGCCTTTGCAGCCCTACCGGTAGAAGCTCGTTATAACTTCATGCTAGATAACGCGCAAAATACCATTATGAGCTTTATTAAAGGCCCTGTGTGTCGGGGCCAATTAGCGCTTAATGTTATTAATGACCGATTTTGGGTGTTCTTTGTTGACCCTAAAACTGCCCAACTACCTGATGTTAAAAAGTTCTATTATGACCAAACGGACAACTTAAAATTACCATCGGAAAAACAAAGTAATGTCGTACCTATTTATCAATGGGTTGCTTATTCTGAACAGCAAGCTCGTTACTTAAAAGCTAAAACGCAAGCGATGAATCATTGGTTCGAAAATGGTGCTCATTTAACCACCGACCTCGTATGGGATGGTGAAGGTAAAAATGATAATGCAGCCTTAACGATATTCCGTCACTTTGATAGTGCCTCTGTCGTCAAAGGCTTAGTAGGTAAACCACCTAAAACCGCTTGGATTATTGACTATGCGTTATTAGAACGAATTCAATACTTATTAGTCGATGGGTTTGATGTGTACGGCAACTTCGGCCACCAGCTGATGACTCGCATGTTTATGGATTTCTTACGAATGGAAGGAGAGGAAAACTTCTTATCCTTACTACCGATTAAAGACAGACATGAATTAATGGAAAGCTGGTATCAAAACCCATCACCACAGCTAAGCGCCTTTATTCAGCGTGATGTGAAAACATTTGAGCAACCAAGCAGCATTCAATATAAAACCGATAAGCCGCAAGATGAATTGTATACCATGCTTGAGAAACGTTTAGAACCAGTGCTTGGCCATCGATACGAAATTCGTGATACCGGATTATCGCAACAAAATGAAGCTATTTTGCGTAAAATTGATGATATTAAAGGCAAAGGATTACGCCAAGTACCGCAGTTAATAACGGTTCTTATCACAACAGACAGCGGTAAAGATCAGGTATTTACCTTAATTCATAATAACGCTCATACTAATATCTCGAGCTTATTTGATGAAGAAAGTAATCGCGATCTAGAAAATGATGATCTGACGTTTGTGAAAGGTGTAGTGGGAAGTTACCCTGCCGCCTTTATGCAGGTACAAGAAAAAGATATCGCCGATTTTTATCAAGGTTTATCCAGCATTAAAGAAGATCAAGACTACATCTCTTTGTTAGATAAATATGGTATTCGACGCAGTGATCCTGATTTTTGGGCCTTTAGTGACAAATTACATAAATGGTATGAAAACGACCAACCGATAGAAGCTGGATTACTAGATTATAACCGCTTCGAAAACCGATAATCCGTCAATTAATATCATATAGATACCCAAGTCACTTGGATATAAATCAGGCTTGAAGCGATATTCAAGCCTGTTTTTTTTATACTTGCTCTATGATCTAGATAAGTTAAATCGATTTAAGCCAGAAACTCACGACTAAAGCAAGTAACCTGATCTACCAACCTTTTCTTTTCTTCATCACTAATAAAACTTGCTTCAATCGCATTAAGTGAGAATGCTTGTAGCTCTTCCAGCGATAACGGTAATGCTTCCGCCACCGCCATAAAGTTATCCGTCATATAACCACCAAAATAAGCCGGATCATCAGAATTAATCGTGACACACAGCCCTTGTCGCAATAAATCGACAATATTGTGATCGCTCATATCCTCAAAAACTTTTAGTTTAGTGTTCGATAGTGGGCAAACCGTTAATGGCGTGCGGTCTTCTATTAGCTGTTTTACCAATTCAGAATCTTCAACACAACGTACTCCGTGATCGATTCGTGAAACACCGAGTAGCTTCATTGCATTATGAATATTAGCTGCCGGTCCTTCTTCACCTGCATGCGCTACTGTTAAAAAACCATACTCAATCGCCGCTTCAAATACCTCTTTAAACTTTTCTGGTGGATGACCTTGCTCAGAAGAATCAAGCCCAACTCCGATGATCTTATCTTTAAATGGCAACGCTTGTTTTAAGGTTTCAAAGGCTGAATTTTGATCTAAATGACGTAAGAAACACATGATAACTTGGCTCGAAATACCGAGCTCCACGCGCCCTTTTTGCATCGCCTTATCAATACCACTAATCACCGTTTCAAAAGCAATACCACGCGCAGTATGAGTTTGCGGATCAAAGAAAATTTCAGTGTGGATCACGTTATCTTTCTTACAACGCAGTAGGTAAGCCCAAGTTAAATCAAAGAAATCTTGCTCATTAATCAACACATTGGTGCCTTGATAATAGATATCAAGAAACGACTGCAAATCCTCAAATTGATAAGCGGCTTGCACTTCCTCAGGTGACTTAAATGGAATTTCAATGTTATTGCGCCTAGCAAGCTCAAACATGAGATCGGGCTCAAGTGATCCTTCAATATGCAAATGCAATTCGACTTTGGGTAAGCCTTGGATAAATGCGGTTATATGTGGATTCATTGGTTACATCCTTTTCGATTAAAAATGAATGCGCAACGATTTTTCTTTTGTTCGGTAAACCTTTGCTCTAAATCGAGTATAGGTGACTTCTATCAATCAAGATAAGCAAGGTATCCAATTTAATGGGTTTAAAAGTTATGATTGATAGTATTGATACAAAGAGAAAACGATCGCCCGCTTACTCTTCGTAATCAGAATTTGAGGATTCTGGTAGAGACTCTCACACCTAGAACAAACGGTTCAATCAGTGAGATTATACGAAAGGATTGTAGACTACTCTAAGCAGCCTAACTGATGAGAATTTTGGAACAAAAGTGGTGAGAATGCAATCCCACCACTTCTTTTGGGTTGCAATAAATTCTGTATTACTGCGCGTTATCCCAATATTGATTCATAATACGATTCGCTTGCTGCCAACGTTCTGTGGCTTGCAGTTCTTTTAAGCTAAAGCTCTGCTGCTTAAGTAAGCTCATCGCTTGCGCTACTTCTACGATGGGTAGGTTATCGAGCACTTCAACTGCGGATGGGCGGTTATTACACATCAATACCATGTCACAGCCTGATTGCATTGATTTCAAAGAACGCTCGGCTGGTCCGCCCATAATTGCGGCACCTTCCATGTTTAAATCATCAGAAAATACGATGCCTTTAAAACCAAGTTGATTACGCAATATATCCTTCAACCAATAAGGCGAACCGCTGGCTGGTTGGTCATCGTAATTAGGGTAAACCACATGCGCTGGCATCATGGCATCGAGAATTCCAGCATCAATCTGCGCTTTAAAAATCGCCATGTCATTTTCAAAAATATCATTGCGATTATCAAATGGGGTTTCATAGTGAGAATCAACAATCACGCCACCATGGCCAGGAAAGTGTTTACCTGTGGTTGCCATACCAACTTGCTTCATGCCTTTCATATAAGCAGAGCTGTAGGTCAAAATAGTCTCAAGGTCTTCACCAAAGGCACGGCTACCAATCGCTTTACATTGAAAGGATTGATCCAGTACAGGCGCAAAACTTAAATCGATATCATGAGCAATCAGCTCTGCTGCCATTAGCCAACCGCCAAGTTTTGCCGCTTCAACGCCATTTTCCATTTCAGCATAGGCTTTAGCCGGTGGAATTTTGGTAAAGCCATCACGGAAACGTTGTACACGACCACCTTCTTGATCAACACCGATAAGAATAGGACGCTTAGCTGCTTGACGAATAGCATGATTTAACGCGATAAGTTGTTCATTATCATGGTAGTTGCGAGCAAATAAGATCACACCACCAACGGTTGGGTGCGCCAAAATGTCTTTATCTTCCGGATCAAGTTCATAGCCTTCAACGTCTAACCACAATGGACCCATTGTATTTTCCTTCTCAGTATCGAATATTGCACCAAAATAATCGACAAACGTGATTTATGGTACTGATTTTAAGGTTATATACCCAAGTGACTTCAAGATGCAGAATTCAGAGCTATCATCCAAACCTTTAGACAAGGAAGATTGGCGAAGGAATGTAAGCACCTTTCAAACCAATCTGATGCGGTATAAAGGTTTGGATGAAGCTCCCGAAGGGCAAGTTAAAACAAGCTTTATGCTGCGTTAAATTGAACAGAGATAGAATAACTATGATCATATTCAATTTGCCTTGCCTAAAACTTGTTTTAATCTTGCTGAAACTCGCATCTTGAAGTGACTTGGGTATACACTATTCTGACACTAATCATGTATGTTTAAAACTCTGTCTTTAAACTAATTAATTTTAGATTACGACTCAAAAGGTAAGCTATGGAAAAATATATCGGCATTATGTCTGGCACCAGTTTAGATGGTGTGGATACCGCATTAGTTGAAACCGATGGCAAGTCGATTCGCTTACTGGCACAAGATTTTTTCACCATGCCTGAGGATTTAAAACAAGACGTATTAAGTGTGTGCATTGGCCAACAAACCACGTTATTGAAAATCGGCGAAATTGATCATCGTTTGGGTAAGGTTTTTTCCGATGCAGTGGATCAACTAATCGATAAAAACAGTTTAAATAGAGACGATATCAAAGCGATTGGTAGCCACGGCCAAACGGTGTTTCATGCGCCAGATTCCGCTTACCCTTTCACCATGCAAATGGGTGATGCCAATATTATTGCCGCGCAAACTGGCATTACTACGGTTGCAGATTTTCGTCGTAAAGATATGGCATTGGGCGGTCAAGGTGCACCACTCGTTCCTGCATTTCATAAAGCACTATTTGATCACATTGATAATAATATCGTGATCTTAAATATCGGCGGCATTGCCAATATTTCCATCATTGATGGTGATCAAACATCAGGCTACGACACAGGCCCAGGTAACATGTTAATGGATGCTTGGGTTCAGAAGCACTTTGGTAAACCTTATGATAAAGATGCGGCAATCGCTCGATCTGGCAAAGTAGATCAATCACTTCTTGAAGCACTATTAACCGAAAGTTACCTACAACTTCCTGCGCCGAAAAGCACAGGACGAGAACTCTTTAACCTACCTTGGCTAGAACAAAAATTAACTGGCTTTACTCTAAGTAATGAAGATGTCCTTACCACGCTCGCTGAATTTACCGCTATCACTATTGCTAACGAAGTAGAAAAGCTGACTCAAGCAAATCGCACCAATGAATTATTGGCTTGTGGCGGCGGTGCAAATAACCCATTGCTTATGGAAAGATTGCAACAACGGCTTCCCGAATGGCAAATAGGCAATACATTGAAATATGGTATTGATGCCGATTACATGGAGGCAATGGCTTTTGCTTGGCTCGCACATCAAACGATCAATGGTTTACCGGGTAACCTACCTGCTGCAACCGGAGCTTCACGCTTTGCGATATTAGGCGCAATCTACTTACCTTCATAACTTAATCTGCAAAATCCCAATCAATTTAAAGCCAAAGTGTTCTGCATTTTGGCTTTTTTCGAGATATAGATCACATTTTGTTATCACCTCTAGCAATACATCAAAACGTAATACAACAGACACCAATTCTTAACATTCCTATTCTAGAGTACTTTCAACACCAAGAAGACACGTAAGTCTCTAATTTAAAAAATAGGATTTAAAACAATGAAAAAAGCAGTTCTAGCCACATCAATTTTGACAGCAATGGTTTCTACTTCTTCTCTAGCAGCGACCGTTTATAAGGATGATACTTCTGAGCTGAAAATTGGCGGCCGTGCAGAGGCACGTTTCAATGTTTCAGATAACAATGAAGAATATGATCTAACCACTGGAGATAAAACCGAAAGTGCATTTAACGATAAAAGCCGTGCTCGTTTAAGTATTTCTGGTAAGACTCAAATAACAGATGACCTTTCAGGTTTTGGTAAGTACGAAAATGAAGTTGACGGATCTGATGGCATCAAAACTCGTTACCTATTCGGTGGTATTGGTACTCAAGTGGGTGATTTCTCTTACGGTAAACAAGATACTGCATTAGTGATGATCACGGACTTCACCGATACCATGGCAACGTTTGGCGCAGATGCCGATGATGCCGTAGCTTTACGTGCAGGTAGCGATAAGCAAGAAAACAACTTCGCATATAAAGGTGAATTTGGCGGCTTTACACTCGGCGCTAACTACCTCGCTGAAGAAGAAGCAGATTCTGACCAATACACGATTGCTGGTATGTACTCATTTGATTTCGGCTTAAATTTTGGTGTGGGCTATGCTGGCGGTAAAGTCGCTGACCAAGACGCTAACCAAGTTGATATCGGTGTACAATACTCTATTGCAGACTTTACTTTCGGTGCTCTTTATCTAATGAACTTTAGCGATGACGCTACTGGTAATAGTGATGACAACGATGGTTATGAAGTTTCAGCTCAATACAAACTGGATAAGTGGACTTTCGTTGGCGTATATAACTACGCAACAGAAAATGATGGCAACGATGACGCAGTTGATAACGTTGCAATCGAAGCAGTTTACAAGTTCAACAGCAACCTACGCACTTACGCTGGTTACAAGTTTGAAATGATTGATGACCTAGATGATCAAATCCAAGCGGGTATCCGTTACGATTTCTAATCATTGAGAAACATGACCAAAACTAAAGGCCTGAAACGATATCTTTCGCTTCAGGCCTTTTTTTATTTAACGATTCAGTTGCTTAATGCTCTACTCCAACATCGTAAGCAAGGCTTGTAGTGGGTGCTTAGGCTTCATCCCCTCAAAACGCTTCACTTGGCTACGACAAGAATAGCCAGTAACCAAACAACGCTCTTTGTCCAAACGGTTAATATTTGGCTGCCAGCTTAGCTGATAGATACCTTGTGACATTTCAAACTTATCTGCTTCATGACCAAAGGTTCCCGCCATACCACAACAGCCAACAGAAATGCTCGTTAACACACCGCCAAAGTGGCTAAAGATTTCGCCCCAGTGCTTTTCTGAGTTGGGTAACTTGGTTTTCTCGGTACAGTGAGAGAACAAATACCAAGGTTTATCATCCGCTTTTGCCGAATAGACAAATGTCGCGAGGTTTGGCTGTAACCATTCATGCACGCTTAAAACCTGAAACTCTCCCGCTTTCTCACCAAGTACCTCGCGATATTCATCTCGATAACAAAGTACAGTTGCAGGGTCGACGCCAACCATAGGAATATTTAGCTCAGCCAGCTGATTTAAAAACTCAGCGGTTGAAGTGGCGGTTTGAGTAAATTGCTTTAAAAAACCTTTAACATGCTGAGCTTTACCATTGGGTTTAAACGGTAATACGACTGGTTTTTTACCCAGTTTCACGGCTAAATCAACAAAGTCTGACACGACATCAGCATCATAAAAACTCGTAAACGGATCTTGAACGATCAATAGGTAGTCTTGGCGTTTATCTTCTGACAGCGATTGTAGTTGTGACAAACTGAATCGGCTATCCCATTGTTGATTGTCTAAACTCTGTTTTAAGGTTGGTAGTGATAATAACGGGGTATCGATATAGCCAACGGTCTTTTTAGTTAAAGACTGCACCCACCCCATTCCCAACATACCATTGGTGACTTTTGGCATAGCCGCCATTAATGGTAGCAAACTTTCAATATTACCCACTAGGTAATCTTTAACTGGACGCTGATAACGAGTGTAGTAAACATTTAAGAAGCGTGAACGGAAAGATGGTACATCAACATTAATCGGACATTGACTAGCACACGCTTTACACGCTAAACAGCCATTTAAAGCATCGAAAACTTCATGAGAAAAATCATATTCATCTTTCTTCTTCATCGAGTTACGCACGCGATCAATCATGCTTTTTATCGACGTTGACTGCTTTAATGTCGTTTCTTCTAAATCGAGGATATCTACTCCGTTTGCGGTTAATTGACGCAACCATTCACGCACTAAACCTGCGCGACCTTTTGGAGAGTGACGACGATCCGCTGTGACCTTCATTGACGGACACATAGGTGAGTTCACATCATAGTTAAAGCACAAGCCGTTACCATTACATTCCATGGCTTGTCTAAAACTATCACGCACCGTAACCGGAATTTGGCGATCATAAAAAGCACGCTTGGTATCCGATACTTTCACGAGCTGATCTTGGCTTTCAAGCGGAGTACAAATTTTCCCCGGGTTCATTTTATTGAGTGGATCAAATGCGGCTTTCACTCGACGCAATTGCGTAAACAATTCATCGCCGAAAAATTCAGGGCCATATTCTGAGCGGTAACCTTTACCATGCTCACCCCACATTAAACCGCCATATTTAGCGACTAACTTAACGACTTCATCCGATACCTGATGCATCATTTTTTCTTGTTCAGGATCACACAGGTCTAAAGCAGGACGAACGTGAAGCACCCCAGCATCAACATGACCAAACATGCCATAATTTAGTGATTTTTCATCAAGTAGCGTGCGAAACTCAGCAATAAAGTCCGCTAAGTTTTCCGGTGGTACACAAGTATCTTCCGTAAAGGCAATCGGCTTGGCTCGCCCTTTTGCCCCACCTAGAAGCCCAACTGCTTTTTTACGCATGTTGTAGATTTTATTAATGCTTTCTAAATCATGACAAACCTGGAAACCAATAATGCCGCCATCTTCCGTTTCAAGCTGTTTTTCTAATGTGTCGACTAACGCACTCACTTGCGCTTTGACTTCTTGATCGTTCTGGCCTGCAAATTCAACAATGTTGATACCTTGCATATCTTTACCCGGAACATCGGTGAGCAATTCACTCACGGTATGCCACACAATATCTTGCTTAGCTAAATTCAATACCCTTGAATCCACCGTTTCGACCGATAACGCTTGCGCCTTAACCATTAATGGTGCACTTCTTAATGCAGAATCAAAAGAATTATATTTAATATTAACCAAAGAACGAGATTTAGGAATTGGCGTTAAATTCAGTTTTGCTTCCGTAATAAAAGCCAATGAACCTTCTGCGCCACAAAGCACTCGACCTAGATCAAACACACCCGATTCATCTTGCTCGAATGACAAAGCGTTTTTCAGATCGTAACCCGTTAAAAAACGATTTAATGGTGGAAATTTCGATTCAATGGCCGCGCGATTTTCACGGCAAACCACTTCGGTCATTCGATACGCTTTATCAGCCAATGTACCTAATTCAGGCTCACCTTGTGATCCATCGGTTTCATACATTGAACCATCAGCAAACACGGCTTGCAGCGATAATACATGATCAGAAGTTTTACCGTATTTTAACGAGCCTTGACCAGACGCATCGGTATTAATCATTCCGCCTAATGTTGCTCGGTTACTAGTCGATAAATCTGGCGAGAAAAAATATCCGAAAGAACGAACGGCGTCATTAAGTTGATCTTTAATCACACCAGATTGAACACGAACCCAGCCTTCCTTTTCATTAACCTCAAGCACTTTGTTCATATAACGCGACATATCGACCACAATACCTTTGGTCAATGATTGTCCGTTGGTGCCAGTGCCCCCACCGCGCGGTGAGAAAGTGATGGTAGCAAATTTGTCTTGTGCCCCTATTTTACCAATGAGCTGCACATCTTTATTATCTTTTGGTAACACTACCGCTTGAGGAAGTTGCTGATAAACACTGTTATCGGTCGCGACAGCCAAACGGCTTGCATAGGTTTGCTCGATGTCGCCAGTAAAGCCAGACGCTTTTAATTCATTTAAGAAAGCATCGACCAAAGGCTCAACATCGTAACCTTGATTTAGAGATGGTAAGAAAGTTTGAGTTGAAGATGATTGTGAAGATTTACTATTTGCCAACATTACGCATCATGCCCCTACATCGCTGATCCCTTCAGCTAGAAATGGATTATACCCAGTGACGTCAAGATACTTGAGTATATATTTTAAATCGCTCCACTTTACCTTATTTCAATCACAGTGAGGAGTAGAAAATACCGTGTTCTGCTGATTTATATTTTGTAACTTAAGCTCACCTGTTGTTCTTTCTTACACGCTCAAAAAACGGTAGAATATGCGGCTCATTATTTTACCCAAACAATCAGCCTATTAATGAGTACACCACAGGTAATGGATAAACAAAAAGCTCTTAAGAAAATTGCCAAATGCCTTGAGCTAGGTAGTTCAACCAATGTCAATGAAGCAGCTCAAGCGATCAAGATGGCACATAGGCTGATGCTTAAATATGGCTTGGATAAGGACGATATTGATTTCATTAAATTGGGTAAAACTCAATCTAGTCATTTATTACCAGCAAGTATTAGTTCCAATATTTTACGAGTGATCCGTGGTATTAATACCCGTTTCGGTGTTGAAGCAGTATTACTCAATCACAAAGGCTTAAAACGTGTTGAATTTATTGGTGAAGCTGATCGCGCTATTTTTGCCGCTTTCGCATTTGATATTATTTATCGTGAAATGAATGAACAGACAGGGCAATTCCGTAATAGTTTCTCAGGTACCGGCACAACCAGTGCGGAAGTGACTCGTCGTGTTAACTCTTTCTTATCTGGTTGGATCGAAGGCGCTCTTGAAAAACTGCCTTTAATCGCCCCAGACGATGACTCGGCAAACAAGATTAACGACTACATTGATAAAGAATTTCAAAACGTCGACCGTGAAACCTTCAAACAACAGCTACGTGACGCCATGAAAAACTTCACAGCAGATTATGAAGTCGGCTTAAAAAAGGGTCGCCGTGTTTCAGTTAACCGCCCTATTAATGGCGCAGCAGAAAAGAAACGCTTAGCCAAATAATCTCAACTCCTCCCCCTTCTATACCCAAGGTAATTAGGGTTGCAGTGAGGCGACAAGTGAATGAGTCTCCATGAGCATAGCTCGCCTATGTGGATTAGGATGATTGAGCGCTGTCAACAACGCTGCAGCTTTAAGTGCAAAAGATATATTTTCTTGTCTGAATATTTCCTTTAATTCAGGCAATCGATTCCCTAATTTTTATTGTTGAGTATTGTGATCAAATACACATTTAACTCACCAATAATATTCGAAAGTGTCACTTTACTTCGCTACACTTCTTGGCGTTCAATAATTCGGAATTGTTACGGGAAAATATAAAATGGAAAGTGCTCATGGTACTTGCGACTGGTGCAAACAATTCGTAGGTCAATTAACTAAATTAGAATATATAGATGGAATGAGTCATAACGCTTGTCCAGAATGTCACGATTATGCTCGAATTGATGTTCGACAGTTTAATCTCGCAGAACAGACTTTAAGAGAAAAACAAGCCAAGTTGAAATAGCAGACAGATATATAGATTGGTTTGCAAGGTGCCTACATTCCTTCGACCATCTCCTTGTCTAAAGGCTTGGATGATAGCTCTGAATTCTGCACCTTGAAGTCACTTGGGTATACATTTTAGAAAAAAGAAGGCGCTCATGGTAAGCGCCTTTTTAGATCCAACGATTCAAAAGATGCCTTCTATTAAGGTCCCCCCTTTCAATATTAATGATGCGTTTTCTACTTTTTCACACTCGCTAAAACGGTTGCAATAGCAACTAAGATCGCAACAGAAATTAGTGCAACCCTGAACAACCAAAGTGAGAAGTCGACCAATCACGATGTCAATTAAGCTTGCCGGAACACGTTTGTCAATCACATCAACAATCACCATCAAGAACATCATTATCATCACAACGTCAGTCATTAAAGCCGGATTCATTACGTATATCGTCTAACCCTTTAATTTTTCATCAGTTTTTAAACCCACAAATAAAGAGTGACATAGATCACGCTTACTAAGTATTCACTCAATAAATCGCTTGATCTTTCATCAATAAAAAACTACTGTATAAAAACACAGTATGGATATATGGACAGTTAATTATGTTGAATCACAATGCCGCTTTACCTCATCAAGCGCTTACATCTTTTGCACATAACGATGATATTTTTTCAGAAAATAGTTCGCTGTTTTCTCGCCTATCAATGCTGTCTAAAAGACCAAACTGGTTACTATTTACCGCAGGTGCCACCTTACCGACTAATCAAGAGCTACAAAGCTTTGGAATTGAAGCCCATAAAGTGATCAAAATTAAAGAATCCCATTCTATGACGGAAAAAGACATCATTCTTAAAGCACTGAATGCTAAAAATGCCAGTGCGATTGTAGCGAGTGACAATTTTTCAATTCAAGATAAAGAAGCTCTAAAAAACCAAGCTAGTCAAAGTGGCTGTGAGATCTTCTTTATGGATAGTACAATTCAACAAACGCTAACTCGTCATCTACATTAATTTATTCCCACATGATTTTGGATAAAGATAGAAAATCTTGATGACGAAATAGACTTCCATTTACGAAAAAATATTTTAATGCAAACGTTTGCTTTTTCTCTGGATAGAATTAGGTGAGTTCTGTTACTATGCGACTTTCAGGTGTGAAAGGCATTCATACCTAGTTCTTTATATACCCTGTTCTTAACATACCCAGTTTTTAAGCCTAGTAGGAAAATGGAAATGAGCATTGCTAATCAAGTTCTTGCCGTGAATGATGACCTTCCCATCCGTACCGACAAACCCGTACACAGTGGTAAAGTTCGTTCAGTATATTGGTTAACCGAAGCTGACAGTCGTCGCCTAATTCAAGAAAAAGGTTACGATGTCGCAGAAGACGCTCCTTTAGCCATTATGGTCATCAGTGATCGCATCTCTGCATTCGACTGCATTTGGCATGGCGAAGGTGGATTAAAAGGTGTTCCAGGCAAAGGCGCTGCATTAAATGCCATTTCCAACCATTGGTTCCAGCTGTTTAAAGATAATCACCTTGCAGATAGCCACATTCTAGACATTCCCCACCCATTTATTTGGATCGTTCAAAAAGCCAAACCGGTCATGATTGAAGCTATTTGCCGTCAATATATCACTGGTTCAATGTGGCGTGCTTATGAAAAAGGCGAACGTGACTTCTGTGGTATCGCACTGCCAGAAGGTTTAGAGAAAGATAAAGTTCTCCCTGAATTGCTGATGACGCCATCAACCAAAGGTATTTTGAAAGGTATTCCAAACGTACCAGAAGCAGATGATGTCAATATCGCTCGTCAAGATATCGAAGCAAATTTCGCTGCATTTAACTTCTCTAAACAAGAAGATATCGCCCACTATGAAAAGCTACTCAAAGAAGGCTTTAAAGTGATCAGTGACGCATTAGATAAGGTTGATCAAATCTTCGTAGATACTAAGTTTGAATTTGGCTACGTTAATGATGCAGCAGGGAATGAAAAGCTAATTTATATGGATGAAGTGGGTACACCTGATTCATCACGTATTTGGGATAAAAATGAATACCAATCTGGCCGTATTGTTGAGAACTCAAAAGAAGGTTTCCGCCAATTCTTATTAAGCTACTTCCCAGACCCAGATATTCTCTTAAACAAGAATCGCATGGATGAGCGCTTCGCACTTGCTAAGAATAACGCCCTACCACAAGAAGAAATCATGAAGATCTCTCAAACGTATTTGGATATTGCAGAAAAAATTACCGGTAAGAAAATTGAATTAAGTGACAATCCGAAACAAGAAATCATAGATATCTTAAAACGTGATTACGATTTGATTGTTTAAACGATTACGTCACAAAAAATATTGGGCGACTTTAAAGCCAGTAACAAAACCTTATTGGGCCATCGCTATTCATATTTAGATATTAATATGGCCTCAGGAGCGCTTCAAATAGCATCTTGAGGCCACTTAGGTATAAAATACGGCCAATCTATTTAGTCATTGAAAGAGAAGACCATGAACCCAATTTTAGCGTTATTAAAAGAACACAATATTGCCGAGGAACAAATCCGTGATATTTTTCAACAACTCACGGAAAACCCATTGGCTGCTATGGCAACAATAAGCCAACTAGGTTTGCCACAAGAAAAGCTACAAGTGTTGATGACTCAAGTCATGCAAAACCCCGCATTAATTAAAGATGCTGTAGATGAGTTAGGCTTGGATTACTCAAAGGTAGAAGAAGCGAAAGAAAAACTTCAGAAGTAGTTTGAGTCTATATAAAAATTTAGACTAAAAAGGGTCGCTACGATGTCATTGATAGCGACCTTTTTATATTTCTCGCGAAGAATGAAATGATTAGTTCAATGCCACTTCAACATCCGACTCGACTTGGCACGAACATGCCAAAACAAAGCCATTATCTATTTCATCTTCCGTTAAAGTCGCGGTACTCGTGCGAGTAAATTCACCTTTTACAACACGACACTTACATGAACCACAAATACCACTACGGCATGCAGCAATCACGGGTACTTTGGCCGCTTCCAAGGCATCAATCAATGCACTACCAATTTTCGCTTCGGCTTGAGCGCCAAATGTAGGTACAAATACCGTGGCATTACTGATCGCTTGCGCTTTATCATCTTGTTCAGCGATTGAAACATCAGGTTGTTCTGACTCGGCTGGTGTGAAACTTTCTTGATAAAAGTTATCCATATTCATACCAAGCTCAGATAGATTTTCTTGCATTGCATTCATAAAGCCAATTGGGCCACATAAAAATGCGCTACGCTCCGCAATATCCGGGCAGAACTGTTTTAAAGCCGCTTGAGTTAAACGCCCTTCTAAATACTCTGATCCTTGGGCATTTTCTAACATCACATCAAAATAAAAACGCTCATGTGACGCCGCCATTTCAAGTAGTTCTTGATGGTAGATCACTTGCTCAAGCTCTGTTGCCGCATGGATAAAATGAATATCCGTGGCATCTTCTATATCTGCTAACAGCGTTTTCGCCATCGACATAACCGGTGTGATCCCACAACCAGCACTGAGCAATACAATGCGTTCGCCATGCGGTTGCTCTATATGAAATTCTCCAGCAGGTTTTAACACTGATACCGCTTGGCCTTCTTGTAAAGAATCCACGATATAGTTAGAAACTTTGCCACCATCAACGCGTTTAATAGTCAGTTGTAATTCGCTTTGATGTGGCATTGAACTTAATGAATAGGCACGGTATTCAGTCTTACCCTCGACTTCAATACCAAGCGTGATAAATTGACCAGGAATAAAATCAAATGTCGTTTCTGAATTTTGATTTTCTGCCACTAAAATGACGCTAACGCAATTGGGTGTTTCTTGCCATTTACGTTGGCAAATAAAAGTGGATGGTTGATTGTCTAGCCATTCAAATTGGTTCATTTCATTCGGTCTCTCATAAACTTTACAAATATAAACGTCATTTCGAGCAATCATGGTTGGCACCCGAAATGACGTCGATTACATAACGCTAAAACAATTAAGCGACTTTCTCGCCCAAGATTGTTTGCATATCCGCTTCAACCGTTGAGATCCCGCGTAGATCAAACTTCTCTTGCATCACTGCCATTAGGTTATCCGTTAAGAATGCAGGTTTAGTTGGACCGGTGTAGATACCTTTAATGCCTAACGCAAGAAGCGTTAGTAGAACCACAATCGCTTTTTGCTCGAACCAAGATAGAACTAAAGTCAGTGGAAGATCATTTACGCCACAATCAAACTCTTTCGCCAATGCCAGTGCTAGTTGGATTGCTGAGTATGAATCATTACATTGACCCACATCCAATAGACGAGGAATACCGTTGATCTCACCGTGCTGTTCTTTATTGAAACGGAACTTACCACAAGCTAGCGTTAGAATTAGGCTGTCATCTGGTGTTTGTTTCGTGAACTCGTTGAAGTAGTTACGCTCGACTTTGTCACCATCACAACCACCTACTAAGAAGAAATGGCTGATGTTGCCTTGCTTCACTTGATCGATAACCGCAGGAGCGGCTTCCATCAATGCATTGCGACCAAAACCAACCGTGATCATCTGTTCGATTTCATCGTGCTTGAAGCCTTCTTGCGCTAATGCACAATCAATCACTTCAGAGAAATCATCACCTACAATGTGAGTCACGTTTGGCCAGCCTACGATACTACGTGTAAAGATACGGTCGTTGTATTGGCCTACTTCTGGGTTTAATAGACAGTTTGACGTCATTACGATTGCGCCTGGGAAGTTAGCAAATTCTTTTTGCTGGTTCTGCCAAGCACTGCCGTAGTTACCCACTAGGTGAGGATATTTGTTTAATTCAGGGTAACCGTGAGCTGGCAACATTTCACCGTTAGTGTAAACGTTAATGCCTTTGCCTTCGGTTTGTTGCAGGATTTTTTCAAGATCATGTAAGTCATGACCAGACACTAGGATACATTTACCTTTTACTGGCTTAACATTCACTTGAGTAGGCGTTGGGTGACCAAATGTTTCTGTTTCACCACGATCTAGAATTTCCATGATTTTGTAATTCATCAAACCAATTTGCATTGAACAATCTAGCAACGCTTGAAGATCTTGAGGCTCAGAACCTAACCAAGACATAATTTGGTGATATTCAGCAAAAATCGCTTCATCCGTTTGACCAAGTACACGCGCATGCTCCATATAAGCTGCTGCACCTTTTAGGCCATATAGAGATAATAAACGTAATCCCATCACGTCTGGATCAACCGTTTCATGGCCGCGATTTACTGCAGCAAGAGGTGCGTATTTTAATAACTCTTCACGCTCAGTTGGTAATGCAAATTGAGCCGCTGGCGTTAACTCAGGTAGTGTTTCATTGGCTAAAGTGGCCGCCGCACGTACTTTTTCTTCTAAACGGAGTTTGTATGCATAAGCTTGATTAGAGAACTCAACGATACGATCCGCATCGAAGTTCACGTTAGTTAAGGTAGAGAAGAAAGCTTGAGGCGCCCACTCATCGACTTCTGTATCCACAATATTAAACTTGCGACCAAGATCTGCCCAGAAAGACACCCCCTGCAATACATAAACTAAAATATCTTGTAGGTCAGATACTTCGCTGGTTTTACCACACATCCCTTGAGTGTAAGAACAGCCATCGCCAACTGGTGTACGGATCGTTTGCTCACATTGAATACAAAACATAATTTAAAGCTCCAGTAATGATTAACATCATCGCCCCTATCATTTGGGGCTAATAATAAATTCATTACTGTATTGCACTTTGCGTGCCAACTTTTAAATAATTGATTTAATTGCATTTAACAAGCTATTTACATGCATCCTGATGTAATTCAAACAACACTTATGATGTTAAAAACACATCAACAGGTAAGAATAACACTCCTTAATCCCTTGACGTGCTAAAACCTAAAAATGGGTATGAGTGGGTATATTTGGGTCTTCTCTGCCCCATTTGTGCCCCAAAATATTCCCCACCATATAACCCTACAGTTCAAATTACATACCACGTCTCGAACATGTCAGGAACAATCTATCTATTTTGCTTTTTTTTCAAAAAGTTATATTAATGCATTACTCTCATGGGGCGTAAATGGGGATTTATCAAAAAAACAACTGTCGTAACACGATGGTAGTGCTTGAAATTACGCAACATAGAGGTTCATTGATTTCTAATTTGAAGTTACATTGTTGGTTATGGTATACATTGACGATCATTCTCCGCTAACTACTTCCCATGCCTAGAAATCCAGTTTTTGATAATGCAAAATTTTTAATGATATTCTGTGTCGTATTTGGGCATTTAATTGAACCATTCATATATTCCAGAGAAATAATCAAAGTTATATGGATGTTCATTTATACTTTTCACATGCCTATTTTTGTCTTTCTTGCAGGCATTTTCGCTAAGGAACAACCAAGTAGTTCTGATAGGCGTAAAGATTTAATCAACTTGTGGATCCCGCTGATTGTTTTCACCTTACTCTTTGAAATTTATAACTACGCAACAACTGGGCAGGTAAGCAATTACACAAAAGGTGTTATGCCATTTTGGATCTTATGGTTCCTTTCAAGTTTAATCATATGGAAAGTTGCACTCCCATACTTCACAAATTTTAAGTTTCCGATCGCCCTTTCCATAATCATTTCTTTAGGAGCCGGATATTTTGATAGTATCAACTATTTTTTAGGCATATCACGCACAATCTATTTTTTCCCTTTTTTCCTTATGGGTTTCTATTCAAAGGACCTATGGTCAAAGTTTCAATCAATTGGAGATAAAAAGTATATAGTTTATATCCTCTCACTGATTGGCGTTTTGATACTCGTATTTTACTTTAAAGAGCAAAATCACCGTTGGTTATGGGGAAGTTTTTCATATAAAAAACTAGGTGAGAGTGGCTTAGCTCCTCTGCTTATAAGATTATTCATGTATTCACTGTCTATGGTTTGCATTATCTCAATACTAGGGTTAATCCCATCGATTAAGACCACCATAAGTCAATGGGGCCAGAATTCATTATATGTTTACCTCTGGCATGGTTTTATCGTAAAACTTTCTATAACCTTTGGGGTTATTGAAATGCTTTCAATTGAACGCTCATTAGTAATAGTCACCGTGATGGGTACTATCGCACTAATCTCCACATGCATACTTTCTACTAACGCTGTTAAGATAATTACAGATAAGCTATTACTCGCTCCCGCTACGCGTTTGCTTTTTAAGTCATCTAAATAAAAAGTGGGATTTATACAGCTAGTATCGCAAAACTTATGATCCGCACAGGTATAAAATCATAATAGAGTAATCTCCAGTAGTAAACTGGTCTATCTATTACCCCTGAGGTTCGAACGTGTCAGACATTATGGTTATATTGGTATTTATTTTCATTAAATTAGAAAGTCATAAACTTATCATGGGGTTAATGTGGGGCTTTGCGAGAGTAATCACTTAACCATATTCTATAAACTTAATCACTTTCAAAAATGATTAAGGTGTGAAATCTGCAATACTTGAACCAATGTACATGAAGTATTTACGATATTGACCTTTAGGTTGTACTTCTGAGCCTGTGTTAACTTGACGTGAAGCATCTAAAGTAACATTGCGATTACGAGTAGACCCACCTATATTGCCAGATACCGTGTCTAGGTTAGGCAACTCTGTATCTGAATCTAATACTCCATAGCCAGTACCAAAGAATGCTGTATTTTCACCACCAGAAAAAGCACTAACACCACCTGTTATATTTACAATCTGGTCTTGGAAACCTTCCTGTAAGACACTTACATCAGTGACATCACCAGTAGACTTATCAAAGCCACCATCACCCTCATCAATCATACGGAAAGTAGTAGAACCATCACCAGAACTGAACGCACTGACTGATCCATTATAGCTCGATGCTTTTACAGCTAACCATGTTGTATCATCTAAAATGGTACTCTGACTATCTTCGATCATCTGCCAAACTTTAGGGTAGTCAGCTCGCAACAACTCTTGCCCAACGCATCGAATATGGCAGTCACTAAAATCATCAGCCGTTAGTGGAGACCTAGTTATAATGTCGCCTATTTTTTTATCATCCAAGGCTTGCAGTAACGCGGTCACATCACCTTTACTGTAAACAGTATCAGCGTCAGCTTTCTCACCTAATAAAGTATCTGTCTCACTATCACTATAAGCCCCAACATCACTAGCAGTAAGATCTACATTGTTATTACCATCTGGTGCCTTACCATTCACCGTTGCCACACCAGTAAACACAAAGCTACTTGCTTCATAACTACCAGATTGCCCCGTCACGTTGTAAATAATCGCATTACCGTTCTTTACTGTGACACCATTTAGGTCACCACTGGTAAATGTGAATGTGGTTTCAGGATCTACGAAATTAACCAGATACATTGTATCTACTTCACCTGATGGTGGGTATGGCGTTCCAGTCGTAGGAGTAAATTGACCACCGTAAATTAACGCACCGGTTACAAAAGCGGCTGCACGATCAGACCAGTATTTTGCGTTGTTCGTGTCACTTGGAGTATCTGGTGATGGGTTGATCCCTGCTGCCCACATTTGAGCAAGTAATGCAGCAGCTTCGGTATCAGATTTATCTTGAGCCACTTGAGCTGTGTTATCCGCAACTTCTTGGCGATCTGATTCTACGTCAGCTTTATCTTGTGATACTTGTGCGGTATCAGAGGCTACCTGATCGGCGTTTGATTGAACGGTATCATTAGCAGCAATGACTTCATCACGTTGTTGTTGCACAGTAGCTGCATCTTGAGCCACTTGAGCTGCATTATCTGCAACTTCTTGACGATCTTCTTCTACCGCTTGCTCAATACCTTCAACGCTTGATGCTGCTTCTTCAGCTCTATCTGCTGCTTCTACTGCTTCAGCAACTAACTGTTGAACTTGTAGGATCTGCTCCGGTGTTAATGGTTCATCAAAACTCAATAATGAATCTAAATTAAGGGGGGATGGTGTATCCGCATTAACTGTAATTTTCCCTACTTTCTCAAAATCATTTTGATAACGAACAAGCAGATAATGAATGCCAATATTCACTGTAAAATCATAGTTACCATCCGTGTCAGTGATCGTATCGAAAAAAGCTGTTGGTAATACACCATCAGATCCCGTTACCGTAAGCAATTGGATAGGCGTATTTGATGATGGCTGGCCACTGGAGTCTTTTAAAATACCGGTTACTTGAATTGTCATGTTTGCTCCAATTTAATTAAAGTCACTAGATGCTGGTACAAGAAGCGCATTTAGATATTGATTATAAATACTTGATGGTGCTGTCGAACCACCTTGTTCCCACCGCTTTAATTGGATTTGAATTGTTCCTGAACCTGACCCAACATAAACAGTGACTCCATAAGAAGCTCCTATTCTTCCGAAAATGGGCTCTGTAATGATTCTTTGGGTTCCATTCACCAAGATCCTTCCTAGACCATAAATCTCTATAGGTAAAACAATTACATTCCTTGCCAAACCCACCGATGAAGCTTGCCACGTTATAGTTGCTACAGTAGTCCAGCTAGTTGTATCCACATTAATTGCATTAACATATATGCCCTTACCTGATGTAATATTGCCCTGAATATTATTAGCGCTTAACGTCCCTTTTATAGTGCAATTCTCATTGATCGTGACATTATTAAGAGTTCCACTATCTGCAGTAACCTGACCTTTAAATGTCCCCGATGATGCGTATATTGCTCCTCGTGCGGTAATGTCATTAAACTCGGCCTTTCCATCTGGCCACAACTTATATCCAGTTCTCCCTTCAACAAAGTCACGGCTAACAATCTCTATGGCTTCTAAGCGTTCGACTACAGTTGTGACAAGATCTTGCTCTTTTGTTGTCTTAACTGTTTTTTGAACCCATCCCGACTTTCCGTAACTGTTTACAGCACGGATCCAATAGTAATAATTGGTATCAGGGGTTAAACCACCGGTTGTCCAACTGGATGCAATTTCATCTGGCTGACGACTTTCTGATGGTGGATCTGTTGATTCACTGGTATCCAGATAAAACTCAAACAATGTTCCATAAGGTGTGGTCCCTGCCGAATAGACTGGAATTAGATAGATAGCCCAATTTGAAGCTCGAATACTAATTTCATCGGGTGTACTTGGCGCTGCTACAACAAAACTCATCTCTGTCACAGTAGATTTAGCGCCATTAACTCCAACTGAAAATAACTCAACCGAGTAGTTACCAGCTAGGCGGCCATTGATTGGTAGCTCTGAACTTGGGAATGGTACTTGAGCAGATTGCACAATAAACCCAGCATTATCTTTGATAATCACATTGGTGTGAGCAATTTTAAACGCGGTGTTTTGCCAGGTAATCACACCTTGCACTACATCCCCAACTTGTTGCGCTGTAAATTGAGGGTTGCTTGGCGCAGCTATGCCTCCAGTTGGTAAGTTGATTAGAGGTGGTGTGGTGATAGGTTTTCCAACTGCATCATCGTAAAAATTAGCTAGATCACGACGAACAACAAGATTAACTCCATCTTTAACACTAAAATCCCAATCAACGACAATGTACTCATCATCAAAACCTATAGTAGGTAGCGATAACTTAATCATACTTCCTGGCGTTGCCTTGAAGCCTCTAAGGTTACAAGGTAACGTAATTGTCATACCGTATCTTGATCGCATCAACGTTAAATCGGCTAACCTTTGCGCCTGATACGGTGATGGCACATAAGTTAAATCTAAATCGAGAGGGATTTCTTCACCATCTTCCGTAATCCAATCGTCAATGCGAACTTCTGGATAATCTACCGTTTCGTAGTTTTGATTCGGTGCAACGTATGAACCACGGACAATATTAAAAGCGTCTTGACGTTCTGGCTCTGGCTGAATATCAATAGGACCGATTAAATCATCTTCAGTTATTTCAATAAACGCAGGGCCATAATATGCACCCACTCTTAAACCTAAGCGCCCTCCCACACGAATCCACTCACCGGCACACGTCGCCAACATTTTCTCTAATACACTTGCTGGAGTATCCGTATCATCAAATTCAGCCGACATGATATAGCGACTTTCAATCCCACCTTCAGGATCATTCACAAGCTCATCACAAATATTGGCAGCCTCCATGAAGGTATCCATAATCAGAAATTCATCTTCCCACCCCCAAATATTCCTTAAGGCATGTAAAATACATAATGCTGAATTTTCCGAGAATTTAGTCACTCCATCACGAGGGTCATACACTTTATATCCGTGTTTCATCCAATTGACGTTTGGTAGGCCTGTCGGATATTTTTCTTGATCAAACTTTAAAGAAATACGACACCAAGAAAAACCTTTCCCAATCATGTCAGATTCCCAATCAGGGCAATTGGTCAACAAAAAATCATCTGAGGAATTTAAACCCGAAATAAAATGTTCTTCTTCATAATACCCAGCGTAATTATTAGGATCTTCTTCGTTAATCAACAGTTCTCCGACATACGAAATATTATGACCAGCATGAGTAATTGCCATATGAATCCACTCACCATCGACCTGATCGCCCTCTTCTTCATTGGCAAAGAACAATAAACCCGAAGAACGTCGCTTACCGAAAATATGATTTTCAGGTAGCGATGATGAACGAATGATTTGTTTTCGCTCTGAAGTTGAATCTTCATTGGCCATCGACTTAGCTTTTTTAGCCACTGAATAACTATAAGCAGCAGATGCAATGGCAATAGTTGCCATGGCAATTGCACCTGCATTAGCCCAAATAGCAGCCCCAACGGCCGCAACTGCAACTGCCATTATATGATTCTCCAAGCGGTTTTAACTTTGCCACGAATACGGTATAAGCCGCTTTCAGTGGTTGAAATTAAAGAATTACCAAAACGAAAAGCCATGATTCCATTTTCCATCATGGCGACATCACCTCGTTGCATAAAGTTAGGGCTAATTTGTTCAAAGTGCTGATCGAGAACGGATTCAACAGACCCATATTTTTTTAATGCTGCTTGCGCACCTTTCTCTGTCTTGTACTTGCCTTTATAGGGCTTATACAGATCAAGCCCTGTTTGAATTTCGATTACTTTTGCTGTTAGTACGCAACAATCAAAAACACCCCATTTAAACGGGGTGTTTTGGTTAGATTTAATGTAATCAGATAAGGCTTCTATTTTCTTAGGTTCCATCAACTGCTCCTGTAATTAAACGAAGGTGCGTCTTTCTTGCTACCCCAATAAATAGGTAGTGATGCCATTTGAGAAAGATATTTGAAGATATGGTCATCAGGCACGCGCGCAAGGTGACTTTCATAATCAAAGCGCTTAGTGCCGGCACGTTCCCAATCTGCAAACCGATCAACTAACTTAACTGACACAGACATCTTTTTGCCGTAGGTATATTGCTGGGTTGAAACTCGACCTGCAAATATCACGCTCACCGAAGTCACGGTTTCATCATCACCAATCGAGCAAAGCATGATCTTGGCTTTTCGACCTTGTGAACGTTCATTGAGCGTTTGAGCAACTAACGTAGGATCCAAACCAGACATTGTTAATTCAACATTAGACGGACTTGTTTTACTTGTTTGCGGAATGGCACTAATGCCACCAAGCTGACCGACACCGACATAGTCTTGACCATCGATAACATAGGTTCCAACGCCAGAATGGGCGCGAACAGGAACTGGGGCATACAAAATCTCAACAGCCATCACTAACCGCGGACTGTCTTTTTCTAGCTCTTCTAAAATAGCATCGGTAAACAATTGGCTCATTTGTAAATCACCTCACTAAATTTCAACTTATCAAATGTAGCTAACTGCATGGCCTGGTTCGTTCTTGCAAAGGAATCCATATCAAGCTTGACCACGACATAGGGATTAATTGTTACGATTGGCTCTGAATTAGGCGGACTTTTGCGAAGTGGTGGATTAAAGCCGAATGTAGCTGCACCTATTGCATCACTCCACACGTCTTCATTTACTTCTTTTAATTCATCATTCACGGTGATCAAATCGCCTAGTTTTAATACCAATTGTCTAGGTTTCCACCCTGCTGTAACTAACTGGCGACCTGTTTGACCATCACCTGACACGTATGGCGTGCCCTTTGCTGGCGTTCCATCCCTACTGTGATCGGTAATTGCGCAAACACCAGACTTCCCCTGCAAATCATTCAAGAAAACAGAAAGCCTGCGCCACTTTTGCTCTGTTAACGTATTGAAGTTCATTTCGATCACCCATCGAGCGCCAGGGTGATAAATGTTTTGCTCAACACCTGTGAACTCGCTCTCAAAGCTAAATGATGGTTGGTTTAGGGAAATTGTCGTTTCTAATGGAATGAGATCAGCAGGGAACTGTTTATATTCCATAACTATCTCCTGATTTGGTTTGATACAGGGCCATTACTTCGAGCATCGTCATACATCATTTTATAGCCACGTTGCGCGGCATCAGACATAATTTTTTCTGTTTGCTCGTCACCGTAAATATTACCCATCACTTGAATTGTGACATTGCCACCAGCAGCGGGTTGATTACCATTTTTCATGTAATTTTTCAGATCTTGGTTTTGTTCTTTTGATACCACTCGTTCACCACCTTGCAGCAACCAAGTTTGATCTTTTCCATAACCTGGGATTTCATCAATACCACCGTGGGCGACACCAGCAATTGCCTGACCAGCGGCAATGCCAATAGATGTATAGCCAAGAGCCCTTACTGAATTAGACATAGCAATACCAACTGGCCCACTACCTCCCCACTTAAGCGCATCAGCAGCAGCCTGTTCTGTTGAAATGATCATTGAAGGAATCGCAGCAGCTTTTTGAGCGAGAAACAAAGCCTTATATATTCCTGACTGCTCTTCACCAGCACTTTCAAGCATGTCGGTTGTGATGCTAAGCATATTAGTTGTGTAACCAAGCAGCCCCATAGCTAATGCTCTTTGCTTAGCATCGGCATCAGCCGCTCGACGGTCTACTTCTTTGTTATACTCTTCATCAAGTGCATTTTTTGCCTCTAAGTATTCTTGGTGATCAGAGAGCCCTTGCTCAAGAATTGCATTTTCTCGTTCATACTTTTCTTCTAATGTCTCAGTAGAAAGCTTTAAAGAATCTGCTAATGCTTGTGCTTCCGCATCTTGTTGTTTAGATAGATTTAATAGATAGGTATCGACGGAGTCTGTGCCACCGTAAATATCTCCCCATGTTTGTGCTTTGTTGTTGTCTGTTTCGAAAGCGGTTTTATGAATGCTTTTTGTTGACGGAAATATTATTTCATCTTGACCACCATAAAGATCCCCAAACGTCGGTTGATTTTTCTCGCGCAACTTACGAAGCTCATCTGTTTTCTGGTTATACTCAACCAATATCGCATCAAGTCTTTCTTTATCTTCTGCTAAATCATCTTCATCATAAAACCACCCCGTACCAGCATTGATTTTTTCCCTTAATTCACGAGACTCTTTAGCAAGCGCATCAATCTCAGTTCTTAGCCCATAGCTTGCCCGACGATCGCCCATCGTTTCCCAAGTTTTCATGAACTCATACACTTCTTTAATAGCTGGCTCTAAAGCGGTTGCAGTCATTTGCTTTATTGAAACGGTCATTAAATCTATGTTTTCTGCCGTTTTTCTATAATTAGCGACTTGTTCAGGTGATAACTCTTGATTGAATTGGCTATATTTACCAACGAGTCGATCCATTTCTGCTGCATTATTCGAAAGCAAAGGAATTAAGTTAGTAGCCTCACTCCCCATCCCCTCAAGCGCATGACTCATTTGCCCAGCAGACAGTCCAGCCGATTCCATCTCGGAAATCATCTTTTGAAAAATTCTCAGACCAGATAAACCTTCAACACTTCTTGCCCACTCAAGTGTTTCTTTCTTGGTCATATTCATGGCATCGGCAAAATCTTGAAGCCCACCGCCACCAGTATTGATGTATTCGCCAACTTTCTCTATCGCATCTTTACTGACATTCGCAATGGATTCAGCCGTTAGATTATATTGGCTAGCCGCGTATGACATGGCGTTGTATTCATTGATGGTCATATTAGAAATACGAGCCATATTTTGCTGATTACGAACCATCGTTGATGTTGCAGACACGCTAGCTGCTAATACTGCCGTCCCTGCAGATGCATAACCAGCTACAGACTTACTCATTTCTGCAAACGAGGTTTTGGTTTGCTTTTGGGTCTTAGTTAACTCGGTTCTATATTGAGACGAGTTAAGCCCCATGTTCACTAATAACGATCGTAAGATTGCCATGATTAAGTCCTATACCTCTGCAATGTCCGAACCGTTTACTTTGAATAAGGTCATAAATTGCTTTTTAGATGATTCAATATCGATGTTTTCAGGCGTGAATTCAGGCGGTAATTTATCTGGGTTCTTCGCGTAATATTCAATTTCGAATTTATCTTGCCACCGACTAAGCTCAGACATTGGAAACTCATCAACAATAAAAAGAGGACAGCCAATAGTTTCGGCTATCCTCCATTTCAATTGCTCATTAAAGTTCTTTTCTATTCGTCTTTTTTTTTGTGGATATCTTCGGCAATAAGGCCGTTGATCTCCATCGATTTATGAACCAATCTATTTAACAATTTAGGCGGTAAAGACTCTTCAATAGCTTCGATTTCTTCAATGCTATGACACTGCTTGCCACGCGTATTTACCATGCTGAACACGAGAAAAACGGTACGAGAGAATGTTTCCCCTTCACCTAATCCTCGTAAAAACTCTGCATAAGCTTTCGCACGTTCACCCACCATTTCAAGCAAGATAATTTCAGCCCCTTCACCAAGCTCAGGAACTGGAATTGTTTCTTTTTTTGGGGTGTATTTCGTCAACTTGGTAACTAACATTAACTCACCTCTGATACCGTTAATGTGCCTTGGGTTGTTGTGGTTCCACCACCAATAGCTACTACGGTGTATACATCATCAACTTGATGGCCAATGCCACCACCAGTAACGGTAACCGCAGTAATAGCGCCACTTTCCACTGTCGCACTTAAGGTTGCGTTAATTCCGGTTCCACTGGTAGCGAACTCTTTACCTTGAGTTAGTGTATATTCACCATCTGCTACAGAAAACTCTCCAGCTTCTGTAATGGTCACCGCCGACACTGAGGCGGTATTGTTACCTGAAGCGTTGGCAAATGAAGGTTCACCGGACATACGATAAGACACGTCATATTCAATGATTGTGTTGGCATCGGATGTTTCTGGCATACCATAGCCACTGGTTGCAATTTGAAATAATGCAACAAGCTGCTTGCCGTTTTCATCAACCGGATAGACAACTTTAAACTCAATGCTTTTTGATTGCTCAGCAGCATCAATAAATGCCTGCTGAATGTCATCATCAAGATAACGAGCAAGTTTCATGGTTGATTCCTCAGTGTCTTTTACCCCACCGATATAACGTTTAGTGCGATCTTTTAAAGTGGATTGATCAACGAATGAGCCAGTGGAGCCAATTCGACCTAATGAGCGAACGCCTTCCAGTTCTGCAAAATTTTGGCTTTCACCTAAGATGCGGTAAAAACAACAAGTGCCTGCAACCAACGTTGCATTTTGGGTTGTGTCTGTCATGTTAGTTATCCTGTGTTTGTTTAGGTGTTAATTGCAGTTCAATGTTGGTTGTATAAACGGGGTCAGAGCTATCATCTCTCGGCTCATCGGTATCGCTCAAAATGCTGATATATTTAAAGTTATCCAATGAACTAGAGCCATCAATAGCCCGCAATTTGTTGCAATAATCTTCGGTTTCAAGGCGTGATTTATCTGAGGAAATAGAGACTTGTACGTTGATTCTTCTTAGTATCGTTTTTCCTTTTAGTACGCGCTCATTTTCTCGAGAAATAACCAAATAAGAAGCAGCTGGCTTACTTTCTCCTTCAGGAATAAAATCTTGCCAAACAGGAATGCCTAGTAAAGATGTTAAAAGTTGGTAGATACTCGTCATCATTATTTTTTCCCAACCTTTCTATCAATTGCTGTACCAAGCACGTTCGATGTGCGAGTTAATGTAATTTCAACATTGGCATCCATCGTTGGTCGCAATACAGGTTTAGCCGGCATGCCAGGATGAAGGCCACCACCGTTATCTTTTCCTCTGGCTGCTTTAGATTTTCTACTCAGTTTGTGAGGCTGAGTACCAAACTCAAACCAATAAGCAAGAACAGGAGCTGTAATGTAATAACCTGTTGGGTAATAGGCTTTTGCTAATGGTTCAAGTGAACGAATTCGATATACCCCAACAGAGCCGATAATATCAGCCCATTTCTTATTTTTAGGTGCAGTCGTTCTTAACCTTACAGAGTCATGAAGAACACCAGAACGCTCCCCCCATCTCGACTGCACATTTATTTTTGTTTGGTTATAAACGGGCTCCATTCCCTTGCGTACCGCCGATCTCATCACTTGCTTTTGAGTGGCGACTTCTAGCCCCTTCATAGCTGATTCAAGATCAGCCAATCCTTGCAGATCAAACGAGAATGGATCGGTCATATTAGTCACCTATATATCGAGCAGTAATTATCAATGACCGCTTTTTCTGATCGCCTTCTGGCATGGGGTAACCCTCAATGGTTAGCAGGCGACCATCACGCAATCGGACCATGTCTTTAGGTAGAATATCGTTTCTGTAACGGATGCGAATGGTGTGAATTTCTTCTTGCAGCTCAACGTTTGATGTGAGCTTTTGATTAGTGCTTTTTACTCTGTCATCACATCGAACGTCATAAGCGTAAGGGCGGAACTCTTTTTTTGTTCCTCCTGCACTATCTTTAACGTCGATTAATCGACACAAATCAATTTTGCTTCTTAGCTTACCTGCTTGCATAGTTATACCGGAATAAATTTATAACGAGAAAGAATGCTCATTGCGCCTTCGCTGATCGCATAAGTTTGAGTGCTTGAAACTTCCTCGCGATTTTCATAGTAATGAGCAACTAACATCAATGCTGCTAGCTTTATATCCGCTTTCCAAATCAAAGCAACCTCATCATCCCCTGCATCCTCTTTGGATTCATAAAGCACGCGATTGGTATAATCCTGAATACGCTCAATCGCAGCATCAGCAAGTGCGAGCAAATAATCATTTTCATCGTCATCACTGACATAAGTTTGCTGCTTAATTTCATCAATGGTTAAAAACGCCATAAGCTACTCATTAATCATTCATTAAAAAAGGCGACCTAAGCCGCCTTTCTATTTCCATCTCTGGGAAAATTATTCGCCAGATGGTGCTGCCGGAACGGCCATTTTTTTTATGGCTGCTGTATCTTCAAGCACAGTATCGAAGCGGTGGAATGCCAAGAAGCCGACTTGATCTGATTCAGCATAAAGCTCAGTTAAGCGGCGTAGTTGCATACCTGCTACACGACGTAGCACAAACGCATTCCAATCACCGGCGTAAATGTCTTCCATGGCTTGATCAATAAAATATTTATAACCAAGAATAGTGGCTGGCGTATGTCCGCTAACTTCTGGCAACCAAATTGGTCGTCCTTGCAAATCTTCTTCTTGTTCAGCAATCTGCAGTGTTGCATCATTCATAGCGAGGCTGAAAGAATCCATACCACGATATGCTGGATCCACCGCATGGACTAGGCTATTAAAGTCTTTCCATGATAACGCTGAACCTGCTGCTGGGACCGTTCCGGTTACTGAAGCCGCTAGACCTTTATTCTCAAGACCGGTGCCTGTTCCGTTCACGATAGCGTCCGCTTCTTTACGGCCAATACGCTGAGCAATGCGAGAGCCTAAGTAAGCATCCATATTGATACCAGAATCAGCCAGCAATTCATTAGATGTCAGAATCACATTAGAGGTGATTTTCTTAGCGCCAAGCGTAACTTGACCAAATATCACTTTTTGCTCTGTCGCTTTTACGTTTTCACCAATAAATGCCCCCATGTCGGCGGTACCGTCACTGGTCGCCCACTGAATAGGATTGCCCGACGATGTAACAACAACCTGGCAATGATTAGCTACACCACCATAAGCTTTCATTGATTCCACAATACGATCTTGGAACGTGGTAGGAACGGTGTAACCACCATCCGCGTCGGTACCAACTGATTGCGCACGTGCTTCACGAATCACTTGCTTATCTTCGCTTGATAAGCCGCCAAATCCAGAGCGGATCATCTTATCGAAAGCTTTGTGATAACGCTCTTCTTTACCACCAGTGGCATCATGAATATTACGAGAGCGCTCTTCTTGATCTCGCTCACGTTTAGCATCCGCTTCATTTTGACTACGAACAGTTTCTGCAAGTTGGATACTGTTATCCAGATCTTCCAGTTCAGACTTCATCGCCTTAAATTGAGTACGTTGCTCATCAGTCCATTTTTGGTCAACAGAAATGCTGTCGTTTAACGTACGCATTTGACCCGCAATGTTGTTACGTTTTTCTTGTAAATCTTTCAATTTAGCCATTTTAGGCTCCTTGTTGTCTTTATAGAGTTTGTAGAAAGTTTTCTACGTGGTTGCGCCATTGCGCGTCGGGGTTGGTTTTTTGTTTTTCTTTGAACTGCTCAAGGCTTCGTGTAGAAAGACTTGAATCAGCATCGGAATAAGCAGGAAATGTCACGGGAGAAACGTCAAAAAGTCGCTTCACTTTGGTGATCGTGCGTAGCAATACGCCATCTTCATCGTCGTATTCCCATTCATCTCCATCATTTGCTACCGCAAAAGCAAATGAGGACTGATTTACATCACCACGCTTCATTGGCTCAATCACTAAATCTGTGATGGTTTGTGTAGTTGGAGCGTCAATTTCATAATTAAGCTCGGTGTCCGTTACAGACAAACGAAGTGTTTTTGAAGCACTGCGGCCAAGTACGTAGTTGTGATCGTGATTAAACAAGCCACGAACATCGTCACCAAGAACACTATCAAAAGCACCAGGCTTAATTACTTCACGAAATGGCTCTCCCCAAGGTGTACGCATCAATTCGCTACGCTTATTAAATACGGCTGCACTACCTTTAATGAGTACGCTGCCAGACTCCATTGCATCGGCTCGTAGCTCACAATTAAATGTTCTCGTTTCCATTTCCATTACTGGCCTCTTTCGTTTTAATTGCAGCTTCCGCATCCATCATTTCGACTGATTTGATGTTTTGGCTAATGACTGGTTTATCTAATCCATCAATTGGATTCATATCTTCAAGGGCTCGTACTTCTTGGCGAGTGTAAGCACCAATATCCACCATAATTTTGTAAAAATCGGCGCGATCTTTTGGAGTGCCACGTAGCAAACCAGCAAGGTTAAATTTGACGTAATAACCTGCCTTTAATTCTGTGGTGGTGAATAGCTTGTAATTAAGCTCTTGTTCCCACAGTTTCACCCACGGCATGATGGTGTATTTCACATACTGAACCACTTGCTCGCTAATATTGCTAAACGTTGCGTTTTCTAATGCGCCTATCATGTGTGGTGGCACATTAAACATGCTTGCAACCTCGGTTCGACTAAAAGAACGTGACTCTAGGTATTGCATGTCTTCCGGTGGAATGGTGAAGCTTTGATATGAAAGCTCTGCAGGCAGTAACATGGTGCGGTTTGAATTGGACGTAAAAGATGATCCTGCATTCTTAAACATCTTTTTGAATCGCTGCCATGATTCATCATTCAATTCATTTTTTGGGCTAACCGCTCCTGTTGGACGACCATTTGAGCCAAAGAAAGATGAACCATAGCTTTGCATTGCCAAACCCCATTCAATCGCTGGGGCATTTTGCTTAATCCGGCTTACTCCCATTTTGCTGTCATAGGAAATGTCTTTTATATGGATCATGTCTTCAGGATCGACGGCATACGCTGGTTCACCATCATCACTTGATACCAAGTAATAATAGGTACCGTTATTCAAGTTCTTTTGTAATGTCACCAGCCACGGAGCATGATTCTTTAACTCTGGGTGTGGTCCTCTACGAGAAATTTCCGTATAGGCATTCCCCCAACCAAGACACCGGAATTGCTCTGTTTCTCTCCACTTATAAGACGATTGAAATTCATCAAAACGAAATGAAATCATCGAAGACATGGGGTGATCAGATGCTGCCTTAACGTTATCTCCATCTTTTTTCAGAACCTTTAACGGCAACTGTGCAAGTGAAGAGGAAATGATATACATGGCTGAATAGACATAAGACAGATTCAGCGCTGAGTTAGGACTGGCTGTACATTCAGACGTCTCACCTGCGGCAAACGCTGATTCTGTCTCTGGCGACAAACCACGCTGTTCGATATCTAAATCAGGGGCATGGTTACGTTTTGAAAAGATACCCATTAATTACCTGCCCAAAGTGCAAAAATAACCATTAAGCCACCAGCAACCATAAGCATTACTGGTAAGCCAAAAGAAAAAAACAGCCCAACGCAAAACGCAGAAAAGCCGCTCAACCCGACGATGTCGATGAGTAAAGATTTAATATTCATTGGATTACCGAAGAGTTGAGAAAAATTAGAAGAAAACTATTTCGTCATCGTCATACCATTCAAGCCCACCAGAATTAACTTCTTGAGGCTCAATGGTCATTGCTAATGCCATTGCCATGATGAGAGCAACCGCCCCATCGATTTTGCTATCGGCATTTTCTTTAACTGGACGAACAACATCATCGTTACCCGGTAAGTTTTTACCGATAACGTTAGACATACACCAAGTAAGAATTGGATTACCATCATGATGGAATCGACCAGATTCAATTGCGGCTTCCAGTTCTTTCATTGGGTCTGACATTTTGGTGTAATTTTGCTGCATGGTGATCACATTGAGGCTTTCATCTATCAGCATATGTGATAGGCCTGTTGCGCCATGTGGGTCAATCGCTATCCCACTAATAGGAACAGTGGAATTCACCTCTTTTACACTTTCAAAAATGTAACGGTAGTCAACCTCTGCCCCATCGGTCGGGGTTAAGTCGCCAGTGTTTACCCAGTTTTGATAGCGCTCAGACATGCGTTTGTTATCAAGATCAAACACGGTGTCTTCCGGCACCCAGAACTTAGGCGATACGCAATAGTAATGACGACGACCATCAACCATTCTTACAGCCAAATTAACTAGACTGTTTAAGTCGAGCTTTCTTGCTAGGTCGAGCCCAGAGTAGAATTCATCATGAATAAATTCGTTAATCGAAAGGTTTGGATCAAAGCATTTCTTCCAACTTTCCATGTTGTAGTAAGTGGCCTTAGCACTGGTCCACTTATTTAAATGCTTTGTTTTAAATTTGTTGGCAAAGTTTGGATTGTTCTTTGCTCTCTCTAGCTGATCAAGCAAGTATTGCTCAAACACTGACACGCCCATGTTAGGGTTCGCTTTTTTCAGTGCTTTTGGGTCTGTCCAATCATCTTCATCGTCAATGGTATAAATCATTGCGAATAATCGATCGTTTGGCGTGGTACCGGTGAGCATTTCTATTGCTTCACGTCGCTTTTCATAACAAGGACCAGCAATGTTGTAGCCAGCTGTTGTAATGATCCACATTAACGGCTGTCGTCTGGCCCCCATACCTGTAAGCATGGTAGTAAATAACGCATCATTATCATGCTCGTGATATTCATCGACAATCGCACAACTTGGACTAGAACCATCACCTGGATTACCGATTAGTGGTTCAAATCTCGCACCATCTTCTGGTTTAAGTAAATTGGATGCGTTTACTTGAATACCAAAATGAGACGTTAACGCTGGGTTTCGTTGGGCCATTAATCTGGCTGGTCTGAAAACTTCCCACGCTTGCTTTTCGGTTGTTGCGCCAGAGTAGACTTCGGCACCGAATTCGTTATCTGCTGCGAAGCAATATAGACCCACACCTGCCGCGATAACTGATTTACCATTCTTACGAGGTATTTCGTCATATACTTCAACAAAACGACGAAGCCCATCATCACGACGAACCCACCCAAACACACAAGCAAAATTAAATACCTGCCACGGCTCAAGCGTGATCCGCATTTTTTTAAATGCCCATTCACCTTTTGTGTGAGTGAGATTTTCAACGAAGTGACACGCTCTGAATGCTTTAAATTCATCAAACTCATAAGGAAATGATTTGTCTTTTTTAGAGCGTTTTAGATCATCAATATGTCTTTGGCAGCCTAAACGAATGTATTGGCAAGCGTCGATCTTTCCACTTACTACGTCTTTGCAGTAGTTAAGAGCAATGGCTGCATAATCTTTTTTATCGGCCATTGTTCACCTACATTTGACTAAATGGATTGTCCTTTTCTTTTTCTGCCACACCAATCAAGCGTGTTCGGCTTGAAGGGTCCAAACCTAGCAAACTACCGAGCATAACCATTTGTCTCTGTGACTCAGTTAATACTGTTGCGGCTGGATTTTTCACTGTGTTGCCTTGCATATTCTCAATGACAACACCTTTTTCCATGATATCGATTTGTGCCTTTCGGAAGTTTTCATAAGATGTACAAAAACTTTCAATGTTATGGATATCGGTAACACACAGAACGGTCACTCGACAAATTTCAGGAACTATCGTTTCCCACATTCCCTTAGCAAATTCACCTAACCATTCAGGGCATTCAATATTATTTACCTGAGTAAATTTGGGCTCTTCAGTATTCAGGGATTTCTTGCTTGGGTTACCATTATTGACGTGTGTCTTTAGTGGTTTGGGCTTTCTGCCTGATGTGGATTTAATTAATCGCTTGCCTGCCACGCTTTAAACTCCATACAAACGAGGATCACAAACAAGATCCAATAAGCACTTGATTAAATTTGATTTTTATGAGCTTTGTAAGTGCTTGATTTTCAATTTCTTAATTTTACGGATGTAAAAATTTGATTAGGATGGCGGTATATAGAAAGATCAAAAACTGTAGAGATTTTCCCACCCCGGGGTATTATTCAAAATCTTTTAGGGTAATGACCTTCGCGCCTGAAAAGAAACGCTCTGACACTGACATCCATACACCACCACTATGGTACTCAAAGTATTTTCCAATTGGATTCCATCGCACTAGATTTACTGCATTGCCATCTATAGCACTTAGGTAAACCGTGGCAAACACTTCACCAGTTATTGGTAGATTGTTATGCATACTAACCTCGACTATCCATTATGGTTTTCTTCTTATGGCACTCACGACACAGCAGCTGCAGGTTCGAATAGCTCCACTTGTTACCACCTTTGCTCACAGGCTTAATATGATCACAATCAGTACCGGGAGTAATTAAACCTTTAGCTAAGCAATGTTGGCATAAACCTTTGTCTCTATCTTTGATGGCTTTAACCGTATTGCGCCATTTAGAAGAATTATAGATTCGCTTTGAACCACCCTGTTGTTCAGCAAAGACTTTCCAGTTTGATGCCTTGTGCTTATGCTCTTCACACAATCCATGCTTAAGGGTCGTTGGCTTTATACACCCACGTTCCCTACACATTTTTGGTGTCTTAGCAGGCATCAGCTAACCAACTTTCTTTTGTTCAATATCAGTAACAACATTGCCGTTCACTAACGCTTCCATACGTGCAGCATGATATTCAGCATCTTGCTGTCTGCGTTTCTTGTTCAATCGACACTGCATAACAAATAAAATAAAGGTAGTGACAATACCTATAAATAACGCAACGTTAGATAAGGTAAACAAGCCACCAATAGCAGTAGACACACTGGCAACATAACTGGAAGTGGTAACTGTCTTATCCATAATGCTCATTTTCATGTTGGTAACCTCGACTGCAGTCGGGTCTTATTTAGCGACACACTCACTAGGAAGCGCTTCTATATATGACCTCAGCCCATTTACTTGAGCTGTGATGGTAGTGATTTGCTGTCTGAGACGAATATAATTTCGTTCAGCGTCTCTTGTAAGTTTGGGGGTTCGCTCATCATCCACGCTGGAGGTGCTGGGCTTTGTGGACATTGGTTCACGACAAGTGGCGTTGACGTGCAACCGCTTAGAACTATCAGCAAGATCACGCTCAAGCTGAGATACTTTAGCCTGTGCATTCTCATAATCCTCTTGTTGCTTAATATAAAGCTTGGCCACTTTCGCATTCTGCTCCTGCATCTTAGAAACGGTTGATTGCGCTAATTCAGCTAATTCAACAGCTGCATTTAGTTTTGTTTTAAGTTCTCCATTTTTTACGTGCTGGATAAACACTGTCATCACAAGCAAGGAAACTAAGACAATACTCACACTTTTGATATATGTATTACTGAGCATAACGACATACCGCCTCTTCAATTTCTCTGCGATTCATCAACCCTTTCCACTTCTTACCGCCAGCATAAATCCACCGATGCAGTTCAGCACAAGCACCAGACATATCGTTAGCATTGAGTTTTTTAAGTAAAGTCGATTTATTAAATGCAGTAGGTCCAACGTTATAAGCAAAGGAATATAAAGCGGCTCGTTGAGTCACGCTGATATCAGCAACGATATTAGAATCAATCTGTGAAGCGATCCTGGTTAGGTCACTATCAAGCAGTTCCTGGCACTCTTCTTGGGAATAGGTTCGGTCTTCTATATCATCACCAGTGTGGCCATAACATACAGTGGTTACACCAACGACATCTTGATAAGGCGTATATTCAATACCTTCCAAATCAACAATCATTGCACTGGCAATAGATAAGGCAGCTGCCGAGATAGCAGCCATCACACGTTTTGATATCTGCACACTCAACCTCAAATTTCAGGCATAAAAAAACCGCCATCGAGGGCGGTTAATGTTGATTGGATACAAAAATCCAACCTAATAATTAGAGCTTATATTGACATCATTTGCTTTTCAAGTTGTTTTTTGTAGATTTTACGAGCAAGTGTGTCATACCTCACCATAATATTTTTCAAGCGTTCAATATGTTCAGAAAAACGCGCCCAATTAGTTTGATAATAGCGAGTACGCTTCTTCACGAACGACTCCGAGTGTTCACCTTTGTTAGTGCAATCTAATTCAACCAAAGCATGAATCATAGCCTTACGATCAGCCACAGGGTGATACACTAAATCACCGCGAACATTAGAAATATCAGCACCAGAAAGTTGCTCTAATGCCAGTCCACCAGCAACAAGAGGAAGAATAGCTTTAATACGATCAAACATAGCTATTTGAATAAAGTTGCCTTGTTCAGCACATTCAAACACCCAATCATTAATGACATATTCAAAAAGTTGTTTGCTACGGCCAGAACGGTTCCAGTTAGGAGACGCATAAGCAAACATCGACCAAAGCTCTAAGTTCTCGAACTGTTGCCCCATTTGGTGAACAGCAACCAAAACTTTGCCACCATCCAACTTAGAAGCGATTTCCATATCAGCAGCACCGAAGCCACCACCGCCAGAGCCAACATTGTATTTAGCACGAACGCCTTCTGTCGCCATACCAATTGCTGCAGACATATCCCAATATTCGATGTTTGTTACTAAGCCCATGCGTACATCCTCTTGAAGAATAACCTATTTATTATAACTGGTTATTTGATCAGGTTGTATATAAACACAGATTGTAATTATTAACCGTAGCAAGGGGAAAATAAGAAGGCAAAAAATAACAAAATGTGTAACAAGCAGATATAAAAAAGCCCCAGTACATCTACTGAGGCAATTCTGAATAAAATGTTGATTAAATACTTATTGATTCTTTTAAAAGAATGGGTACTTCTCGAATTAATTCATCAATTACTTCTTCAGACATTTTGACGTTCTTAGCCGCTTTCACGTATTTTTCAGGCGACTTAATAATATCATCTAAGGACACAATAAGATCTGGAAGTATCACTTTTTTACCATAATGGGCTTCTGCTAAGTCAATCGACTCTTGGGGAATGTCGCCCCATTCACGATACATCATTAATAAATCTAAAATATCTTTATAGGGCTCAGTCAGCTTTCTATCTGAATTGGCCGTTAACTTCGTATAAAAACAAGATACTTGGTCAAGAAAAGGAAGGGGAAATAACGAGGTATTGTCGGTATCAGCTTGTAAACTCCAGTTATCACAACTAACAAACTCAAGTTTTACCTTCGTACCATTTATATCTATCCACGTTCTAACAGCATCTCTATCAGCTCGAATCTCTCTAGCATACTCAAAATCTTGAGTAACAAGAGCGCCTAAAGATCGATTAGTCACCTGCTCACGAACAGCACGATATGATTTTTTATCCGGGCACAGAAAATCTATATCAATAGATTCCCGAAACTCATTAAGCTCTAAAGCAATACGAGTACCACCGCCAAATAAAATATTATGCTCAATAAAATAGTCAGCATTAAATTGCTTTAATGCTGACTCAATAACTTGATGGTGATCGACTTGGTAATTTGACATAATGAATTACGCCGCTGGCATAAACAAACCGTTTCCATATTCTCTAACAAGTTGCGCGATCAATCGCTTTTCCTTGAAATGGATTCTTTCTTTTTCGATCATTGACCAACGACGTTCATACATAGTTAGAGCGGTTTTGGGATTGATGAACTTTTCGTGCATATCCCAAAGAATTTTATTCAATTCATGGTACTGTGTACGATTAATGTTGCTCATGGGTAACTCCGAAAAATCTCTATATGACTTACTCGTTATATGTGTAATCACTACTAATACAACAAGGTGTAATCTAAAGTTACTTCACGATAACCATAGCGTCAATACCTTCAAAAATAGCCAATCCAATTAAATCTCTAACCGTCAAATATAGTCAAATAACGCCCAATAACGCCTCAAAACGACCAAATAAGGCCATTAATCTTCGCGGCGGATAACGGCGGGTTAAGTTTACTTAAAAGCCCATTAAGTGCGTTTTGTTGCGTATTAGTGGGTATAAAGAATTTTTAAATATTTTTAGTTAATTTAAAAAAACTGGCTCCAACGTTACTTTTTTATACTGAACACAATGCAATTGTTACCTTTCAATAACTAACAGATTACCCCAACATCCAGCGCTCTCTTAAGCGTCTGCTTAACAAAAAACAACTGGGATCCATGCTTAGCCTCCCAAGTTTTCGGGTCGTGGTGAAATTCTTGATGAACACTGGCAAGCATCGGCATAGTAAACAAGTCATGCGCCTTACCGCCCATCTTTCCTTCACCGTGACCAATCAAGTGATGAGCAACAACAGGATCGGAGTCGGTACCATGTCGTCCAGTTGCGCAGCATGGTAGAGAACGGATGAACTTAAGATACTTTTCACTTTGCCAGGTTAGCTGCTTTGGCCTTTTCATGTGCATGGCTGGTGGATTGTCATCAATGATGAGTTTCACCTGCTTAGCTTTATTCTCAAGTAACTCTTCTACATCAACATCAAAGCGCGGATCGTGCTCTCTTTTCCGGATTGGAGTTGGTTCTTTCTTTTTGGGTTTAATACCAAACATCTGCTCTACAACGCTTTGCGGCAAATGTTGATAAACGCCCTCTTTTACAGACCACCAGCACAGTTCCGGTAACGTTAATGTATGGCTACCAGTAAAGCCAAGCCGACGTGATACAGTACCCACACCCCAAGCCATAACATTTTCTTTCGCTTGTACTCTTGATCGCTCACTTAGGTTTGCTCGCTCTTGGTTATCATGGTGCCAACACAAGCGCACCGCCCCATGCTTACAATCTAAAAAGGTCAGGTTCTTATCGCAGAACTCACCGTCAGACAGTTGGCAATGTGGGATACTCTCAAGCCAATGATAAAAACTCCCCAACCGCTTTTGAACTTCGGCATTCAGGAAGAACTCGAGTAAACGTTCATCATCCACCAGCGACTTAGTTGAACTATCCGGAATTACCGGAACGTTGATCTTACCGCTTGGCACATTAACCAGTTCTTTAGGTAGTGACGAAATCAATAGCCGGTTGCCATTACTCATACGTGTCAGTTCATCAAGTAATGACTTACCCGGCTTAAGCATCACCAAACCAAGATCATGTTGAATAAAAGGCTTTAGAACTAACATTCGTAAATAACCGACTTCCCTTGTGCCAATGCTTCATGATGCTCAATCGTAGCGCCCTTAGATTCGGTCCAACCTTTCAGCATATAAATCTCATCAGCAACCGAAAGCATAGGAATACAGATATACATATACTCTTCCCAACTCATACCATCTGGTAGAACCGCAGGATTTAAAACGATATACCCCTCTTGAGCTAACTCACTCGCTTTACTGATAAATGCAGGTTTATTAAATTCCGGCATACCGGACATTGGGCCCGCAATGTAAATCTTCTTAGGCATTCAACGCTTCCTCTATCATTTTGATTGCTTTCAAACTTGTGATCATGCCACTGGTGAATCGAAGAACAGTCCAACCACGTAATGCTGCAGTGTTGTATTTTTCACAATCTTGTTCATATCCCTTGCCGCGAGTATGGCGTCCGTTCGTCCAGGTACCACCTTCCACTTCAATTGCTATTTTCTGCTCTGGATAAGCGAAGTCAAAACGCCACTTACGAGTTTCATGGAATCGATACTCTGGTACCGGCTGTTCTAACTTCATTGTTTTAATATGATGAATTAATAAAGCCTCTAACTTGCTCATTAGCAAAATACCTCACCTAGTAGTTCGCCAAGCTTTTCATTATCGATAGAGCAATCACTCGGTACCGCTTGCTTTAATTCCTTTTGAGCTAAATATAATTCTGATGGTCTACGCTTCACTGAAGTTATGTTTCCGTACATTATGCGAGACTCACGGTTATGTTCCTTTGCCATTACCCATATTGGTTTCATGCTGCTTTATCCTCAAATACAACGTGATCAAACTTGCCATCCCAATCCTTTTTCATTGGTAGCTCATGCGCTAAATAAAGCTTGTACATCCACTTGGCACCTTTAAGCGTTAGCACTGGCTTGAATGATTGTTTCTTATCGGGGCAATTGATGATCTCTTGCTTGAAATACACATCACGGTAATGAGAAGAAACACGGTAGCCACGCTTCTCTTTAATGAATACGCCCTTACTACATAGCACTGCGCTTACTTGGTTCATATTTACGCCATTAAATTGAGTGCAGAACGTTGGAGCACTAACGCCATGAGTAAATTGAGCGGTAATCGTATTACACACGCCTTGCAAGCGATCCACTTCTTTATGAGCAACTTCAACTTGGTTATTCAGATCTTCAATAACCGTTAAAGCTTGTGGAGAAAGGTTCTTTAACCAATTAGGCATATTTTGCTTTTGTTCCAGCTCTTGCCAGCGATCTACCAACTTAGCTGTAAACTCTGGTGATAATTGAGCCACAACAACATAGCTATCTCTTTTATTAATGTGATAAACCGTTGCAGGGCGACCTCCGCTCTTTTCCTCAGTTTGAGTAAAAGACACCAACCCTTTTAATCGCAATGTTTCCATTGTTCTTTTTACGTTATCGTGACGAAGCTGAACCACTTCCGCAATCTCACGACTGCTCATCGTCATCTCAGCATTGGTACTTAACTCAAACATGATCACCCCCTAAAAATACTTTCCCTGCATTCCCTGTTTTCTCACCGCTCACAACACGAACATCAACACCACGCTTGCGAGCCTTTTCAATCAAACCAATCGCTTCAATCACATGTACACCCAACGCATTGCACAGTTCTGTAGGAGTCCACGCCTTAGCTCGGTTATTCATCAACTCAATCAAATCTTGCTCACTGGCCATGCGCCCCTCCTAGCTGCTTAATCAAATCAGAACGCTTAGCAAGAATATTGGCTTGCTGACGCTCAAAACTTTGAATGGCTTGCTCCGTTGCGCCCCACTCCTTGGATTGATTAATCTGAATACCAATCGCATCGGCTTCACGTTCCAAGCGAGAAATTTCATTCTTGATGGTTTGAGTTTCATCAGGCTGAGACGTTGAAGCTTGCGCTTGCTGAGGTTTCCCGTAGCCCTTGTCTTGCTCCTTGGATAACCAAGCGTGAATGAATCGCTTAATCCCTGATGCGGTTTTTTGTCGAGTTGGATTCGCCTTGCACCAACCGATCATGTTTCGGAACTGCTGAGCAACATCAACCGCAGGGTATAATTCTCGAAGTTCAAATAACTCAGATTGAGTAACCTCATGAATCTTGGTCTTGCCCTTGAGAGGAATCGAAAACAAAACAGGATTTTCCGTACTGGCGGTTTCGAGCTGGCTCGGAACATTAACGATCTGTTTGTTAGTATCTGGTTTGGATCTGTTAATGGATTCGGTAATATTCCCACTTCCAAGGTTCTGGGAATTTTCACAGGTGGAATTGGTAATACTCCCATTTCCATCTGGTAAAATTACCGTTTCCATTTGGGAATTGTGTTGGCTTTTATCTTCACCATTCCGTTCTGGTAATTTTCCCACTTCCATTTGGGGATCTTGTTCGTTTTTAGGGAACAAAAGATCCACCAACTTATTGCCATCTATTTGATAATGCGTGGTTGGTACGCCATTCGCCTTTTTAACTCGGCTGTGGATAACGCCCTCTAAACGCTTCTTAAGTTGACGAATAGCGTAACGAACTTGATCACATGAAAGGCATAACTCTTCACCTAATTCATCGTTAGATTTGTAAAACCATTCGCCATTAGGTTTAGTGCTAGACCAAAAGACCAACTGAGATAACACAGCAGCATGAGTATGGTTGCCTTCACAGAATTTAATATAAGGGCGTGGAGTGCTGATCACTGAACCTTGACCAGAAAGCTCACGAACAACGTCAAACAATCTAGCCATTACTACACCTCATTCCCAAACGCATCCCAGCCGCTTGCTGTTTTACGTGCAAATAACTCTACTCGTGGCACATCACCGGCTAACTCTTCAATGAGGTCACGAACCTGTTTAGGCTTTTCACTATGGCGACCTACTCTCGCTTCAAACTGAACTTGCGCCTCAGCATGGAACACCGCACGAACGCTTTTACAAACAGGTTTAAATTTTCCTTTAGTCGCAATGATGCAAGACTCACTACCGGCACGAGTGTAAAACCCCATGCCAAAAAATGGCTTATTCAGTTGAGTAAGTTTGTTCCATACAAAACCATTCATATTGCGAAGTTCGAAACCCCAAGCTTCAAGTAATGAAATAGCTTCTTTAGGTTGAGATCCAACCCACCACATAACCAACAAAGCATTATCACTAGCCAATTCATTTACTGGTAAGGCTTTCATTTCATCTAGCGTCATTGTTGGGTATTGAGCTGCTGCACCCGATTTCATAGAGCCACCTGTTTTAGCATTCGTAAACGCCCAAGGAGGATCGGCATAAATAACGTCATACCGTTTAGGTGGATTATTAATATCGATACTCGCCATTACAGAGCCCCCTCAAATACTTGTTTTGCAAATGCTCGGCTAATACGAACAGGCCTACCCATTACCACCATGAAATAAACAAACTGGTTGTTAATGTGCTTGTTGTAGAGCTTTGACGTTAATTTGCGTTGTGCTATTCTGTTCATGATTAAAACCTCCATACGTTTAATCCATGCCATTGGTAGTGACCGCTACGCAATGGCACTTTTATTTCTGGCTCTCAATTCTGTTTTGAACCGTAATGATTTGGTGCTCACACTTGGCACGTAATAAGTGCAAACGTTCAAGCTCACATCGATTTGCTTCTATCTCGCTATGCTCACGAATCACATTGCATGAACTCACCGTCATATCCGCGTGTTGCTTTAAAAACTCTGCAAATTCATCCGTTTTCATTTCGTCACCACAAATACTGTTTTTTCTTTCATTGAATGAGCCACCAGCGCAGCAATATATTCACGCTCTAAACGTTCAATCTGTGCTAACTCTCTAGCGTCATACATTCCATCGCGTTGAGCTTGGTAACGTAACTGCTTAAGCTGTCCAGAAATTGAACTCACAAACATTTCACTGTCGTACAGCTCTTGCTTATCTAGCTCTTCAACCTTTGGTGTCTCAACAACAACATGGCCAGTCTTAATAGCGAAGTATTCCGCCACGAACGGTGTATTGTTTAAGCTCGCCATTGTTTCTAGTTCATCCACACTAAAGAACGGCTGACCTTTCTTTTCATATAAACGGTTATTAAAACCATCGACACTCATGCCAAGCACAGCGGCAACTGCCTCTTTACCACCTGGGAAACCTGCAATCGTCTTATTTACCATTTCTTTTTTGTTCATCACCATGTGCCCTCTTTGTTGGTGGTTTTGTTATTGAGCCGAATCGGTATGATTGGTTTGTGAATCAGGGAATACGTCTTCAAAAGTACAATCGGCTCCAAGTTGGTTTAATGCTTTAACGATTTTCCAACACATAGTGATATCAGGAATACGCCTATCATTTTCATAGTGCCCAATTGTTCCCTGAGAAACCCCAACCAAATCTGCAACAGCCGATTGATTAACTTTTATGTGTGTTCTTATTTGCTTCAGATTTGACATATAGCCTCCTATTTAAAACCAATAATACGTTATGTATTTACATTCTTCAATAAATAATACGTAACGGATTTATGGTTTTTTAATACACTCTGTATAATTGAGATATGAAAATGAAATGGAATGAGCTTGCAAAAGCTCGATTAAAAGAAATAGGCAAAACCCAAGATTGGCTTGCCGAAAGAATTGGAATGACTCAAGGTGGGTTAGGACACTGGCTGTCTGGTCGTAGAGATCCTAGTATCGATAAAATAGCCCTTATACTAAAAGAGCTTCAATTAGATGAACTAATGCTGCATTCTGATGGTGCTTTAGAGTACCCAGACCACGCGATCGCCAATGTCACACCAATCGATATCCAGCCAACCTATCAAAATAAATTCCCTGTACTCAGCGCTGTACAAGCAGGCCAATGGACCGAAGCTTGTGAGCCCTATACGATTGATGAGATAGATGAGTGGTATGAAACCACCGTACGCACTTCACAACGCTGTTTCTGGTTACGCGTGCAGGGTGATTCAATGACAAGCCCTGTCGGCACAAGCATTCCTGAAGGCATGTTGGTATTAGTTGATACAGAGCGAAAACACGAGAATGGATCGCTAGTGGTAGCAAAACTGACAGACGTAAACGAAGCGACCTTTAAAAAGTTTATCAGTGATAGCGGCCAGCACTACTTGAAGCCGCTCAACCCTAACTACCCAATGATGGCGATCAATGGTAACTGTCGAGTGATTGGTGTTGCTGTGGATGCAAAATTAAAGCTCATATAAACAAACTAACATAAGGACGTGAAATGAAAAAGTTTTCAGCTTTGCTCTTGGCCTTACTTTCTGCAACAACCTTTGCCAAACAAAGCGATCAAATCAGCTATACCTACCTTTCTTTAAATGCTGGTCAAACAAAGATGGAAGATGCTAATGACTTAGGATTAGAAGATGATACTGCCAACAGTTATAAATTCCGCCTAAGTTCCGAAACGTTCAATCAAATCTATTTATTAGCTGACATAGAATTTTACAGCTATGATGTAACAATAAATGGCGTTGATGCTGAGGCATCGACAAGCATTAATCGCCTGGGCGTTGGGGCTTACTCAAATACCTACGATAAAGTCCAAGCATACGCATCTATCTACGCCGTTCCTATGTGGTCAGAATTAAAAGTAAACTCAAATAAAACCAAAGAGAATGCAGTAGGTTACGGCGGCGAGATTGGTATTCGCTTTAAACCTGTAAATTATTTCGAATGGGATACCGCTGTTTCCGCTATCGGTAATACCGACAAAATTACAGGTAACGACTCAGAATCTCAAATTACCACTTCCCTCTTAGTGCTTCCTATTCAAGCATTTTCAATTGGCGCTAGAGTGAGCTACATGCCTAGGGTGGATTACCTATCCTACGGCGGTGAAATTCGTTTTAACTTCTAGATAGGGACAAAAGACAATGGAAGAAAATAAGATAAAACATAAAAAGAGCGATTTGGTTGCAGATCTAATTTATGGGTTCCTTTTACTGTCTGGTGGTCTTATTGTTGCAGCATCAGTCTATACGGCCATATCAATTTTAAATGGTGGAAATGATATTCCACCTTCATTGTATAGTTACAATGTCGTAGTTGGTTTTTTAATGATAGTTATACCAACATTCACACTTGGTTGGATAATTATCGCTATTGGTAAGATAACCAGCCTTCTTGGAATAATCGCTCGTAAGTAACTCTTCAATATCCTCACGCCAAAATACCGCCCTAGTGGCGGTTTTTTTGTACCGAATATTCCTGCTCTACCTCACAATTAATACACATCTCAAAATTTAAATACATTTCGTATTGACCAATTAAAATACATTTCGTATTATTAAGCACATCAACACACTGAAAGCGCCAAGAATAGCGCAGCAGAAGTTGATGGCTCTTTAACATGATTGAACTATGAACGACTAACTTTGGTTCCCTCACCAATAAAGGAACCAAACTAGGTCACTCCGAGCGCACTCACGGAGGACAGAAATTGAGTGAAAGCTGTAAATTGCCATTCGTTGAGTGGCAATTCAAAACTTCATTGTTAAGTGGGGTTTTGAATTTAAACAGGAGGATTTATGAGAGTAATTATTGAAAATAACGGCGAAACAGTTTGGATGCGTGATACGGAATCAAATGGCGGAATAAGTTGTTTGTCATATGAAGAGGACGGAATGAAAGAAAAAGTCATATCCGCCCTTGAAGATGCTTTAAAGCAAGTCAAATCCCAATCTTTAAGCGGAAATGACTGAGATTGAGTGGCGGATGTTAGCACTGCCACCACCTAAATCCAGAACAACATTCCAATACCCAGTAGTTGGAGCCTGTATTCTGGCAGGAAGCATTTCATAAAACCCACCGTGATATTGAAAGCGGCTTCCTCTTTTGTAGTTACTAAAATTGCTATCCGTGAGGATTCTCACATTGCACTGATGTGAGCATTCGACAACAACAATGTCACCTTGATTTAAATGCATTCTTTTGTGTAAGTAATTCACTGCTATTTCCTTTTCTCGTCTGTGGAAACAAGAACATACCAGTTTCTATGTCTGTGGAAAGTCGTAGAGATCACGTTGCTGGGCGTGAATAAATAAGCCAGCACAAATCAAGATCCATTGATAACCCTAGCGGTGCGTGGGGATGTAACGCCCGAACCTGAGATCTGCCCCTCCATGCCTCTCGGTATAAAAACGTGCAGAAGTGACAGGTAGTGAAATGATCATTAGCGTGATTGCTTCACGGGACAGCCTCTTTCCTCATCAGAGGCAAACCTAAAGCATCTACCCTGCTCTTGTATATCCGGCTGGTGGATGTTTTAGGTTTAAAGCTAATCCAACCAACGGAGAACTACCATGTCAAAACAAGAAGCAGGCAACCTTAGCGTAGAAGATCGCACAACAAACTTCCCAATGTTAATGCAGCAACTAGACGGTGGCGTTATTTCTAATGTTATCGGCTTAGCCCTTTCAAATGTTTCTCGCGCCGTGGCATATAGCGACAAACAAGGCAGCGTGAAACTTGATTTAAAGCTCAAGCCAATGGGTACCAACAATGAAATGGTAGAGATCACAGCCAATATGAGCGTGAAAGAGCCTAAAGCTGGGTTTGGTACCAAGAGTGAAGACTTCCAATACACATCCATTGCCTATGTAGGCAAAGGCGGCAAACTCACCTACGACCGACCAAAAGAAGATATTCACGGCCAAGCAATCATTGAAGAGGGCCAACTTCGTGAAGTACGAGGCTAACCTCTTCGCCTTTATTAATCAGTTCAATAACCAACAAGTGAGACAAAAATGGAAAAGTCAGCCATTGTACAAATTCAAGAATCCTCCAACATTCCAAGCCTGTTAGAGCAATTAGAACAAGCAGGCTTCCCAATTGCAGCTCTACCCGAATCATATCAAGTGCATGATCTTGAGCAGTACATGCCAAAACGTAATCAATTTCGCGGAAAAATGAACACAGCAAACATTGTTGAGTTCGTTCGTTACCATGAAGAGTTCCAAACCGAAGGCAACCAATGCTTTATTGATGCAGAGCGTATGTCGGCTAAAACCATCTTTGATTTAGGTACCATTCATGTACCTGGTCACTGCTTGCATACCGCTTCACTGAATCTACGAAAAACAGCCGCTTACCAAGCACTTTTACATAAGAACGGTGATCGTCTTAATCAAAAGCAATTAGCTGAATGGGTAGAAGATTACAGCGATTTTATTCAAGTATTCTCAACGACTGGTGAATTGATTGAAAACTCTATTGCATCAGCTGCCGTTCGTAACATGAAGTTTGAAGCAAAAGCGGGTCGCGAATCGAACGTTGATGATTTTAGTCATCACCAATCTGAATATGAATCAGTTGCTGTACGCACTAAAGAAGAATTCCCAATGCCGGCAGTCTTCAAGTTCACTTGCGAACCGTATCTAGGTTTAGATTCTCGTACCTTTGAAATGCGCATGAGCACCATCGGTAATGAAACCTTAGTGCTCCGCATCAAAAAGCTAGAACAACATGAAGAAGAAATGGGCGAAGAGTTTAAAGAAAAACTTCAAGCTCAATTCATTGCTGATGATATTGAAATAACAACGTTCATCGGTTCGTTCTCAAGCTAATTAACTACTGGCGCTCACAATTGGGCGCCATTCATCTTTATAGGAGGCTCAAGTGGCAGCTACATATCAAACCAAACACGGCACCGTCACGGCAAGCCGTCCATATTTCAGTTTTATCTTAGGCCGTGAAGCGATTGATTTAACTCTTATTAAGCCTGAAAACGAACAAGATGGTTGGGGCATTAGTCGGGCTATTCGTGCAGATATAGAACTCACTCCCGAGTTGTTCCAATCATTCGCCAATGACGCAGTGGGTAAAATGTAATGCTCAACACTCTTTTACTTTATCTGGCTCTATGCGTCATTTTCTATTGTGCTTATCGACTCAAAAAAGACTAACCCAACTCAACGGGAGGTTATCAATGGAACAGCTAACCCCGCGGCAAATATACAACCGCGAATATTACCGTAAGAACGCCAAGAAGATTTGCCAACAAAAGCGAGATGGATACTCAATCCAAAAACCACCTAAAAAGAGTAAGCCCCCAAAGCGCAATCCACTCACGGTTAAAAAAGTAAAACCCGAAGTTATCAACCCACCCAAACGAGTATCACCACAAGAACTAGCTAAGGCAAAAGCTCGCAAACGAATTGAAGATATAGAGCTTGCTCGTTAATTGGGTATTAGCGTGGAGGATTTATGAAACTAAAGCCATTTAAGGAAGTTCATCAATCTAACTTCCCTCCGTCTCGCGGTCGCAAGAAACCTATTTTCGCTTACCAAAGCAGCCAATACCTAGTTCAAATATTTATTGAAAGCGAAACCCTAACTCGCATCACTGTGAACAGCGTTAAACGTAGAGGCAATAACTGGGTAGACGGGATTACTTTTGATGAGCTCCAAGCAATCAAGTCAGCAGTTGGTTATGGCGAATCATGCGCAGTTGAAGTTTATCCAGAAGATAGCGAGCTCATTAACGATGCGAATATGCGTCACCTATGGGTTTTAAGTGAACGTCCTGATTTTGCTTGGACACGATTGAAGAATGCGAGGTGAATATGAAAAGCGAACCAATCAAACCTGAAGTGGTAACCCTTGATGAAAATGGATTTTGGACACACTCCCAGTTTCCTAATTTTGATGGCTGTGAATATCCAACAAAAGAGCAAATCAATAATTGGTGCCTGATTAATAATGTTACGTTCGAAACAATTTGGTTTGAGTCAGATGCCTCAGAAGAATTAAACGAACGATATTTTGAAGATGAAGACGGTAGCGCATGTGCAGAGTGGCAACCTAAAGCCAAGCATAAAGATGCGTTTCTATTTTCTATCCATGATACCGAAGATGGTCCTGTTGCGGTGTTTGCTATACCAATTAGAAGGTAAATAGCATGGAATGGATAAGTACTAAAGATGATCTGCCAACCCCACCAAAAAGAGAAGAAAAATGAAATACCAAAACGTAACCATCGACCTTGAAACGCTCGATACTGAAACCACTGCCAAGATCCTAAGTATTGGCATCGTACCTTTTAACTTTGGTGAGCAAGTCAGCTTTGAAGAACTATGCAACCGCCCTTCTAGTTTATATATCAAGATTAAAATGAGCGATTACGATTACCCTCACCTTAATTTCACTGAATCACAAAGCACTCGTGAATGGTGGGAAGTTCAAGGTGAAGAAGCTCGACATGTACTAGAAGAAAGTAAGCTCGATGTTCCGCTTTTGGCTGCTTTGGGAATGATAAAAGAACACTTAGCCGAACACGTTGAACCGCTAAAGAAAGACCACGGGCAAATCTTCTGTCGTGGTTATGATTTCGATGGTGGCATTCTCGACCACGCATTTCAGCAATGTGGAATCACACAACCTTGGCGCTATAACCGCTTCCGATGTATTCGAACTGTCATTGATACATTAGCCGGCACTCGAAATGGTTACTTAAAAGAAGATAATCCCGAAGGATTCATTCACCACCATGCACTTCACGATGCAGCGAAAGACACGTTAAGCATGATCACTTTGGAAATAGGGAGACGATGAATGGATATGCCAACCCCATGCCCTGAATGTGGCGATTTAGTTGAATTTAATGACATGATGGGAACAGATGGCAAGCTTTGTTACCACACGTTTGTATGCTCTGATTGTTATGAAGATTTAGAAAGTGATGAGGAATAACCATGGCTAGCAAAGGCATCAACAAAGTAATCCTAGTTGGAAATCTTGGCAAAGATCCAGAGGTTCGCTATACCACTTCGGGCTCTGCTATCGCACAAATCACATTCGCCACCAGCGAAACATGGCGTGATAAATCCACCAACGAACAGCGAGAGAAAACAGAGTGGCACCGGGTAGTGTTATGGGGAAAATTGGCAGAAGTTGCAGGTGAATATTTAAAGAAAGGTTCACAAGTTTATATCGAAGGTCAACTAGAAACCCGCAAATGGCAAGACCAGAACGGCCAAGACCGCTACACAACCGAAGTCGTAGTAAAAGGCTTTAGTGGTGTTATGCAAATGCTTGGTGGTAAGCGTGATCAAGCTTGGGGCCAACCTCAACAGCCTAGCGCAAATCCACCAGCCAAGAATCAAAATCAACATCAATATCCACCAAACAACGAAAATAACAGCGCACCGCAATATAACGAACCACCAATGGATTTCGATGATGATATTCCATTTATCGATCCATACCGACGGACCTTGCGGATTACTCACTGTATCTAATAAGGCTCATCACTTGATGGGCTTTTTTAATGCTCACTTTCGGAGAAAAGCATGCTCTTTAAAAATGAAATTATTGTAGATAACTTTGCCGGAGGTGGTGGTGCTTCCACTGGCATTGAAATGGCTTTAGGTCGCTCGGTAGATATCGCCATCAACCACGATCCCGATGCAATTGATATGCACCGGCTAAATCATCCAAACACAAAACACTATTGTGAATCGGTTTGGGATGTTGACCCTATTGACGCATGCGCAGGCCGTCCTGTTGGCTTGGCTTGGTTCTCACCAGACTGTAAGCATTTTTCAAAAGCGAAAGGCAATCGTCCTGTCGATAAAAGCATCCGTGGACTTGCTTGGGTTGCCGTTCGTTGGGCTGCATTAGTAAAACCAAGAATATTGATGCTGGAGAATGTCGAGGAGTTTTTAACTTGGGGGCCAGTGGTTGAATCATCACCTGGTAAGTTCAAACCATGTCCTGATCGTAAAGGCGAAACATTTGAGGCATTCATAAAAGCCTTATCAACGGGGTTAGATACGACTCATCCGGCTTGGGAAGAAATCAAAACCGCTTTAGGTGATGACTTCCCTTATGAGCAGCTTGAACAAGGTTTGGGTTACAACATTGAATGGAATGTACTAAAAGCTTGTGATTATGGCGCACCAACTATTCGTAAGCGTTTCTTTTTAGTTGCTCGTAACGATGGTGAAGATATTCAATGGCCATTACCTACGCACGGCGTAAAAGGCTCGGGTTTACTGCCTTACAAGACAGCTGCCGATATCATTGATTGGAGCATTCCAATTAAGTCTATTTTTGGTCGTAAAAAACCATTAGTTGAAGCAACTATCAATCGTATTGTTAAGGGATTGGATAAATTCATTTTTAATCATGATGATCCATTTGTTGTGCCTGAAAAGTGCGTACTTCCATTTATTACTGAATACGCAAACTCATCAACTCAAAGAGTCTTTGCCGGAAATGAACCATTACGTACATTAACCGCCGCAACTCAAGGCCTCAATTTCGCGCTAGTAACTAGCCACATGGTGAAGCTAAGAGGTGACAACATCGGACATCGGACCGACGAGCCAGTTCATACCATTTCAGCCGGTGGATTGCACATTGGTGAAGTTCGAGCGTTCTTAATTCAATATTACGGCACAAGCACGGGCCATGAATTAAATCGTCCTCTCGGAACGGTAACAACTAAAGACCGATTTGGACTAGTCACTATTAAAGGTGAGCAATACCAAATTGTCGATATTGGTATGCGAATGCTTGAACCGCATGAACTGTTTGCAGCACAAAGCTTTCCTGATGACTACGTGATCGCTCACGACAGCTCAGGTAAGAAGCTTTCAAAAACTAAACAAGTGGCTCGATGTGGTAATGCTGTTCCACCACTAGTAGCCAAAGCATTAGTTGAAGCCAACTTATCTATTGGACAATTTCAACACGTTGCTTAATGCATCAACCACCATTTGTAAACTCATTTGGTGGTTGAACTCACACCTACAAACTTAAACACTCACTTATCAGGGTAATGATATGAATACATCCACTTACCTAATCCAGCCAAACCAATGGGTAAAAGAAGACTTACTCATTCAAATTACAGGCATGACGACAGATGAGATCCGCAACTACCGCAACTTTCGGTGGATTGAAGGGGTTCATTTTAAACGAGCCTCATCTAGAGATGGGAAAACCGGTCGTCAGCTTAAATATAACCGAATTGAAATTGATAAGTTCAGTGAGCGAGAGAAGGTAGCGTAATGAAAACACCAGAAGGCGTTGAAGTAAGAAATAACTCTATTCGTATTAGCTTCACCTATAAAGAAGTGCGATGCAGAGAAACACTAAAAAGCTGGACGGTGACCAAGGGCAACATCAAAAAAGCGAGCAACCTTCGATCTCTCATTTTATCTGAAATTTCAGTTAACGAATTTAACTACCTGGAGCGGTTTCCGCAATCACGAAAAGCACAGCAACTATCAAGCGCAGAACAAAAAGCCTCCGCAATAACTTTAGGTCAATTGATTGATCAGTTTATTGAATTGAAAAGCCTTACCTTATCATCGCAAACATTAGAAACTTTGATTCGCCATTTTGATATCTGCAAAAAACACCTAGATACGTCAGCTTTGATTTCATCATTCACTTATGCTGATGCTTTGATCTATCTAAAGACACTAAAAAGCACAATATCAAATCGAGGTACACTAAGAACGCCTCGTTACATCAACAAACATATTCACTTACTTACCCAGTGTTTTGAATTGGCAATCAGAGCTGGCTACTTAAAAGCTAATCCCTTTAGTAATATTGAACGCTTAAAATCAGATAGCACAGAGCCAGATCCTTTAGAGTTTGAAGAATTTAATGCCCTAATCAATGCACCAATAAATACTCAATTTAAAAACATGATCACTGTAGCTGTATACACAGGTTTAAGATCTGGTGAGTTGTGCGCATTGGCTTGGGAAGATATCGATTTAGAAAAAGGTACTCTTCGGGTTTCTCGCAACATTACCGCACAGCGTAAATTCACCACACCTAAAAACAAGAAATCGACTCGCACCGTATTCTTACTTAAGCCAGCCATTGAAGCACTGATGAAGCAGCGTGAGTTTACATACCTAAAAAGGCCACAGGAAATTTTGGTTGAACAGAAGGGATCGACAGAATTAAGAAAGGATAAAATTAGATTTGTCTTCACCCCTGCAAGTAAAACATACGGTTATTACTTGGGGGCTGTATACAGTGTGGCATGGAACCGCACATTGAAGAAGGTAGGGATCAAACATCGAAGGGCATATCAAACTCGACACACTTATGCGTGTTGGATGATCACGAAAGGCGCTAACCTTTCTTTTATTGCAGAACAGATGGGTCACAGAGGAACGAGCATGCTTGAGCAAGTTTACGGCAAGTGGATGGAATCCCATTCTCACGAGCAGATCACCATGCTAAATCAAAAAATTTCATAGTGCCCCACCAGTGCCCCAAATCTCGGGGCACTTAAAACAGCCCTTACATACCAACAACTTATAAGTATTGTTTGTGTTCACATTGAATACAAAACATAATTTAAAGCTCCAGTAATGATTAACATCATCGCCCCTATCATTTGGGGCTAATAATAAATTCATTCTTGTATTGCACTTTGCGTGCCAACCTTTAAACCATTGATATAAAAGGATTTAACAAGCCATTAACCAACGTTAAAGTTGTAATAATTACAACCTGACGATGTAATTTTAACATCATAACGCAACCAAAGAACATAAGAACCAAACAAGCCCTCTTACTGCACTTTAAATTAACAAGCAGTAAAAGAGCTATTGTTGATATTTATGGCGTGTCAGATAACGTAACCACTTGATAATGCTCGGCCTTTAATCCTAACATCTCAGGTAAAGAAGTTCCGACTGAAATAGATGACCAAGTTCCAGTCATAATGCCGATAAACATGGCGATGGAAAAACCTTCTAATGGTGCACCACCAAGTAACCATAAGGCTGAAACGGTTAATAGTGTCGTACCAGAGGTGATCATGGTGCGATTAAACGTCGCTGCTATAGCTTGGTTATTAATATCCGAAGTAGCGACTTTCGGTTTGATTCGCAGTAATTCACGAATACGGTCGGCAATGATGATGGAATCATTTAACGAATAACCTAAGATCGCCAAAATAGCCGCTAACACAGTTAAGTTAAATTCCATCTGGCTTAATGCAAAGAACCCCAACACAAAAATCACATCATGCAGTAACGCCACCAGCGAACCTAACGCTAAACGCCATTCAAATCGTATGCTTAAATACACCATGATACACAGTAGACAAACAAGCAAAGCCAAACCACCTTGCTCTGCCAGCTCTTGACCAACTTGAGGACCAACAATGCTGGTATTCAACACTTTGGTCTCTGCGTGCAAAGGCGCGAGTAATGTTTCAATTGATGCCGCAGCCTGCTGAGTGCTCTCAGGGATACTGTAGCGAATAATCCAACGCCCTTGCCCTTCACCAGAAACCACGCTGACTTTTTGACCTAATCCTGCTTCTAATAAGGGGTTCAATTCACTACTAGTAATTTGTGGATTTAATTGGACTTCACTTACTATGCCACCGGTAAAATCCAATCCCCAATTAAAGCCTTTTGTTGTAATGAAAAACAACGCAACACACATTAATAAAATAGAAATTACACTGGTGCCATAACGCCATTTATTGGCATTTTTCATATTGATTAATTTACTCATGATTAAATACTCACATTACGGCGGGTATCTTTACCCCAAAACCAATTGATCATTGCGCGAGAAGCAAAAATACCAGTAAACATGCTGGTCAGTAGCCCAAGCCCTAGCGTTAAAGCAAAACCTTGTATTGGTCCATTACCAATGCAATACAACACGATAGCGGTAATCATTGTGGTAAAATTCGCATCGAAAATTGTACTGGTTGCGCTACTAAACCCATCATTTATCGACTTAGCTAAACTATTGCCATCTTTTAATTTGTCACGGATCCGCTCAAAAATAAGAACGTTGGTATCTACCGCCATACCGACAGTGAGTACTAAACCTGCAATACCGGGTAAGGTTAATACCGCACCAGGAATCAAAGCTAACAAACCAAATAACATCACCATATTGGCTAATAATGCGACGTTCGCGATCCAACCTAATCGACGGTACCAAACCGCCATAAACAGCAATGTCATACCTAAACCTAATGCTAAGGCAGAAAAACCATTGGTAATATTTTCAGCCCCAAGTGTTGGTCCAATCGTGCGCTCTTCTACTATGGTCACTGGCGCCGTTAATGAACCCGCTCGGAGCAGTAACGCTAAACTTTGAGCATCTTGCATTGACCCCGCCCCTGTAATTCGGAACTTAGAGCCAAGTGCAGATTGAATGGTCGCTATACTAATGATTTTATTGGTTTGTACGACTTCTCCCTTTTCGTTACGCGAATATTCACTATATGCTGTTGCCATTGGCTTACCAATGTGACGACCTGAAAAATCTGCCATCATTTTTCCGCCTTGACTATCCAAGCTAATATTCACTTCTGGCATCCCCATTTCGCCAAAATTAGCCCGTGCATCAACAATATGATCCCCAGTTAATACAGGTGATGATTTAACACGAACCAATTGACCATTTTGATCTGGTAAGACTTTTCCGCCTTCAGATGGAGAATTCAATACTTCATAAAATGCCAAGCTTGCCGTTGCACCAATGACATTTTTGGCCTGAGCTGGATCTTGCACACCGGGTAGCTCAATACGAATACGTTGATCCCCTTGCCTTTGTACTGACGCTTCTGTAATGCCTAGTTCTTCAATTCGGCTACGCATAATCTGCAAGTTTTGCTGAACCGTTAGATTACGTAACGCGACACTTTCGGTTTCCAAGCGAGTTAAAATAAGGCGATTATCTTTATTGATAACTTTCCAATTCGGATATTGCCCATGAATAAAATCACGTAGCTGTGATATTTGTTTTGCATTAGCAAGTACAACGGTCAATCCATTTTGTGAAATATCACTGAATTTTGCTCGACGTAATTGGTTATCCATCAAGAAGTGGTTGATCCCTTGTTGCATTTCATCGATTTGATTTTGGTAGACTGAATTCATATCCACATCGAGCAGAAATTGCACCCCACCACGCAGATCTAATCCTAATGAAATCGGTTTAAAACCCAGGCTGGTTAACCATTGAGGTGCATTCGCCACTGAAGCTAACGCAACTTGAATGTCCTTGTCTTTTCCTTGTTGATTTACCATTTCGAGCAATATTTTTTTAGCTTGTGCCATTTGTTCTGAATCCGACAATATGACCCAAGTCGTCGTTTTATCTTGCTTGATCTCTTTTAATTCAATCCCTTGATTAGTAAGAACTTTCTGTAGTGTTAATGGTTCAAGTAAAGCCTTATTTATCTGATTAGCTTTATTTACTAAGTCACTGCCTTGATTAATTTGCAACGCAGGTGACTCACCAAACCAAGAAGGCAAAGCGCTTAATAGCATGATAGAAATAGTGACAACCAACACCGTATATTGCCAATAAGAGTATTGGTTTAAGGTACGGCGAGTAGAAGCGCGAGATTTATGTACATTCATTTTATTTACCTAAATAGATCATCAACACTCAATTTTAGACATCGCGAGTTAATGACGTAGCGGCTAGTTTTCCTCCTTCCGAGCCATATAAAGACTCAAAATAATGGAATAAAACCGTCGCAAAGTAGCCGAAAAATAAAGCAATTATGGAACCAATATCCACGAAAAATAGCTAAATAATAACGACCATAATTCAAGCTAAGGATGAAAAATCACTCAAAGCTGGTTAGGAAAATAAATGGGCGTATTGCTGAGGTATATACTGTAGGTTGCTGTCTTTCCAAGCAGAAAGGCGCAATGAGTGGGAGTTCATGTGCATCATCCACTGATGCTGAGGTGTAAAGCGTTCGACATAATGTCGAGCACTTGAAGTAAATGATACTTCTGAAAATTCAAAGACTTTCACATAATCAGGTGCCAGTTCATCGCTGTTAAAATTGCCATGAGCAAATCTAAGAGAGAAGCCATTAACATAAATTGACTGGTTTAAATCACTCGAAGAGGTGAGGTCGAGAAAATGGGACGTCGTAACGCTAGGTTCATTATGTGAATTCGACATAGGAAAAAATTTAACATTGCGTGTCGAAGATTCACCTTGATCCAAAGAAATAGAGGCAAAAGAGTTAGATTCAAAAAAACTAGAATCTGTCGATAAATCAACCAATTGTAAGCTAGATGCGTGCTCAGCTTTAGTGGTAGTAATACCAACCAAGCTAATGCTACTCATAAACAAGCACAGTATCAGAAATCGAATAACGCTCACATTTAGCTCTTCAGAAGTTAATTTTTCAACAGAATGGGGCTTCATAGATAAAATATCAATAGTTATATCGTTTTTTGACGACTTTTTTTTGTATTAATAATTTGTCTCCTTCTTCCATTTCGCGCCTATAGCCCTAATTTTTTACCTAGTTTATACAAGTTCCCTCTGTCAACTTGTAGAAACTGCGCCGCTTGTGCCCATACGCCATCATTTTTCTTCAAAGCATGTTCAATCAATTGCTTTTGATAGGTTTCTACCGCTTGTCTTAAGGCAATGGGCTCATTAGGCATCACCAAACTAGATTGTGAGGCATTTTGGCGTTTAGGAATATCGACAAATTCACTCGTAAAGTGTTGTGGTTTAATCAATTCCACCTGATCTTGAACCGCATGGAGACCTGCGCGCATCAAGGAATGTTCAAGCTCACGAACATTACCTAGCCATGGTTGTTTCTCCAATAACTTTAAGGCTCGAGGGTGAAGGTGCAGTGTTTTAATTTGGAATTGAGTACGAATTCGATCGAGAATATGTCCAACTAGAACCGCAATATCTCCTTCTCTTTCACGTAGTGGCGGTATATGAATTGGAAAGACATTTAAGCGATGAAAAAGATCGGAACGGAATCGCTGTTCTTCTACTTCTTTATGAAGATCTCGGTTGGTGGCAGTAATGATTCGAACATCTATAAAGCTGTTGTGATCGGCTCCGACTCGTTGGACTTCCCCTTGCTGAATGACACGCAGCAGCTTAGCTTGCAGTAATATTGGTAGTTCACCAATTTCATCTAAAAATATAGTTCCGCCATCAGCCAATTCAAATTTACCCGCGCGGTGTGAATTTGCTCCGGTAAACGCGCCTTTTACGTGACCAAATAATTCACTCTCAGCAATCGATTCTGGTAACGCCGCACAGTTCACATACACCATTGGTTTATCACTACGACTACTTTGTGCGTGAACCTCATGGGCCACCAGCTCTTTACCAGTACCGGTTTCACCGCTAATCAACACGGCGTAATTCGATTGTGCGACCATCTTAATGTTATTTCGTAGCTGGACAATTTGTGGGCTCACACCTACCAGTTTGCCACCTTTATCACGCGCCTCATCGATAAGTAGCTGATTGATTGAGCGTTGTTGATGATTAGCTTTTTCAAGCGCATCGAATAAACTGATATTACGAACAATACCGGCCGCAAGAGCTGCAAACGTAGCAATGGTTTCATCGGTCACTTTTTTGAATGCATCTGAGGCTAAGGCATCAATCGTCAATACTCCCACCAAAACATCCTCGACATACAAACTGCACCCCATGCAAGAATGCACATCAATACTCCCTTCATCGTCTTCGCTAAGCAGTCCATCAAAAGGATCCGGTAAGGTTGAGTTTTCAGGAAATCGAACCGGTAGTCGACTTTGCATGATCATCTCAAGTCTTGGATTCTCATGAGGTGCAAATTTTCGTCCCAATACTTCCATCGATAAACCATTAATCGCAACTGGCACTAAATTTTGCTCATCATCTAAAATAAATAAAGCACTCGCATCACATGGCAACACTTGCTGTAATGCATCAAGTAATTTTTGATAATGCTGATAAGTCGGCTGGTGAGCATTAAGGTTAACAGCAATATTGAGTAAAACTTGTTCGATTGATTGGGACATGTTAAATCTCTTAACAAATATATCATTGAGTATTATTTTCTCACTATACTAGTGATGTAAAATTAACAACACAAGATCTTAGTGTAATTTCATATAATTTAGTAAAATCAACAAATTAAAAAGTGGCATGGAAAGTGCTTAATTATTACTAACCAATTACCATAAGCACTTTATACGAGATCACTATTGATGATAAATATCACCGACAAAAGTAAAGAAGAAAAAATCCTACCCATTTTACGTTTAGGGTTTAGACCGTTCTTTTTATTCGGAAGTTTATACGCTGCCATTGCTATCGCGATCTGGGTCTACGCATTCCAACATGGTCAACCAAATGCCTTGCAAGTTCCGGCCTTATGGTGGCATGTACATGAAATGATATTTGGTTTTGCCATGGCAATCGTAGCCGGTTTCTTATTAACCGCAGTACAAAACTGGACAGGGGTTAACGGCACCAAAGATAAGCGTCTCGGTTTTGTGTTCTTACTGTGGCTATTGCCTAGGCTACTATTTTGGGCTCCGGTTCCGTTATGGCTAACCTCTTCAATTGAAGGGTTGTTTTTAGCGGTAGTCGCCTATGAAATATCGATTCGAGTGATCAAAGGAAAAGGCTATCGCAACCTGATATTTCTCGCCTTCTTTGTATTAGCGATTGTGGCAAACTTTGCCAGCTACGCCACCCTTCCTTTTACAGATCAGCAAGGCATGCCACCCTTTCCAAGTATTGCGGTTTGGCAAGCAATGATCTGGTGGTTCGTTTTGCTGATTTCGATTATGGGCGGACGCGTGATCCCATTCTTTACCGCACGTAAAATGCAGTTTGAAAAGCCACCCGCGTTAATCTGGTTAGATGCACTGGCGAACACACCTTTAGTGATGCTGTTTATCCTCAGTTTTTTCCCAATTACCTTTAACCAAGTTGGCCCTTATTTAATGGTCTTCGCCGCGGTTTTCCAAGCAATTCGTTTCCTACGTTGGAAACCTTGGACGACTTATAAAGAGCCTCTGGTTTGGTCGCTGCACGCTTCGTATGCTTGTATTCCAGTCGGATTACTTTTTAAAGCATTGGCCTTATTTAACCTACTACCGAACGGACAATTTTTTGCTCACAACATGATCCATGTATTTGCCATTGGTGCGATTGGTGGAGTCATTCTAGCAATGATCGCCCGAGTGACGATGGGCCATACCGGACGTGCGATTTATGAAGGCCCAAGCATGTGGCATGCATTCTTAGCGGTTGTCGTAGCGGCGGTTATTCGTGGTTTTGGGGTAGCGATTTGGCCTGAGCATTTGTTTACCTTTGTGAATATTTCCGCCGCGCTGTGGATCTACACTTTTGCTCTTTTTGTGTTTAAATTTGGCAAAATGCTCCTCACGCCAAGAGCTGATGGGCACCCTGGTTAATCTGGATCTCTATCTAGATCCCCATCTAAGTTTCAATGTCTAAATCAAGCGCCAGAGCAATTCTGACGCTATTTTGCCAACTGGAGTAACCACACCGACTTCATTGATGGCGACCAACGTATTGAGTTTAACTACCAGATCTAAACAACGCTGAGGTCGGAGAGGAATCAAGTTTGATAATGAGCTTGATTTGGTTTTGGGAAAGGGAACGATTTAGTGAATAACATTAAATCGTTCGTATTAGATTGGAAAAAGTATTTTGAAATCTTAGGGGCTTGTTATGTTTTCATTGCTCAACTGTGCCAACTTCCAACAAAGTCAACGCATAGTCACGTAACACCCTTGCATTGTCAGCCGACTCACTATTGCCACAATATTCCCCTTGATACTTGATTTGAGTGCTTGAATATATGGGCAGTATATTCCTCTCATAACTCATTATTGTACCAGAGTCACCACACTTAAATGCGCGAGCATAAGGAACGAGTTTTTCCTGATATTCTTGCGGAACCGCGGATTTCAAAAACATTGTTAGATTGGGGACTGGATGACTCTCACTATGATGTGCCCACGATAAATGCCCTAACTCATGCTCTAACAAATGTATTTGCGCAGTAGAAGAGATAGCGAAGAACCACGAACCAAAATAGAGGGATGCAGAGCCAGAAAACCCAAGTTTACTTTCATATTTCCCATGAAAAATAAGACCATATTTTTCATTAGGACTAAGTTTTTCAACCAATATTTTCTGTTTTTCGAGAGTCTCCCTTACCAATTTTCTGGCTGCATCTCGACTACGAACTTCATTTTTATCTATGTAAAGTGGTACAACATCACCCAAGCTTCTGGTTAGTGGCACACATGAATTTTTTAAAACTTGATTAGCGTACTTTATTGAAGTGCCCAGCGACTTTTTTATGTCTTCTATTGAAGACGACTCTAAGACTTCTTGGTCGACAAAAAAATTAATCTTCGTATTTGCCACTTTCTCAAAGTTACAGCTAGGGAGTTCAAGCTCTCCGGAGTTTGGTCTTGTTAAAATTGCAATGCCGAAAGCTGCGATAATGCAACCAATGATTAAAATCTTCTTACTCATAAATCTGGTTCATCCTTGGGGTCGAAATTGAAAGAAACATAACGCCACCATTAAGCGGAGAGTAAACGCGTGCTATGTTTGAGCGAAGCAAGTTCGGCACACGTTTGTGAATCCGCCTTAAACTCCATGGTTAGCTTTTCTTACAACAACAGAACCAGCTATGTAGTCATGTACCGCTCGCCTTTTCTCATTGAATAGCATTGAGATGCTTTCCAAAACAACCCACCCAATCATTGAGAAGGTAATAATGGTAAATAAAAGCCCTTGCTCCAGACTATCCCAAGTATGTCCATAGAACGCGAACTGGGCATAAACATATATGGTAAATGGAACCATAATAATAGGGACAATGTCGCGCATACATGATTGTTTCATCGTTAAGTTTCGGCTTTCAGTTACATCGATAACTTTGACCTTCGTAACCATCTTACCGACAGTTTGCCCGTATTTCGTATGCATAATGACGTAATATGAAATACCTAGCATCGAGCTACCTACCCCCCAAATAAAAACACTTCCTGAACCGAACACTCCAGATAGGATATATTCATCGACCCACTGTAGTGGTAAGAAAACGAACCCATCGATAATAATGGCGAACAAGCGCCTCCAAAAGTTCGAGTATTTATTGGGATACACATTCACTCCTTGAAATTAAATCCGTTAGTTGAGGCTAAAATGTACACCACTTAACAATTACTAGAGTTAAACAAAGGATATTTTGCGAGACAGAATATAAAACACAGCTCACATGCAAATTGAACAGCTCGCGCGAACAAACCTAACCATTTAATAGATGGAAACAATCCGTATAGTTCACCAAAGCCAACTCATGATGCCAAGTGTTTTTTCGTTGGTAAAGGGAGGGAGTGATTTGTGATCGCTTGTTGTTTAGTGGTATATCGTAAAGAAATTATCTTCCAATATTGAGCGCGTGATGACTAGATTCCTGCTCTCGCTTAGGCTCAACTGGAATGACGGTTTCAAAAACACTCACCACGGGCTGATTTATTGAGATAAAAATGAAAGTAGCGGCGACAAAGAACAGCTCTTCCCCTTGATAGATGAAGCCACTTGGTAGCAAGAGTTGATATAAGGGGAAGCGGGATGGGGTTGATTACACAGAAGTACTTTAAGGCATAAATATTTAAAAATAGACAACTGACCAAACAAAGAAAACCGATAAACTAACATTTATCGGCTTTCTTTCTATTAGACTTGGCTGTGTGCTTTATCGCTTTTTCACCACCACCGGATAACGGTTTGCTCTTAACTCTTTGATGAAGGTCGATGGGTTCGCATTGTGTAAGATCCACACCTTTTCTTTGGCTCGGGTCATCGCTACATAGAACAAGCGACGTTCTTCTGCATTAGGGAACACATCGCCGGTAGATAACAACGCATCATGCAAATGCTGCTGACGTTCAACCGCTGGGAACTGCCCTTCATCAACCGAGACAATCACCACATAATCGGCTTCTTGTCCTTTGCTGGCGTGACAAGTTTTAAATTCAATATCTAAATGTAGGTTGAGTTTTTGTAGTGTCTTTAAATCGCTTGGCTCATGGTAATGATTGCGACCTAGTACCAACACTTTTTTGCGAGATTTAACTTGGTTATTTAAGTCACTTAAAATTGCTTCCAGCGTATGCATTGGCGCAATCGTCACTGCTTTTTGCTTTTGTTGCTTGTGACTATTCAAAGTCTTTTCTAATTGATAAGGGTTGGCTTGAATAAAGCGATTCGCCACCTCACCAATTTGGTTATTAAAGCGATAAGTGGTGTCTAGATAATGGATCTGTGCATTAGGGAAACGCTTCTTAAAGCCGGTGGTTAAGTTTACATCCGCCCCTGCGAAACGATAAATCGCCTGCCAATCATCGCCGACTGCAAACAATGAACACGGCTGCTGAGTCGTGGTTTCCCCTAGCTGGGTTTTATGAACACTACCATGGCAAATGTTAGTTAATAAATCTAAACGGCTCGGTGAGATATCTTGGTATTCATCGACCATCATAAAGCGCCATTGCGATTTAAATTTACCATTGCGCGCATATTGGGTGGCTTTAGAAATCATACTGTTGAAGTCGATTTGATTCTCTTCTTTCAGCATTTTTTGCCACGCTTGATAACACGGCCAAGCCAGCATTAATTCGCTGTTTAGTTGAGGGTAGTTCTCTAGCTCAATTAAACGCTCTTGCAGCTGTTTTTTCGGTAATTGTAGGACAGAAAGTTGATCGACTTGCTGTTCTAACCACGCCAGTAATTTCGGGTTTTCAACATGCGAACCGAGCTCTACATCCCCTTTCAAAAAGGCAATCGGCCATTCGGCTAAGTGCTTCTGCCAACGCTTAAAGTTGGTTTCTGTCATCCAGTGTGTTTTTAACCACTGAGAGAACCAAGCGGTCTTTTGGGCTGGCGTAGTGGCAAGCGGTGAGATTTCAACCTGATTACCTTCAACCGATTTAATAATATCTAAGCCTAATTGATGGAAGGTTTGGACTTTGATCTGAGCGCCTTGTTCGGCAAACTTTTCTTTAATACGCTGTTGCATTTCTTTGGCCGCATCTCGACCAAATGCCACCAATAACATTTCTTCTGGTTTTGCCTGGCCACTTTGTAATAAGTAGCCGACTTTCGCCATTAAAACACTGGTTTTACCTGAGCCTGCGCCGGCTAAAATCAGAGTATGATCATCATTTAACAATACGGCACGTTGCTGAGAAGGATTAAGTGGTGAACGTTCACATTCTTGGAAGTAAGGTTTCCATTCGATTTCTTGATTAGCCAGCCAGGTTTGATTGCGCTGTTCTAATGAGGCTTTCGGGTGAGTCAGCCAACGTTTCAAACCGCTCATTAAAGTGGGGGTATGGTGCTGGAATTGATCGTCACCTTCCCATTCATTATGACTTGGAAAAATATGAATCACTTCTGGCAAAGATAATTCTTTTTTCGCCAGATCATCAGAAATGCCTTTCATCCAGAACTCAAGCGATGAGTGGGTTAAATATCCCGGTTGATTGACCAATTCTTTTAACTGCTCTAGCCAGTTTGGTAATAACTCGGCTAATGATTCACTTTGGTTCAACTGCCAACGACGATATTCCCCTATTACTAATTGAGCAAATTGCTGGCAATCCAGCCAAGGTAGCCCCTGAGCGAGCCATTGAACCTGTTCACCTTCCTCTTCTTCATGGGCATGAAAATATAAATTGCCCCAGATTAAGCCTCGCTCTACTGTCACTTCACCATTCCACGCTGCAAATGGGATTTGCAACTCATCAGTTGGCGAAGATAAGGTAATACACTGATCTTTCACTTCAACTTGTTGGTATTCATCTTGAATAAAAAATTGAGCAAAACGGCTAGCGCTTAATTGCATGAACTGTCCTTATGCGATCAGTAAAGTTTTGAATAAGAATATATACCCAAGTCAATTCTGCACCTTGAAGTTATTTGGATATAACCCAATATTCTAACGGGTTTTAGTGTGAAAGGAAGAGGGCTTGAGTCATCACTTTTTTAAACTTATTCTAAAACGGATAAAAATCAGGCAGACTGGCGCAAAACTTGCTTACAATCAAACAGAACAAATTTTTTTGCTGTTATTACAACAGAATATAGTTTGCACAACGAAAGGCCTCTATACTCAAGTTACTTGTAACATCACCTAGGACAATATCGCGCTTTATGACAAATTCGATGCCACAACTTCGACATTATTGGTCGGATAAAACCGTTAACTACTGCATTCGAATCCTTATCTCACTTTTAGGTGTCGTACTGCCTTGTTGGTATTACGACTACTCTACTGAAATTACGCCCCTGATATTAGGTATTATCGCCGCTGCACTAGCCGAAACCGATGATAACTTCATGGGACGAATTCGGGCGCTAATCTTAACTTTCATCTGCTTTGCGATTGCTTCATTTTCAATAGAAATTCTGTTTCCTTATCCGCCATTATTCGCCATTGGTCTATTCACCAGTACCTTTGGCTTTATTATGCTCGGTGCGATTGGCCCACGTTATGCCAGCATTGCCTTTGGTTCATTGCTGATCGCGATCTACACCATGCTGGGTTATCACTTATACGACAATATCACCTATCAACCTGTTCTCTTGTTAATTGGAGCCGCTTGGTATTACCTACTTTCCATGTTGTGGCAAATATTCTGGCCAATGCAGCCAGTACAACAAGGCTTAGCCAATGTATTTGAAGAACTGGCCAACTACCTTGAAACGAAAAGCTCGTTATTTCACCCTGTATCTGGTTTAACTCCGCAGCCTTACCGTATCTTAGAAAGTAAACTTAATTCCGCAACGGTTAATGCCTTAAACCAAGCTAAAAGCACCCTACTCACTCGCTCTAAACGTGGACATGTTGATGGCCCAAGTGACCGTTATTTACAACTGTACTTTTTAGCGCAAGATATTCACGAACGAATCAGTTCTACCCATTACCGTTATCAAGATTTAGCCGAGCATTTCTCACGTAGTGATGTGTTGTTTCGCTTCAAACACTTAATGCAAACTCAAGCGAAAGCCTGTCGTGAGATCTCTGAAGCATTGGAAGCAGGAAAAGCTTATAAATATGATGGCGATTCAATTTGGGCACTGGATGAATTGCAGTTATCAATGCAGTACCTAAAAGCTCAAAACCGACCTGAGTGGAAATATCCATTAAGCCAACTGTTCTACCTATTTAATAATATGGTGACTGTAGAAAAGCAGCTATCAAACGTCAGCAACCCTGATGCATCTAAGTTCACGCCAGAAAATACCAGCGATGAAGCCAACGACTATTCATTGCACGATACAACCGCTCATACGCCAAAAGTCATGTGGCAACGTATTCGCAACAACTTAAATAAAGACTCAATGTTATTCCGCCATGCTTTACGTATGTCGATTGTACTCACCGTAGGTTACGGGGTAATTCAAGGATTAGGACTAGAACGAGGCTACTGGATTATGCTAACCAGCTTGTTTGTATGCCAACCTAACTTTAGCGCTACCAGACAAAAGCTCACAGCTCGAGTGATTGGCACCATTGTGGGCCTACTCGTTGGTATACCACTATTAACCTTATTCCCTTCACAAGGGAGTCAGTTAGTCTTTTTAGTGTTATCCGGCACCTTATTCTTCGCTTTTAGAATGAATAACTATGGTTCAGCAACGGCTTTCATTACCTTATTGGTAGTATTTTGTTTTAACCAATTAGGTGAAGGTTATGCAGTGATCTTGCCTCGCCTTGCGGACACGTTAATTGGCTGTGGTTTAGCGGTGTTTGCGGTACGCTATATTCTGCCTGATTGGGAAGCTAAGAAATTGCATAGAGTAATGTCGGAAGCAATACAATCCAATAAAGATTATCTTGGACAGATTATTGCTCAATATCGAATTGGTAAACGCGATGACGTCAACTATCGCCTTGCTCGACGTAATGCTCACACCATGGACTCCTCTCTTAGCACAACCATCAGTAACATGTTGGCAGAGCCAGATAAGTACAAAAAATCCATTGATGAGAGTTTCCGTTTCTTAACTCTTAATCACGCGATGCTAAGTTATATTTCAGCACTCGGTGCACATCGTAAACGCATCGACAATCCAGAAACCCACCTTCTCATTTTAGAGGCTCACAAAGGGATACACGAAAGCCTAGAACAACTGGAACAGCAGCTTTACTACCACAATGGCGAAATTACTTTAGATTCATTTAATAGCGAATTAGATAAGAAATTAAGTGAATGGCGGGAAGGCGATGAAGAAACTATACGTTTGATCTTACAACAGCTGCATTTAATCTACCGAATGCTGCCAGAAATGTACTCGTTGGCGAATAAGTTTTCAGTAAGATTGCCGATTGCAACGGTTAATAGTGATTCAAAAATATGAGCACATAACGCCTCACTACGCATTCAAAACGCATTCAAAACGCATTCAAAACGCATTCAAAACGCATTCAAAACGCATTCAAAACGCATTCAAAACGCAATGCTTAAAGATCAACATCTTGAAGTATATTAAATCCAAGTGGTTTTTTATCCTGTATTTCATGGTTTTTTGGATAAAAGATTCTTAAAAAAAACAAGCTTACTCTTTTATATCAAAAAAATGGTTTTTTTATTATTTCCATCCAATAATTGATTTATTTTAATTTTTTCGATTTGAAGCTTTTTTTTATCTTGATATAATCATTTTAAATTAGTTACTAACCTATCATTTAAATAAAATTAAAACTAACCATTTGTTTTATTGTAAATAATTGAAAATGTAACTTATTGATATAAAAGTCAAACGAAAACAATCTTACCAACATAATATACTGTTAGTTTTCTTGCGAATTTAAATTAGTTAAGAAATTTTATATGGCGTTTTAACCAAGTAAAATTTAAAACAAAATGCAATTTAAAACTAATCTCTTTTTCAGTTGGGTGGAAATGAAAATTTTTAATAATTTATCTTATTACCTTGAATACAAATTACTTACTAGTGTTTTTTTTAGCATTCAATCCCCTGCTACTTTACTTAAAATTTTAGATAAGCTTGAGTTATTATCGAAAGGAGGTTTTTTAAAAAATAAAATAAAAATTGGTGATCGCGTTTATTTATTCGATGTAAGCCGAAATAGAAAATTTCACATGATACTAGTATGTAATAAAAGGAACAACCCTAATGATGGATTGATTTCCATCTATTCCCCACTTGGTTCGTCTATATTAGGATTAGAGGTTAATGATACTTTTAATTTGTATATATTAGGAAAAACAAGAAGATATGAGATAATTTGTGTAAAACCTGAAAAGTCTATAAGTAGTATCGTTTCTTAACAAGTATCGTTATTGTTAACTTTTTATGGAGGTAATTTTCTATTGAAGCTTTAAATTTAATCTTGAATGTTAATTTTTATTTAATCAATAGGTGATGTCATGTCTAGAAATGAAAAGAAAAAACCAACGTTAACTTTAAAAGAGAAAAGAAGACAAAAAAGAGAGTCAGAATTAGAAGGGCTCATAAAAAAAAGAAAGAGATAATCATATAGAATTTATATACATTATTATGCTGCGTTATTAAACGCAGCTTTTTGTGTGTACTCACCAGTACGGATTTGGCAGAGTTGTTTGATCCTCAAAAAAAACATAACCAATTGAATCTATAGTACATCTAAATGTTTATCGATCTTTTATGACGAGGTATAACTGTTTATGATAAAGACCTATAAAATCAATAAATGCTTGAGCACTTACGCTTATCTCATACTTATTAAAGATAGAAGTAAGCAATCGACGCCCTTAGTGTAAGGTAATGATTTTTAGAACAAAAACCCAATTACACTGACAAATATATCACCATGACGTCCAACCAAACTTTTAAAGAGAATCAATTATGTGGATAGTTTATGCCTTACTCGCCGCCACTTTTTTTGGGGCTAGAGGTATCATGTACCAATGGACATCACGCCAAAATTTGCATCGTGATTTGATGCTGTTTGGAGTATTTTTTGTCGGATTTATCATTAGTGGCATCGCCATGTATATGCTCGAAGAACAATGGCAATCATGGGCAGAGGTTGGTGTTGGTTTAGCCCTTGGTTTTGGGTCTTTTATGGCAAACGCGGCTCTGCATAAAGGGTTTTCGGTGGGGAAAGCTTCATTGATCAGCGTACTTTCTGGGCTCCCACCTTTATTTGTCGTCTTATTTGCTTTCTTATTGTGGAACGAAACCTTAACCACTGTACAAATGATAGGTTTTGCAGTGATATTTTCTGGACTTTATATTATCCGGTATTCGAATGATATTTCCTTATCTAACTTACAAGGAGCGCAATGGGGGCTACTTGCTGCCTTATGCTTTTCATTTAATGACATGTTAGGAAAACAATCGACTCGATTAGATGCTGACATATTTGCCACGCTAACCTTAATGTTTGGTTTCGGTAGCCTGCTATTTGCTATGAGTTGGCTTAAAAGTCGATCGATTTTTAGAACGAACAACAAAGAAAGCTCTTGGTCAGAACTTAAAACATTTGGTTGTGGTATGGCAGTCGGCTTAACCAATATGGCCGGGATGGTCGCAATATTAAGTGCGTTCTCTTTGGGCACAACGGGGTTGGTATCGGCAATTTCAGCAATGAATATTTTAATTATTTTGCTATACACTCGCTTAATATTAAAAGAGCCTTTCACCCGTCAAGAAGTTATCGGTATCACAGCGGCCGTTGTCGGTATTCTCATCTTACGATTAAGCCAGTAACAAACTTATTCTCAGGATTAAGTGTGAGCTTTTTTAATACCAATCTCATTAAAGAGAGGAAGTGATTTGTCATCACTTTATGTTTAGTCGTACACGAATAAAAAATAATTCCAATATTCTCAACATGATAAGTAGATGACTGTTCTCGCTTAGGCTTGTTAGAAATGGCATTGATTACACAAAACTGCTTTGAAGCTAAAGATGAGTCAATGATGAAGTTTTTACCTCCCCCCTGATAAAAAATCTCAACATTTCTCGATATTGCTGTTCTGCTTGCTCTCGTCCAACTAACTGAAACTGAACCTTTGTACCCGGTGAGCATTGGGCAAGTTTACTGATGCTTATTCTTGTTAGGCAGCCGATTTTAGGATAACCGCCTATAGTTTGGTGATCGGCCATTAACACGATTGGTTGACCGTCGCTCGGAATTTGGATCGCACCAAATGTAATACCTTCGGAAATTAAATTTTCACCGCAATATTCAACACTATCACCGGATAATCGATATCCCATACGATCACTGTTAGGGCTGACAGTATAAGTGCTATTAAAAAACTGCTGTCGCGCGGCTTTAGAAAACTGTTCATATTGATAAGTGGCAATCATATCTAGTATGCAAGGGGTCGTTGTCGCAGTTAATTCTGGATACTGCGGAATAAACTCTGTTGGAACTTGACGCAATAGATCATGCTCAGCCGCACGATAAGAAACTTCATCACCTTTAGTTAACGGCTCGCCTCTGCCATGTAAACCACCAATTTCATCACGCATTACAGTAGAACAACTGTTTAATACTTGATTGACTTCAAAACCATGTTGAATGGCTAAATACGCGCGCATGCCTTGTCGGACCGTTTTACATTTCAAAATAGAACCTGTTTTTACGTGGTAACTGGCCCAAGGTTGAATTTGCTCGCCATCTAGCTCAGCAAACATATTCGCACCAGTCAGCGCTATTTGTGTCGGCTGACTAAACTCACATTGGAACAGACCTAACGTAATTTCAATTTGTACGGCATTCACATCATTACCAAGCAGGTGATTTGCCCAATGAAAAGCATGTTCATCCATCGGCCCACCAACTGCCACGCCTATTCCTTGAAACCCCATTCGTCCGGTATCTTGTAGCAAACTTAATGGGCCAGCATTGAGTACTTTTAATGTCATAATTTCACTCTCTTATCGTTATCAGACAATCGACTTGAATCAAGCAGCCCAGCTAGAGCCAGATCTTCATCAAGATCTCCGCCCATATCGAGAAACTTCTGACGTGAAATAGCTTTAAAGCGAATCTGTGCACCAATATAAAACAGCGACAAATTATCTCGCTCAAAATCCACCAGCGAGATTGGCGTACGGCCAATAATGTGCCAACCACCAGGTGAAACTTTAGGATAGACGGCAGTTTGCTGTTCAGCTATCGCGACACTACCTTTCGGTACTTTGGCCCGTGGCGTGCGTTTTCTCGGTATTTGCAAGCGACTATCTAAATTGCCTAAATAAGCGAAGCCTGGTGCAAATCCAATCGCATAAACGCGGTAGCTTGTCTGACTATGTACTTCGATTACTTCTGTCCATGACAAACCGCTATGTTTACAAATTTCAGTCGCATCTAACGCTACTTCTTCCCCATAATAAACGGGTAATTCGATCTCTAAATGCTGTAACGACCTAGAAGTGGAAAGGGGCTGATTAAGTAATGCTTCAACTTGCTGCTGAAAATCACTCATATTCGTTTGCAGAATATCAATGGTAATAAGAATCGAATGGTAAGAAGAAATTGCATCAAGAATAAAATCGCCCAGAGAGCTTTGTAAAGTATAGAGGGCTTGAGTCACTTTCTCTGAGGTTTCAACATCTATGGTGCTAGTAAAATAGACCATGATAGTATTTTCGCTGATTATTTGTGTTTTCATGCGATTCCTTGCATTTTACTTGCCACCTTATCCGCTCACTTACAACTTGACTGTAGCATTGGATCTTTCATAATGAATCGAATTTTAAAATTTCCGACAAGGTAGTGGTATGTCTAATTCAAAACTCAAAATAGATATTATTTCCGACGTAGTTTGTCCATGGTGCGTCATTGGGGTTAAACACCTTAAAGATGCCGTAGTTAAAAACAACTGGCAAGATCGTATCGATATTGAATGGTATCCGTTTGAGTTAAATCCAGATATGCCACCAGAAGGCGAAAATTTACGTGAGCACATTGCGAGAAAATATGGCGCTTCAGCCGAAGAAAGTGAACAAAACCGACAACGTTTAATCGAGTTTGGACAATCTGTCGGCTTCGAGTTTAACTTTACCGACGAAACCCGAATCTACAATACTCGCAAGTGTCATATTCTATTAGACTACGCCCATTCCGTAGGATTACAAACTCAGCTTAAAATCGCCCTTTTCACCGCTTACTTTACTGATGGAAAAAACATTTCTGATACTGACATATTATTGAGTATCGGTGAAAAAGTGGGCTTAGAAGTCAATGAAATGATCGCCTACCTACATGATAATGCTGAACACGATAAGCTAGATGTAATTGAAGACCAATGGCGTGAAATGGATATTTCTGGTGTGCCAACGATTGTGTTTAACAATCAAAAAGGCTTAACTGGTGCGCAAAGCGTCGAAAGCTATGAAGAAATATTGAAGCATTATCTTGATGACGGTTCTTCTGAAAAATAACCTCTCCAGACAATAGCTACGATTCAACTGAATATTAATAGACCAATTGCACTCATTATCTGATCATTCTTGCTTGCTAAAACTCCGATAACTTCGTTATAAATTTTGATTGTAGAGTACTTATTGAATATTTATACCTTGTTCTCAAAGCTTTTTTTACGCAATTTCTGACTCGCTGATTAATTTGATTGGTATTACTTTCTTTTGACGATAAAATCCATCGCGCGGGTGGCAAACTTCCCGTAAGGCGGCGCCATAAACTTCATAAAAGAGAAATTGGCTTGATAGAACACTGGACGCATTTTGGAAAAAGTTAAAAAACCTTCGTAACCGTGATAATGCCCCATCCCGCTGCCACCAATACCGCCAAACGGTAAATCATGCTGAGCAACATGGAACAGCGCATCATTCACACTCACCCCTCCAGACAACACCGATTTTATATAACGCTCCACCAGCACCTTATCATTACTAAATGGATAGAAAGCTAACGGGCGATCACGTTGTACAATGTAATCAATCACTTCTTCCGGTTGCTGGTAAGTTTTCACCATCAAGATAGGTCCAAAAGTTTCTCTTTGTGCAATGCTTGTATCATTACGGGCATCTAAGATAAGCATCATAGGAAATTTACGAGTCGTGGCATCCGCATCCTGTTCGCTTAAGTTGATGACGATTGAACCTTTGGCTTTAACCTCTTCCACCGTATCAATTAAACGTTGGAAAGCGGTATCATCAATGATTGATGTGAAGTCTTTATGCTGAATATCAGGGCAATGTTTCTTCACCCATTTTTGTGCCGTCTTGATAAAGTCTTCGCGTTGGCTTTGATGCACAAAAACATAGTCAACATTGGTACAGATTTGTCCGGCATTGAATTGTTTAACGAACATAATGCGTTCTACGGCTTTTTTCATCGAATAATTAGGATCGATAACCGCTGGTGATTTTCCACCTAATTCAAGCGTGACTGGGGTAAGATTTTCGGCACAGGCGGCCATCACTTTACGCCCTGTTGCACCTGATCCTGTAAACATCAAATGATCAAAAGGAAGTTTCGAAAACTCAATCCCGACTACACCCGTTTCAGTGAAGAACTGGAGTTTTTCTGGTTTAAAGTATTTTGGTGTTAACTCTTTCAATAGCTCCGTTAAATGCATCGAGTTTTCCGACATTTTAACCATGGCACGGTTGCCCGCAGCAAAAGCAGCAGATAAGCCAGCAAAGCTTAAATTAATCGGAAAGTTCCAAGGCACGATAAAACCCACGACCCCAACAGCTTGTGGAATCACTCTATTTTTCGCTCCAAAATATACCGTATGATCCACTTTACGCTTTTGAACCTTCATCCATTTTTTGAGATGTTTAATGGTCGATGAAATATCATCAGCAACCGTGATCACTTCAGCAAATAAGGTTTCATGGTGAGAGCGATTGCCATAGTCTTTATTAATCGCATCAGAAATGGCCTGACGATTTTCCATTAATAGACGTTTTAAGTTTTCTAAATAGGCTTTACGCTCTTCGTAACTTTCTTGCCCATGCTGATTAAAAGCTTGTTTTTGATCATGCAGCACTTGTTGTAACATGGTTCGAACAACTTGATGACTGTCATTGGAAAATGCTTCAATTTGCTTAGCTTCAATTTGCTTAATAGTTGGATGCATTCTTTATCTGCTCCTTGACTGAATTCTTATATTCTTCGTACCTGAAGCTACTGCTTTGTTGACAGCGTTCACTCACCCCAATTACTTTGGATATATACTAATAACTATGACTACGGCTGCCACTTAGCTTTCATTTTGGCGATGGTAGTCATCTCTATATCGTGAATACTGCCATAGTTTCCTTTGCATACATGGATCACTAGTTCAACCTGACAATGCTTAGCAATCTCTTTATAGGCTTTCATTTCCCAGTGACAAACAAAGGTATTCGACACAATCACTGACTGTCCTTGTTTTAAATAGTGTGCGGTTTGTTGCTGACACCATTGATGCGCTTGTTCGAGCTTTAACGGGTTAAAACGATATTCGCCATCCGCCTCAACAAAGTACATATCTGTTTCTAAATGCACAGAGCCTTGCTCTTGAGATAATTGCTTCGCTAATGTGGACTTCCCCGAACCCGGCAAACCTCGAATAAGCATTAATGTTTGGGCGTTCTTTGATTCTGACAACGGATTAATCCCAACCTTCAAGTTGATACTTTTCGATTAAAGCATCAATATCTTCTTGAGTCGACATTTTGCCATAATTGATAAAGCCACTCTTTGCATTGCATTTTCTGCTCGATCAATTCACTATCAATCAAAGTTTTTACAGTAAAATCATTAATGGTTTGAGACATAGTGACCTACTAATATGGTCTATACCCAAAGTAATTGAAGTTGCAGTGAGGCGACAAGTGAATGAGGCCCTATGAACATAGCTCGTCTATGTGATTAGAGCGAATGAACACCGTTAACAAAGCTACAGCTTCAAGTACGAAGGGTATAAACTTCAATTTGGATGAAAAACGACATGGATAAACAACAAATCACCATCTGTGGCTGCGGCTGGCTTGGGCTTGCATTGGCAAAATCTCTGGTCCAGCAAGGTTATAATGTCTATGGCACTAAGCAATCTCATATCGACGCTCAAGCATTAGCGACCTTTGGCATTCAAGGTTTGCCTTTAGTTTTACCTGTGGATGAAAACCAGCTAAACAATCAACAGCAAACCGCTCTGCAACAGACTTTTGCCTCAGATCTACTGGTGATCAATATACCACCAGGTCGCAACCTTAATAGTGCCGAAGATTTCAAACTAAAAATACAGAGCTTATCGCATATTGCCAAACAAGCTGGTGCTAAAAAGGTATTGTTTATCAGTACCACAAGCGTTTATGCCGATTGCCAAGGCGAGATCACCGAAAACACACCAACCGCACCGAATACGAAATCTGGTCATGCTCATGTATGGTTAGAAAATTGGTTAAGGGAAGAGTGGCAAGAAAACCTAGTCGTGCTGCGTTTATCCGGTTTAATTGGGTCAGATCGTCATCCAACCAAGCATATTGTCAAACGCTATGAATCCACAGGTCAACCTTTAGAAAATGGATTAACGCCAGTAAACTTGATCCATCAAGAAGATGTAATCACCGCCATTCATTCGATCATAAATCACTGGCCATCTCAAAAAATACTTCACTTAGCAGCTTATTCGCACCCTAGCCGTGAAGAATATTATCAAGCCATGGCGAAACAACTTGGTTTACCGGCTCCGCTGTTTGTCAAAAATGGCGAAGACAATAAAAGAATCAATGCACAGCAAAGCATTGAATGTCTTGATATTGCATTAAAATATTCAGACTTACTAGCATTGAACCCTCACCAGTAGTCTAGGTAACGTAAATAGCCAATGTTGAAATAAAATCATAAAAGAGCGGCTTCGGCTTAACCGTTATATTTACCGCTTAAAATCATGACTAACGACTAATATTCACTTTATAGCGGTAATAATCTTCGTTAAAAAATAAGCTTGTGCATCAATCAATGGTTGAATTTGCCTACATTCTTGGTCAAAAATCAAACTGCAATAACCATGTAAAGATGCCCATACAAAGTGTGCTTGTAACATCACATCCTCCTGCTTGACGACACCCTCTTTCTGACATAGCAACAAAAGATCACAAAGAAATTGGAAAGACTCTTGTGAGTTCTGCTCAAGCTCAGGATCCGAAGAATATTGTAAGTTCGATAAACTAAACATCAGTTTATAATATTCCGGATATTGAGCTGCAAATTCGTAATAAGCTTTGCCAACCGCTTGTAATTTTTCTTGAGGTTGAGACTCTGGATATAAATCACTGGCTTGTTTGAGCTTTTGTGTAAAGCGAGTATAGCCCTCACTAGCAATAGCGCAGAGCAAGGCATGTTTATCTTTGAAATGGCGATATGGTGCAGTGCGAGATACACCTAACTCCGCAGCAATACCACGTAATGTAATAGATTGAATTCCATCAGATTTTAACTTTTTCACACCTGCAAGAATAATCTTAGAACGCAAATCATCATGATGATAACTCGATGTATTTTTCGAACCTTTTTTCTTCTCAATAAACTCTGGCAATGTTCGTTCCTTACTAAAAATCCCCAATAATCACTCTACAAAAAGCTGCCGTTAACTCACTCCTATTGCTCACCGTGTTTAATTAATACCCTTACCAATGTTGACACTGTCAACATTTACTTATATTTTTATTTGAGATGAACTTTATTAAGACTCAGAACATGGAAATTCACCTCAAGTAATGGCAAGTAAACACTTGCTAAGGAAAGCACCCAATGAAAATTTGTACTACAATATTCGTGATGACAGCTTCTGTCTCAGTACTCTCTGCATGCACCGAAAGTGATCCTGAACCGCCTACTACTTCTAAAGCTAACTCTTACACTACAAAGCATAATCAACCAATGGCAGTAGCTGTCTCAATTTTACACCAAGAAAACAGCTATTCCATTACTAATCGTTTTCTTGGCTTGGTTTCTGCTAGTCAACAAGCAAATTTAGGCTTTGAACGTAGCGGAAAAATATCAAGCATTCACGTACAAGTCGGTGACAAGGTGTCAAAGGGACAGGTATTGATAAAACTTGATACCGATATGTTAGAAAGTCAACAAAAGCAAATTCAGGCTCAGCAAAGTAGAATCAAAGCTGAGTTAGATTTGGCTAACAAAAAACTTCAGCGTCAAAACCACTTAAAAAGTAAAGGATTCAGCTCGGATGCAAATATTGATGATCTGACAAGCCAAATTGATGTCCTAAAAGCAAATGCCCTAGAACTTAATGAAAGACTCAAAGCAAACTTATTAGAACAAGAAAAATCGATTTTAACCGCCCCCTACTCTGGTGTGATTAGCTCCCGTTTTATCTCATTAGGTGATATTGTCACTCTTAGCTCACCTACTATCACCTTACTCTCCGATGAAAAGCCCGAATTGCATGTTGGCATTCCCACTAAATACCGCTCAGCATTGGCTAAACAGACTCAATTTGAAGTTGATATAAATGATCAACATTACTCAATTGAACGAATTAACCCCGAGGCCGAAGTTAATAAACAATCCAGAACTGTAAACTTACACTTCGAGTTGCCAGAAACTCAACATTGGATGAATGGTCAAATTGGCTACTTAATTTTTCAAGAATCACAACCCATCAGCGGCTTTTGGGTACCGTTATCTGCATTGACTAATGGCATCAGAGGGACATGGAACGTATATGTAATAGTGTCGAATAAAGATCACTTAACCACAGAGCGACGCAGCGTTGAGATTATTTACGCCAATAGCCATCAAGCCTATATTCGTGGAGCAATTTATAATAATGAAAAACTTGTCACTGAGGGACTACACCGCATAGTCCCTGGGCAAGACATTTCTATTGCCACTAAAGAGCCAGTGTTGTCATCAGTATCATCAAATCAAGGTGCATTGGAGGCTCAACAATGAAAGCCATATTAGCCAATTCTCGCCTTCTCATATTACTCATTGCTATACTGATTGTATCAGGCAGTGCCGCCTTATATTCACTACCTAGAATTGAAGATCCCATCATCAGCAATCGCTTTGCCAACGTTAACATCCTATTCCCAGGAGCAACGGCGCAACGAGTTGAAGTGCTGGTTACCGAGCCAGTCGAAACCATATTAAAAGGGATCAGCGAAATAAAAGAAATCTCATCAGTATCAAAAGACGGGGTCTCAAGTTTAACGATTGAGTTACATGACCAAGTCACGGCTCCAGAACCTATATGGTCGAAAGTTCGAGATAAACTAGATGATGCCTCAAGAAAACTGCCTTCAGGTGTGAATGAACCTATATTCAGTAGTGACCACACCTATGCATTCACCATACTCACAGCCTTAACATGGCAGCATGATAGTCCCGCTAATTTACTAACGATTAACCGTTACGCAAAAGAATTAGCAATGCAAATGCGTAATCTAACAGGTACTGATTTTGTCGATGAATATGGCAATCCCGATGAAGAAATCCTCATCAATATTCATTCATCGAATATCAGTCAGTTGAAAGCCTCAGCCTTAAGTTTAAGTCATCAAATTCAAAGTGGTGATGCAAAAAATTCCGCCGGTGAAATATTTAATAGACAGCACCGCTTTTCATTAGAATTAAATACCGCAACAGACTCACTGGATTCATTAAGAAGGCTCCCTATTAATACCACTAAAAATGGTGACATCACTCGCTTAGGTGACATTGCAACAATAAAGCATGACGCTCGTTATCCCAGCACCAATATTGCATTAATCGATGGTAAACCAGGTATTATCGTCGCCATTCGCATGCTACCAGAATGGCGAGTGGATTTATGGACTAATATCGTCAACGAGAAACTCACTCAGTTTGAACAATCCTTACCGAGTAATATCAAGCTAACACAGCTGTTCAGCCAACAAGGTTACACTGAAACGAGATTATCTAACCTGATACAAAGTATGCTGTTAGGACTTAGCCTGATTTTATTAGTTCTCCTTTTTACCTTAGGGTGGCGAGGTGCTGTCATTGTCGCAATATCGTTACCACTCACAACGCTTTCAACATTGGCAATGATGAATTTCACCGGTATTCCGATTAATCAAATGTCTGTCACAGGGTTAATTGTCGCGCTCGGGATCATGGTTGATAACACTATTGTAATGGTCGATACCATACAGAGCTTACGGCAAAAAGGGGTAACTCAATTACAAGCTTCATATCGAGCGGTTAAAGCACTCTGGGTTCCATTATTGGGCTCCACATTAACCACTGTTTTAGCTTTCGCCCCCATATTTTTAATGCCAGGTGCCACTGGTGAATTTGTGAGTGCCATTGCCATGACCGTCTCATTTTCATTAATCAGCTCTTATATCATCGCCCATACAATAATTGCGAGCTTGGCTGGTCGATTTTTCCCTCAAACAATGAAAGTAGATGGGAAAAGTATCGCATTTAAATGGTATCAAACAGGGATATCGACACCTTCTCTTAGTCATTGGTTTGCTCGATCGATTCACAGGTCATTAACCTCACCATTTAAAACCATCATTATTATGCTTATTTTACCGCTTTCAGGCTTCTATTTTATGGGGCACCTCACTACGCAGTTTTTTCCACCAGCCGATAGAGACATGTTTGAAATTCAAGTTTATATGCCACCTCAATCCACCATTTACGCTACTCAGGATACTGCTAAAGAAGTCAGCAAATTACTAAAAATCAACCCTGAAATTGAACAAGTAAATTGGATGATTGGAGAGAACTTTCCGGCGTTTTATTACAATATGCTCAGCGGTAAAATGAACACGCCTAATTTCGCCCAAGCGATGGTGAAAGTCAGTGATTATCAATCTGCCAATCGCTTAATTCCGATCATTCAAAGTCAAGTAAACAAAGCATTTCCACAAGCACAAATTCTAGTGAGAAAACTTGAGCAAGGTCCTCCATTTAATGCCCCTATCGAAGTCAGAGTGTTTGGTCCCAATCTTGACCAACTTAAAACCTACGGAGAAAATATCCGACGACTAATGGCACAAACACCATTTGTCACCCACACCAAAGAAACCTTATTAACCGGTGCCCCAAAAATAAAAGTAACCATTAAAGATGAAGCAGATATTCAAGGCTTTACTTTAAGAGGGATCGCTCAGTTATTAAATGCTTCTTTAACCGGTATAAAGCAAGGTTCTTATATCGATGGTACCGAATCAATACCCATAAAAGTACGAGTAAATGACACAGAAAGGGAGAACTTGTCTCAACTAAAAAATCTCTATTTTCCACACCCAAATAATGATGTAGGGATCAGTTTGTCGTCATTAGCCGAATTTACTTTAGTACCCACGACAGGTGAAATCCCCCACCTCAATGGCTTACGCTTAAATACGATTGAAGGCTATGTTGAATCTGGCGTGATCCCACAAGCGGCACTAGATTTATTCACACCAAAACTGAACAAATACATTGAAAGCCTCCCAGCTAACTATTGGGTAGAAATTGGAGGTGAGTCTTCAGAGCGCGATGATTCCGTGGCCAAACTAATGTCAAATTTATTAATGGTTTTCACCCTAATGTTTGTCGTAGTAGTCATCTCATTTAATTCTTTTAAACTCAGTGCAATCATCTTCTTAGTTGGGTTTTTATCATCAGGATTAGGATTATTTTCTATTTATATTTTTAACTATCCATTTGGCTTTACCGTAATTATTGGTCTACTCGGAGTGGTCGGGTTAGCCGTCAATGCTGCAATTGTCATACTAGCAGAGTTAAAACAAAATAAAGAAGCTTGCGAAGCTAATAAACCTGCCATTGTTCACGGTGTTGTATCTTGTGGTCGACATATTAGCTCAACCACCATTACTACCGTCGGTGGTTTCATTCCATTAATTCTCGCCGGTGGCGGTTTCTGGCCGCCATTTGCCATTGCAATAGCCGGTGGAACCGTACTCACTACCCTATTATCTTTTTATTTAGTACCAACCTTATTTTATCTTGCACATCGCCAGTCGAAAAAATAACGGTAAGTACCTAACATAAGCAGTGTTGAATCTGTAGATAAAGCTAAATAATATGACACAGAAGGTATATTTTCTTTATATTATGCCTAAGTGACTGACTACGATGCAGAATTCAACATGCCAACTTTGATGACTTTTATTATTGCACTACTCGGTGGGTTAATTGGCTATTTAACCCACATCCCTATTGGCGAAATGCTCGGGGCAATGCTGGCGGTTTTGATTGCCGGTCGCGTGTATCCAAAACTCTCATTTCCCAAACAGATGCTCACGGTGATTCAAATTGTGCTAGGCATCAGCGTCGGTGCAATCATCAATATCAATGATTGGTTTTCAAGTTTAAGTATTGGCGTCTTAATTGGTCTTTTATGTTGCATGACTAGCCAGATTATTATTGGCTATTTCTGGCTAACCAAACGTTGTAACTGGAGTCGTACAGAAGCTTTTCTCGGCGCAGTTCCCGGTGCTCTGGCTGCAATAATTGTGATGACCGATGCGCAAGAAAAACCATCTTATCGAGTAATTTTCACCCACTCAATTCGATTGATCTTTTTAATGGTTCTCGCCAGTATTATTGCAATATTTAATCATGCGTCAACCGAGGTTCCGACAGAGTTACTCACCCAACTACACAGCGCTTCTTATCTGCTGTTATTTGGAATTAGCCTTGCCGCGCTTGCCGCTGGAATACTACTCGATAAAATCGGCATACCGGCGCCATTTATGTTAACTGCTATGCTGCTCACCGCAGGGTTAAATTCAGTATTCCCCCAATACACTTACCAAGTACCGGAGTTCTTCTTACTGATTTCAATGACTCTGATTGGTGGCTTTGTGGGACTCAGAATGCAAGGAATTACACTGCAAGAAACCATCGATAGTGTTCGTTCGGGCGTGATGGTGACGCTACTCAGTTGCGGTGTCACTTTAGTGATGGCATTTATCTTTAGCCAACTGCTCAATACTTCCTTTTCGGTACTGGCTCTATCTTGGGTGCCGGGCAGCTTAGAGTCGATGACCGCAGTCGCCATACTTCTAGGATTAGAACCGGCTTTTGTAATGATGAATCATATTATTCGACTCACCCTACTCTATTTACTGCCAGCCTTTTTAGGTCACTCTTTGCTATCGGAAGATAAAAGAGTTTGAGGGTAGATTTACTCAGTTTGATAATTGAAGCCTTATCGCGAGAAAGGTTTGTTAATAACATTACGATTTCTGATTCACTGAATACAGCGCACCAATCAAATCAGACTGAGTAATGATGCCACATAGCTTCTGTTCAGCATCCAATACCGGAATATGATGCAAGCCGATATCAGAAAGCAAAGGCACCAGCGCTACAATATGGTCGGTATCTTTCACGGCGATCACATCCGTTACCATCAAATCCTTTACTTTATTATTCACTTCTTTTCGGTGCTTACGTTTAACCAGCATACGGTTCAAGTGTTTCAGTAATCCTGCATAGCTTGGCACGGATAAGTTTTTCAAAAAGTCGACACTAGAGATCACACCAAGCAATTCACGTTCCTCATTCACCACAGGTAACATACTGATTTTATGCTTGTGTAAGATTTTCCACGCCAAACCAAGTGATGTATCTTCCTTTACCGTGATGACATCAGCAGACATAATATCTCGACTTAAAATCTCACCACTACGACGTTGATAAGCGAGTTTCTGTGCTTGTTGGTAAATCGATTCTAATTCTTCTTGGCTGACCGCTAATACACTGTCAAAACTGTTAATCGCTTGCATTAAATCTTCGGATTGTAGCCCTAGGCGTTTCAATGGTGTGTGGTCGTTATGCAGATGTACCGGATCATAATGCGATTTAGGTACTAGCCAACGCCTTTTCATAATCAAACGATTAAGCAACTGACTGGTGATGAAAAACACGGCGATATTAATCAGAATGGGATAGAAAATATTAATCTCGACATCCATATATTGATCGGCAAGCACGGGCACTAAAGCGGTGGCTGCTGCTGGAGGATGCATACATTCAAAGATGTACATCACCATTAACACACAAGCAATAGTTGACGCAGCTAGCAAAGCTAAATCAGATATGAAAAACGTTAAAACAAAACCAATCATCGCCGATATGGAGTGACCCACCAAAAACGGCCAAGGTTTAGCTAACGGACTACTAGGAAGAGCAAATAAGATAACAGAGGAAGCCCCCATTGAACCGAGTAACACCAACATGGCATCTTGGCCTTGAACTTGCTGACTCACCAACACCACAATGAAAATAGCAATGAATGCGGTTAGTGCAACTTTCATTCGCTCAGCAAGAGGAATAGTTGAAATAGCCTGAGTACTAGCATGATTAATACCAAGTTGTAGTAATAATCGAGAAAAAACTTTTTGACTATGATAAGAAAGCTTCTGAACGAAAGAGTGCATTTAAATGTATCTATTTTTGAATAATGCACTATCTTATACAATCTAGTAACACATCATCAACAAAAATGCATACTAAACAATTTTTCATCCATTATTTCAGGCTGATTTTGTTGTAAATTGCCCTTCTCTATAAAACCTCTATTCCAGAAACCACTCGGCATTGGGATCATTATCTTGCACCCATTGCGGATTTTGTCTTGCTTCAAAATATAACTGCAAACCGTAATAATTTAAGTAACATTGTGGGCCACCTAAGTGAGAAAAATCGTCAAAAAATGCGTCTTCTTGCTGACATAATACCGGTAATGTCATGATCTGATTTTTAAGTGCCCATTGAATGGATTCCACTGTTGCCATGCCATCTCCCACGTGAACAGCTTCTACTCGGGAGTAGTCCCCAGCGAAACTGGCTTGTCTTTCGATCTCTTGTTGATCGTCAAGCTGTTGGCGAACTTCATCGAGAATTTTGTCTCGTTGGTAACCAATAATCGCTTTATTAAGTTTGGCAATTCTTAGCGCGTAATCGAGTTTTTCAGGCCCTAGCAGGTCTACTAAGCTTGGTAATAACTCTTTATCCAAGCGCAATGATTTGATCAGGTGTTCGATACAAGTATTAAGCGACATATAACGTACACCATCGAACTCAAAGCCGTAGGTTTCATCTTCACCTTCTACCGGAATACTATCAATCGCGACGGTCCAACCTTGATAAGAAAGGCGATCTCTGGCGATTTCATACATCTTCCAAGCACTTTCGCCAAAACCACCAAGTAATGCGCCTGAGAATTCAGATTCTTGCAGTTCTTGTTCGGTCCAATTTTGTCCGATAGCAAGGTGATCTGAATACTTATCCATTAAAGAACGCTTTACGTGATCTCGCACTGCCCAAATCGAAGATACGTCACTGGCGACTCGAATGGCTGCACATTCCTCACAAGCAGGGATGCTCATTGGTCCATGGGTTAAGAAGTGAATATTTTTCGGATTTCTCGGTAAATCAAAAGCCTTGGCAGCTGGCTCGCCACAAAACCAGCAGGTATGTCTGAAATTGAATGGGATATCGATGTAAGTATATTGAGACATAAGAAAAGCCTATTGAGAGACTGAAATGACAAAGGGCTGAAGTCACCTGAAAAAATGCAGGTTATCAGCCCTTAAATTTAGATCCAAGTACTGGAAATACAATACTTCTTAATCTTCAAACTCAGCAGTATGTTCCGGGCGCAATTGACGCTGCACACCAAACAAGAAATTACGTAAAATTTGATCTTTACACTCACGGTAATGCTTGTTGTCCGGCTTGCGGAAAAATGCGCTTAGCTCGTGCTTGCTTAAATTGAAATCGACCAATTTCAGCGTCTCTAAAATATCTTCTGCTTTCATATTCAATGCAATACGCAACTTCATGAAAATCATATTGTTAGTTAAACGGTTTTCCGGTTGAGGCTGATCACCTTCCCGCTTACCGCGTTTAGTATTAATTAAACCATTGAGGAAAACTGCTAGCTCTTTATCGGTGCACTTTACAAAATCCGCATCTTCTTCTTTCTTTAGCCAAGCACTGATTTGTGAACGTGAAACTTCATGATCAGCAGCAGCGTAAATGGCAATCATCTCAGCATCTTTAAAATCAAAAGCGTAGCGGATACGGCGTAAAATGTCGTTATTAGTCAAAATCGTTCCTAAGGTAAAATAGTCATTTCAATCAAAGAAGGGCTGCACATCTGACAGCCCTAGAATACTCCTTCATTTTAACAGAGTTACAGATAGCTACCTATCTATTTAATAATAAGCCCGCTAATGAGACCCCTCTTTGCAGCAGTAAACTTATAAGATCCCTGTAATGGCGATCCCTAAACCTACTCTTTGTTGGTTTTGGTTGTAGTCAATTAAGCTACTGCCATAGCCAGAAGAATATTTCGCATAGCCACGAACTTTACCCCAAATAGGAAAGGTTAAACCTAATTCAGCATAGCCTTTATGGGTCGAAAAGTTCTCACGACCTAAGAAAGAAAACTCTAAATCATTCCATTTATACACGCTAGTTAATTCAAAATGTCCCATGAAGTCTTCAATATCGGGATTATCATCACCACTTGAATCATTAGGGTCACTTTTCTCACTTTCAGGAATACGCCACCAAGGTCGCAACACAATTAAGAAGTTATCTTTAGCAAAATAAAATTGAGTATAAATGCGATTCCAACTACGAGATAAATCCTGCCTTTGTCCGTTAGATTCATGTTCTATACCCACGCCAAATGCAGTGGTGCTACCAAATGGTGTCCAAGCGGTTGGAGTCACATAAAAAAGCTCTGGTCGGTAATTGGTTTCACGAAATGGGCGAGAAATATCATCGGCATAAACCTGCCAGAATGATTTCAATGTCATGCCAAAGAATAAGCCATCGCCTTCAAACATTAGGTCCGAATAATTTAAAGGCACTTTGAAACTAATTTGAAACTCCGCTTCTGCATGCTCAAGCCCTTCCGACCAATCAGTACCTTCATAAGCCTTGTCATTGATATTATCGCTGTAAGTCATAGGTAAAAGGTAATTCAAACGGTGAGCGGTGATCACAAAAGGTTCAAAGGCAGTTTTACGCTCGGTTTCGAAACGATTAACCGCTAAGTTTTCTTGTTTGTTATCCGGCGAATCAGTTTGAGAAACCACGTCCAATTGGCATTCATCACGGATGCTTTGAACCGTTTGATCGCCTTGTTGCTGTTTAATTTTATCTAATAAACACAAATCATATCCGCTCGGCACACGATTTTCCGACACTTGACTTAATGGTTCTAGATCTTCTGCCCATACCAGTGACACACAACACACATTGAACAACAACACTTGCAGCGAGTTCAGTCTCATGACTTATCCTTGTTCAGTATTTAAAAATCAAATCAGCATATCAAGTCAGATTAATAAATTATATAAATGACCGTTATTTATCACAAAAGACAAACATTATTTTACCTATTATTAATAGGTAACTTGTGAAGTTAATCGCTACCAAAGCATGGACAGTTTTACTTCACCGTTTTTTTAAAGCAAATTAAAGTTGTAAGGCGAATAAAACACAATGGAATGTGATTAGGATTTTCCAATGAAAAATAGAAACTGGTTATTAATTGTTGCAGCCGCGACCATGACCTCGACAACCGCTCATGCTGATATGATTATTACGCCAATGGTTGGCTATACACTAGGCGGCGAAGTCAAAGACTCCAATGGCAATGAATATGATCTAAAAGGAAGCGAGAGCTACGGCTTATCCATTGAAGTGCCGGTTGAAAATGGCCAGATCGGACTATTCTATTCCTATCAAGATAATGAGTTGGACTCTTTGGATCATGACTCTTCAATCCAATATTTGATGCTACAAAGTCGCTTGAATATGCCAATCAATAATGATGCATTAGGTTATGTTGGGGTAGGTTTGGGTGGTTCTTATACCGATGTGGATTGGGCAGATAACAAGTATGGTTTTGCAGCCAGTATTTACACTGGATTAGAGTATAAATTTACCGACAACATTGCGATAACTGGACAAATACGTTGGTTAGGCACAATCGTCGATAACGACTCACAAAGTGCCTGTTATGCAAACCAAAACTCAAGCAATTGTTATATTAAATTTGAGTCCGACTGGATGAACCAATTCCAGTCTAACGTTGGTATGGTATTTCGTTTTTAAACGTTTTCTATTAAACGAACGTTTATACCCAAAGTAGTTGAAGTTACAGTGAGGCGACAAGTGAATGAGGCCCCATGAGCATAGCTCGCCTATGGCTTTCTTTCATAAAGACACAGAGGGGTGAATGAACGCTGTCAACAAAGCTGAAGCTTCAAGTACGAAGGGTATAAGCCTTATAAGCTAAATCACCATAAATATACGTCGCATGTACGGTTCGGTCATCACCTAGGCTCATTAATACGAATAGCTTCTCTTCCAAGGTTTTGGCCTGCTGTATGCGAAACTTCATTAATGTGGTAGCACTGGGTTCTAGCACTACAAAATCCGCTTCTTTTCCAACTTCTAAACTACCAATTTTATCATCGAGATATAAAGCTTTCGCGCCGCCGAGTGTGGCTTGATAGAGCGATTTAACCGGGTGCAGTTTCTTTTGTTGTAGCTGCATAATTTTGTAAGCTTCACTCATGGTTTGCATCAATGAAAATGACGTACCGGCGCCCACATCCGTTCCCATTCCAACTCGAACTCCAAACTCTTCAATGCGATTTAAATCAAACAAACCTGAGCCTAAAAATAAGTTTGAGGTTGGACAAAACGCAATCGCAGAACCCGTATCTGACAAACGCTGACATTCGCAATCCGATAAATGTACTCCGTGAGCAAAGACCGATCTTGGGTGCAATAATCCGTGGTGATCATACACATCCAAATAGCCTTCTCGCTCTGGAAATAAAGATTTCACCCATTCGATTTCTTGTTTGTTTTCCGATAAGTGCGTGTGCATGTAAACACTAGGGTATTCTTGCAACAATTTACCCACCATATCGAGTTGTTCTGGCGAGCTGGTCGGTGCAAAGCGTGGTGTTACCGCATAAGATAAACGGCCATTGTCATGCCATTTTTCGATCAGTTCTTTTGAATCTTGATAACCGCATTCTGGTGTGTCGGTGAGGTAGTCTGGTGCGTTGCGATCCATTAATACTTTACCGGCGATCATCCGTAGATTACGGCGCTTGGCTTCTTGGAAAAACACATCAACCGATTGTTTGTGCACGGTACCAAAAACTAATGCAGTGGTCGTGCCGTTGGTGGCTAGTTCATCTAAAAATATTTTCGCTACTTTAGCGGCATAATCAGGATCTTTAAAACGCTCTTCTTCAGGAAAAGTGTAGTTTTCTAGCCAATCAAGAAGTTGCTCGCCATAAGAGGCAATCATACCGGTTTGAGGATAATGAATATGGGTATCAACAAACCCTGCTGTGATGATTTTATCTTGATAGTTGACCATCTCTAGCTCGCCATTTTGCTTAGCCAGCGTTTCAACATAATCACCGACATCGGTAATCAAACCATTTTCAACCACGAGCAAACCGTCTTCAAAATAACGGTAAGCCTGATCGACACCCACTTCACCTGGGTCAGCAATCAGTTGAATAATAGAACTGCGATAACCGGTTTTAACTTGTGACATTCATTGATTCCTTTTCTTCAATCCTTTGCCTATTGCTTAGCTACTATTTTGCTTATTAGGCGCTTTCTTGCTTATCGCCCGATATTCTCATGCGCTATTTTTCATTAGCTGACCATCTAATGCTCGAGACGTTATTGGTCGTTTGGCTTCCAATGTTTCGCCTTGATAATGGGCAATTAACTCACCCGCTACTGAAACCGCAATTTCCGCAGGATGCTTCCCTTTTACCATTGAAATCCCAATTGGGCATTGCATTTTTTCAATCATATCTTGCTCAAAGCCGCGATGACTTAACCGCATATCAAACTTTTTGCGTTTCGTTTGAGATCCAATCATTCCAAAATACTGAAAACTATCTTGCGTTAAAATTTCACGCGCTAAATCAAAATCAAGCTGATGATTATGCGTCATCACTAGGTAGTAGCTATTGGCTGGCATATGCTTAATTTCACCTACCGGATCATCACTGACTCGCTTATGAACATTCGGGGCAAGCTGCGCTGGAAACTCAGCTTCACGCTCATCAATCCAAGTAATTTTGAATGGTAAGGTTTGCACAATGTTCACTAACGCTTTAGCGACATGCCCTGCCCCAAACAACACGAGATGATGTTGATTAAAACCAATTGGTTCAAAGCTCAAGGTTGCCATACCGCCACAACATTGCCCTAAGCGTGCGCCTAGATTAAAGCGTTCGATATGGATTGTATTATCCGTTTGTCCATTACCAATTTTCATCAACATTTCACGTGCCATTTTTGTGGCAAGGTGCTCTAAGTGACCGCCACCAATCGTGGCATAAAGCTCTTTGCGAGTGACGATCATCTTAGTTCCAGCGTCACGAGGCACTGAACCTTTGTCTTCCAATACGGAAACCAAAATACACTCTTCACCTTGTTGCTCTAACAAGGCGAGTTGTTGGATCCAGGAGACTTGACTACCTGGATTTTTGTGCTTTTGATGGTCGCTCATAATAATTTCCTTATTATCGTGTCTCGAAGCTAAGCTTGCACACGATAAGTATCAGTCGCAATACTTGTCGCCGACGTAGAACTCCCTGCTCTCGCCTTCTCCATTGCCCATAGCACTCGCTCTGGTGTGGCTGGCGTATCAAGGTGTACAGTGACTCTTTCACCTTCTTGAGCATTCTCAAGGGCTACCGCATGCACGGCATCTTTAAGTGCGCTCCACACTGACATGCCTAGCATAAATGGTGGTTCACCGACGGCTTTCGAGTTAAACACGGTATCTTCTGGATTGCTGCGGTTTTGCACGATATTGGTTCTAAAATCGATTGGCATATCAGCAATGGCCGGAATTTTGTAGCTTGCCGGGCCGCTGGTCATTAAGCGCCCTTTTTCATTCCACACCAATTCTTCGGTCGTCAGCCAACCCACACCTTGTATGAAGCCGCCTTCTATCTGGCCAATATCTATCGCAGGGTTTAGCGATGCACCAACATCATGCAAAATATCAGTACGTAGAATTTTGTACTCGCCGGTTAAGGTATCGACAACCACTTCTGAGCATGATGCACCATAAGCAAAGTAATAGAATGGACGACCGCGAGCTTTTTCATGATCATAATGAATCTTCGGTGTGCGGTAGAATCCCGTACTCGACAGCGATACTTGGTTGAAATACGCCTGCTGGACAAATTCAGCAAATGGGATCAATTGGTCGCGTACTTCCACCACACCATTGTTGAATATGACTTCTTCTGGGGTTACTTTGTAGTGATTTGCAGCGAAATCAACCAAACGTGCTTTAATCGTCATCGCCGCATTTTGCGCTGCTTTACCGTTCAAATCCGTACCCGATGACGCTGCGGTTGGCGAGGTGTTTGGTACTTTGTCGGTATTGGTTGCCGTGATTTGAATTTGGTCAATATCGACACTGAACTCTTGCGCGACAATCTGCGCCACTTTGGTATTCAAACCTTGCCCCATTTCTGTACCACCGTGGTTCAGGTGAATACTGCCATCGGTATAAATATGAATCAGCGCACCGGCTTGGTTTAAGAACGTTGCGGTAAATGAAATACCAAACTTCACAGGGGTTAATGCAATCCCCTTTTTCAAGATTGGACTATTGGCATTAAATTCCGCTATTTCTTTACGGCGTTTTTGATATTCACTGGTTTTTTCTAGCTCTTCTGTGATGTCGAGTAAGCAGTTATCTTCTACTTTTTGATAGTAGTGAGTGGTATCTCGCCCTTCTCCGCCGTAGTAGTTTGCTTTACGAATTTCCAGCGGATCTTTACCGAGATAGTGGGCAATTTCATCCATGATGTGTTCAATGGTCATCATGCCTTGCGGGCCACCGAAACCACGGTAAGCGGTATTGGAAGCGGTATTGGTTTTACAGCGATTACCCACTACCTTGGCATCACCTAGGTAATATGCATTGTCCGAGTGGAACATTGCACGGTCGACAATTGAATGTGATAAATCAATCGAATAACCACAATCACCTGAATTGATTAATTCTGCGCCATGAATGCGTCCATCCTCATCAAAGCCAATACGATACTGGTTATAAAATGGATGACGTTTACCGGTCATGATCATATCGTCATTACGCCACAAGCGAATCTTGGTCGGCTTTTGAGTCAAGCTCGCAATTACCGCGGCAATACAAGCTGGCGCATTGGCTTGGGTTTCTTTCCCTCCAAAGCCACCGCCCATACGACGCATATCTACCACGACTTTGTGCATCGCAACGCCCAATACTTCTGCCACCACTTTTTGGATTTCAGTTGGGTTTTGCGTTGAGGTATAAACGATCACCCCACCATCTTCGGCAGGTACGACGCTACTGGCTTGGGTTTCTAAATAGAAATGCTCTTGACCACCAATATTTAGCTCGCCTTCTAATACGTGTTTGGCTGAGGCAAGCGCACCTTGGTAATCACCACGCTGTTGCACATGGGTTTCATGTACGAAGTGTTTTTTCTCGAGCGCTTCTTTAACATCTAAAATAGCCGGTAGTGGTTCGAATTCAATCTCAGCCGCTAAGGCCGCTTTACGTGCGGTTTCCATATCTTTTGCTGCCACCGCAATGATCGGTTGGCCGTAATATTCCACGACCCCATCTGCTAATAATGGATCGCCAGAAAATACTGCACCGATATCCAACTCACCCGGCACATCTTTACTGGTGATGGCAATTTCAACACCCTCAAATTCGTAACAAGGATCGGTATTGATGCTGACAATCTTGGCATGCGCTTCGGTGCTTAAACGGCAATAGACATGCAGCTGATTTGGGAACTCTAAACGGTCATCAATATAAACCGCTTCGCCAGACACTTGCTTATCGGCACTATCATGTTTAACGGCTTTACCTACGCCGGTTTTCAGATCTTGATTATATTGTGCGAGTAGCTCGTCATAGCTTAATTTTGGAGAATGATTAGACATAAGACGTGACCCTCGTTTCAATACTATGTTGCTTAAAGTTATGACTGTTTTGCTGTGACATGACCTTGGTTTGTTGCTCTAGGAAAAAACGTAGAAGCATATTGCAGGCGGTTTTAGAGCGATATTCTTTACTGGCCCTAAAATCAGACAGTGGCTCAAAATCTTGATCTAACTGCACCATAGCTGCTTCGACAGTGGCTTTATCCCATGCTTTTCCTATTAAAGCTTTTTCACATAACTCGGCCCGCTTTGGCGTTGCTGCCATTCCGCCAAATGCCACGCGAGCATCCATCACCACATCATTTTCAATGGTGAAATTAAACGCTCCACAGACTGCAGAAATATCATCATCGATGCGCTTTGATAATTTATAGGCGCTGAAAAACTGCTGCTTATTATTATTTTCAAGATCATCAGGCTTAGGAATAATAATTTGTTCGATAAATTCAGATTCTTGCTGAATCGTTACTTTGTAATTAATAAAGTATTCATCAATTTGAATTTCTCGAACCTGCTGCCCTTTTCGTAATTTCAGGCGGGCATTAAGCGCAATAAGGAGAGGGGGCGTGTCACCAATAGGAGACGCATTGGCAACATTGCCCCCAATAGTGCCTTGGTTACGTACTTGTAATGATGCAAAGCGATGCAGTAGGTGACCAAAATCAGGGTAATATTTGGCTAGTGTGGCGTAACAATCGCTAATCGGCATATTGGCACCAATCACGATATCTTGTTCAGTTTCATGAATAGTTTTCATATCCGTAACGCCAGTAACGTTAATCAGTGTTTCAATTTCACGGTGGAATTGCGTAACTTCTAGAGCGAGATCAGTACCACCAGCGACCAGTTTTGCTTTTGGATGGCGATCATACAATTCGGCTAATTCATCAATGGTCGTTGGTGAGAAACTCGTTAAATTGCCCAATACTAACGGTGCGGTTTTGGATTCAATCTTCTCAAGTTTGGCGATGGTTTTTTGCTCAAGTTCGGCAAATTGATCAAGCAAAGGTTGGTCTGAACTTAGCGATAAAGCTGCATCAACAATAGGACGATAACCAGTACAGCGGCAAAGGTTGCCTGCCAATGATTCCATCACATCTTCTTTATCCGCACTTGGTTTGTTCTTACTCAAAGCAAACATCGACATAATAAAGCCCGGTGTACAGTAACCACATTGCGAACCATGAAAGTCCACTAATGCCTGCTGTACTGGGTGCAGTGATTGTTTGTTTTTAAGATCTTCGACCGTAATTAATTGCTTTCCGTGTAATGATGACACAAAGGTCAAACATGAATTGACACTACGGTATTGCAACTTGCCATCCACAAGCTCGCCAAGTACCACAGTACATGCGCCACAATCACCAGAACCACACCCTTCTTTGGTGCCAGTTTTATGTAACTCGGTACGTAAGTAATTTAACACTGTCATATTTGGTGAAATATTGGTTTCACGCTTCAGTGTTTGATTGAGTAAAAACGTAATCAAAGTGCTTCTCCTGTGCTCACTTATTCGCTATTGGAGAACGGTTTTTTATCGTGCCGTTTAACCTATAGCTCACTTCCTTTGCATTAAGTATTGGATTTCTTGACTCAATGGTCAAGTTTTGGTGATCACATTTTTTAAACAATTTTGCAACACTTTGATTTTAAGATATAAAAAAACCGCTGATAGACAGCGGTTTTGTTGACTACTCGATTTTTAATCAATATTACAATTCTGAAACCGTTTGATGTTGTGCTTTTGAAGCATTCACCAACAACACACCAACAACCAGAACAATAGAACCACATAATAAGAACAACATACGTCCTGTCATTTCATTTGGTAGTAGCGCCATTGCTAAGACACCAAAACCAGCAATACAAATTAATCGACCTAACATAGAACGCTGTTTAGTATCTAAATTATGTTGCTCCTCGCCGCTTGAAACAACCGGGGTATTCCAGTTTTCGAATAGTCTTTCTACTTCAACTTCACGCTCTGGAGTGCGACCTCTGTAAAAAAGCATCGTCAGTAGGAAGAAACCACCAGTAAAGACAACATGTGCAGCAAGGCTTATTGCTACTTTCAAGTCAGACCATTCACGCCCTGTTAAAGCTTGATCTAAGCCTAAAAAGCGTTCTACATCATGAGCTTGTAACGAGATGCCAAAAATCCAAGAAACGATACCGCCGACAATCAAAGTTGTCCAAGCTGACCAATCTGGTGTTTTACGGATCCACATACCCAATAGAATTGGAATCAACATTGGGAAACCAATCAAAGCACCAACATTTAGAACGATATCAAATAGACTTAAATGACGTAATGAGTTAATGAACAAACCAATTGCAATAATGATAAAACCCATTATTACGGTAGTTGTTTTACTCACCATAACCAACTCTTTTTGAGAAGCATTAGGGCGCACGATAGGACTATAAAAGTTCATTACGAAAATGCCTGCATTACGGTTCAAACCAGAGTCCATTGATGACATGGTTGCCGCAAACATAGCTGACATTAATAGGCCAACCATTCCTGCTGGCATCACATTTTGAACAAAGGCAAGATAAGCTGCATCACTCCCTACCGAAGCATAATCAGTGGCAAAGTTAGGCATAAATGCACCAACATACCAAGCAGGTAAGAACCAAATGACAGGGCCAATAATCATCAATACACAAGCAAGACCCGCTGCTTTACGAGCATTTTCACTGTCTTTTGCACATAAATAACGATAAGCATTAATCGAATTATTCATCACGCCAAATTGCTTGATGAAGATAAACACAACCCAAAGAACAAAGATGCTCATATAATTCAGATTGTTACCAACGAAGAAATCACCTTGGAAGTTACTTACAATGTTAGTGACACCACCACCTTGGAAGTAGGCTGCAACGGCACAAGTAATAGTTACCGCCATGATCACCAACATCTGCACGAAATCAGATGCAACAACCGCCCAAGAGCCGCCAGTTACAGACATCAGCATAAGCACTAAGCCAGTAACGATAATAGTGGCTTCCATTGGGATATCAAATACAGCCGCAACAAATATTGCAAGACCATTTAACCAGATACCTGCTGAAATCAAACTGTCTGGCATTCCACCCCAAGTAAAAAACTGCTCTGAAGTTTTACCAAAGCGTTGGCGAATAGCTTCAATACCTGTAACAACACGAAGTTGGCGGAATTTTGGTGCAAAATACATGTAGTTAACGAAGTAACCAAATGCGTTTGCTAAGAATAAGATAACAACAACAAAGCCATCGCTATAAGCACGCCCTGCTGCACCAGTAAAAGTCCAGGCAGAAAATTGAGTCATGAAGGCAGTAGCACCTACCATCCACCATAACATCTTACCTCCCCCCCTAAAGTAATCACTAGTAGAGGTAGTGAAAGTACGGAACATCCAACCAATCGCAATTAAAAAGAGGAAGTAGGCAGCAACAACAATAGTATCGATAGTCATTTTTTTGGGCCTTTAAAATAATTAAATTAACTGATTGCTAGACTACCTACTTCACCAACCATTTTGTAGTACAAATAACATTAAACATGATCTAGTGCATATTTTTAATGTGCGGTAGATCAATGCATGAAAACAAAAATATCAATACCTTACAAATATGTGTGAGGCAACCTTCATAAAATCAAACATTTATTGTATTACAAATATAAAGAGGATCATTTTAGGAAATATCGATGTATTGACATAAAAAATCCGATATCAAGTGGTTTTTGATATCGGATTCATCATGAAGTTAAGGTTAAGCGAGTTAAAGAAAGTTGAAACCAGAATAAATACGCCAAACGAGAATGAAGCAACTCAATCAATACAATCCATCACTTGTCGTATAAGCACTTGTTTATATTGAAGAGTTTATTTAAAAACAAATTGGCCAATAATAGTGGAAACATATCTCCTTAAGTGTTGCTTGCTGAATAAACGCCACAGCCTTTTAAGATCATTGAGATTAAAAACTGTGCTGCTTCATCATAATCTTTGCGGACCAATTTCTTTTTGTTCATCACCCGACAAATCTGCCAACCGAAGTCCGCATACGTTTGCGTCGCCGCCCATATAGTAAACATTAAGTGGTGTGGAGAAACCGCATCCATTCTGCCCTGCTCAATCCATGACTGAAACTTAGTAATGATCATTTCAGACTGCTGTTGCAATTCATCTTCAATATCTTTGGGTAAAGATTTTCCGCCCGACATCACTTCATTAGCAAATACTTTGGAAGCATATGCATGATCGCGAGAGATAATCAGTTTGGTCTTAATATATTCGGTTAACGCTTCGATAGGATCATCAAGCTCTTGAATAGGCTTGGACGATTGCAGTAAGGGCACAGTGACACTTTCAAGTACCGCACGATAAAGGTTATCTTTGGAATTGTAGTAATAATAGATATTTGGCTTAGGGATGTTGGCTTCTTTGGCAATATCTGCCACTTTGGTTGCCGCGTAGCCATATTTGGCAAAATGCTGGCTGGCCGCTTCAATAATGACGCTTTGATTTCGTTCTCTCACCTTTGCCACTTAGTCACTCCCGTCTTGTTACCAAAATCCGTTGTGATTAGTGTTTTATCATAGCGAGCGAGAAATTCATCCTTTTTTTCCAATCCATAGCTAGAAATGGAGATGTAACCAGAAATACGCTTTACGTCACTTGATGTCTTATGTGTCTGAGTATAGGAATGGGATTAAAAAGTCCCGAGCGGCATCATTACCTCATTAATCCGTCGCACACAAAACTAAGATTAATTTTTCAACCACTCGGGGCGCACTAAAGGAGACAAAAAGTGCGGTAAAAACTGAGTCCTTGCGGAATGAAAGGTTTATTCCCAAATACAAACCAAACATGCCAGTTAAATGCAAACACTCAGCTATACCCTTCGTAATTAAAGCTGCAGCTTTGTTGCCAGCGTTCATTCACCTCAATCACATAGGCAAGCTATGCTCATGAGGATTCATTCACTTGTCGCCTCGCTGCAACTCCAATTACTTTGGGTATATAACGAAAATAGAAATTCAAAGGTATCTAAAGCCGATTCCTCTAAATACCAACAATACTACTCACCACGAATATTATGTTTGCCGCGTGCTTCAATGGCTTTGATTAAGGCAGAGTGATCCCAGTTCGAACCATCCATCTCAGCACACTCGCCAAACAATTGTTGAGCGGTTGCAGTATTCGGTAGATCAAGACCTAATTGCTCAGCGCCGGTTAACGCAAGGTTTAAGTCTTTTTGGTGAAGTGCGATTCTAAAGCCTGGGTCGAATGTACCTTTCACCATACGCTCGCCATGTACTTCCAAAATCTTCGAGTTAGCAAACCCCCCCATTAATGCATTACGTACGCGCGCAGGATCCGCACCGGCTTTTGAAGCAAAGACAAAGGCTTCGGAAACTGCTTCAATATTTAACGCGACGATAATTTGGTTGGCAACTTTACAGATTTGACCTGCGCCATTATCGCCCACTAGCGTAATGTTTTGTCCCATCACTTCAAATAGAGGTTTGGCACGTTCAAAGGCCGCTTCACTACCACCGACCATGATCGTTAGCGTGGCATTAATTGCTCCCACTTCACCCCCCGAAACCGGTGCATCTAGGTACTCGGCGCCACATTCTTTAATTTGTTTAGCAAACTCTTGAGTTTCAATTGGCGCAATCGAGCTCATATCAATCACTAGTTTACCTGCTGATAAACCTTGTGCGATACCATTGTCACCAAATAGTGCATCGGCAACATCTGGCGTATTTGGCACCATAGTAATAATCACATCAGCTTGCTGTGCGGCTTCTTTACCGCTGTGTACAACGGTCGCACCACCATCGACGAGCTCTTGAGGTGGCGCAACAAAGTGGTCTGAAACCACAATCGAGTAACCAGCTTTCTGCAAGTTAACCGCCATTGGTTTGCCCATGATACCAGTGCCAATAAATGCAATTGTTGGTGTAGTCATAATCTCATCCTTAAAATTTATTTTTTATGTTCAGTAAATTCAATTACGCCATTTCTTTTAGCCAAATTAGACCTTCTTGAGTGGTCGTCTTCGGCTTATATTCACAACCAATCCAACCGTCGTAACCAATGGTATCTAAATGGTTGAACAAAAATGGATAGTTAATCTCGCCAGTACCCGGTTCATGTCGACCTGGGTTATCCGCCAATTGAACATGTTGAATTTGACCAAGATGCTCACTCAAGGTTGGCGCTAGGTCGCCTTCCATGATTTGCATGTGATAAATGTCGTATTGGAAATTCAAATTATCACTGCCGACCTTCTCAATAATGTCGAGAGCTTGCTTCGTATTGGTTAAGAAAAAGCCCGGAATATCACGAGTATTGATCGCTTCAATAATCAAGCTGATGCCATTTTCTTTCAGCGCTCCAGCGGCAAAGCGTAAGTTGCTCACAAAGGTTTCTTCTGCTTGCTGCACTGTCACGCCATCTGGCACGATACCCGCAAGGCAGTTCACTTGGTTACAATCAAGTGCTTTGGCATATTGAATCGCTTTAGTGACGCCTTGTTGGAATTCTTCTACTCGACTTGGATCCACCGCAATACCGCGATCACCCGCGAGCCAATCACCAGCCGGTAGGTTGAATAACACTTGTTTTAGCTGGTTTGATTCCAATACACCTTTGATGGTGCTAGCTTCAAAATCATAAGGAAATAGGTACTCTACTCCCTGAAATCCAGCTTGTGCTGCTTGTTCAAAGCGTTGTAAAAAATCCACTTCGGTAAATAGCATTGATAGATTTGCCGCAAACTTAGGCATATCCTTCTCCTTTTTCTGCCACTAAAAATAGATATTCAAGCATTGAAGAAACTGCCAATGTGACAGCCCTTCAATGATGTTATTATTGGTTAAAAGTAATCGCAGTTGGGGCGTCTCCTTGCTCCCCAGCTAAGCTTTCAAACTCATTAATGCCGTCGATTTCCACACCCATTGCGATGTTGGTCACGCGCTCTAAAATAAATTCCACCACCACTGGTACACGGTGTTTTTCCATCAATTTCTTCGCTTCTTCAAACGCGGCTGGTGCATCTTCAGGAGTACGAACACGAATCGCTTTACACCCTAGCCCTTCCACCACCGCGATATGATCGACTCCATAACCTTCCATTTCTGGTGCGTTTTGGTTTTCAAAAGCAAGCTGTACACAGTAATCAATATCGAACTGACGCTGAGCCTGACGAATCAACCCAAGGTAAGAGTTGTTCACGACGACATGGATATACGGCAGATTGAACTGCGCGCCGGCGGCCAATTCTTCGATCATAAATTGGAAATCGTAGTCGCCTGAAATCGCTACAATCGGACGATTTGGATCGGCCGCGCGAACACCTAGCGCAGCCGGAATCGTCCAACCGAGTGGGCCCGCTTGACCACAGTTGATCCAATGACGAGGTTTATAAACATGTAAGAACTGCGCAGCAGCAATTTGCGACAAACCAATAGTGCTGACGTAACAGGTATCCTCACCAAACGCCTTGTTCATTTCTTCGTAAACCCGCATTGGTTTCATTGGTACTTCTTCAAAGTGAGTTTTACGCAGCATGCTTGATTTACGCTCAATACACTCGCCAACCCAGCTAGAACGATCTTTTAATTTGCCTGCCGCTTGCATTTCTTTCGCCACATCTAAGAACAGCGTTAATGCCGATTTTGCATCTGACACAATGCCAAGATCTGGGCAGAACACGCGGCCAATTTGCGTCGGTTCAATATCCACATGCACAAACTTACGACCTTGGGTATACACATCAACCGAGCCGGTATGACGGTTTGCCCAGCGGTTACCAATGCCTAATACAAAATCAGACGCGAGCATGGTGGCATTACCGTAACGGTGCGAAGTTTGCAGCCCAACCATGCCTGCCATTAGTTCATGGTTATCTGGAATACTGCCCCAACCCATTAATGTTGGAATCACCGGAACATTTAAGATCTCGGCAAGTTCTTGTAACTCGGCACTTGCACCAGCATTAATCACACCACCACCAGACACGATCAAAGGTTTGTCCGATTCGGTTAACATTGTCAGTGCTTTTTCTACTTGACTACGGGTTGCGGTTGGTTGATACGGCTCGAGCGGTTCATAAGTATCAATATCAAATTCGATTTCAGCCAATTGAACATCAATCGGTAGATCGATTAATACCGGGCCCGGACGCCCTGAACGCATGATGTGAAATGCTTGCTGGAATGCTCGTGGCACTAACGCGGGCTCTAACACAGTGGTCGCCCATTTGGTCACTGGTTTGGCAATGGATTCAATATCCACTGCTTGGAAATCTTCTTTATGCAAACGAGCACGTGGTGCTTGACCGGTAATACATAAAATTGGAATTGAATCAGCTGATGCCGAATATAAGCCAGTGATCATATCGGTGCCCGCTGGGCCAGAAGTTCCAATACACACCCCAATATTTTTATCATTGGTACGGGTGTAGCCTTCTGCCATATGTGAAGCACCTTCCACATGGCGCGCTAGTACATGATCAATACCACCAATTTTTTTCATCGCTGCATAAAATGGGTTGATTGCCGCACCAGGTACACCAAATGCGATATCCACCCCTTCTCTTTTTAATACTTCCACTGCAGCTTCAATCGCTTTCATTTTAGCCATAACTCAAGTCCCTTTTAATATTGTATACAATTAAAAATACACTACCCAGTCTAGACGCGACAATTTGAATTGTGCAAATAAAAAACAAAAATATTTTTAAATAAAGTGCTTATATTGAGTTAAACCACTGCTTACAAAGCAATTAAAACTGATCCGACCAAGTATTGTACATTTTGTTTAAGTGCACAAAACGTTAAATAAACTTTGATCTTTTGTGAAAACGAGGATATACCTAGACAAGAAATAAAACATTAATGTACACAATATTGTTTAGATAAACACAAATACAAGAAATATGTAGATAAGATTCATATCAATCAAATTAATGAGTTGATCATTAGTGAGATTGGTATTCAAAACTCAAAATCACCCCAACGCTTTTGGGTTTACCCATATTGACTGCTCGTACATGTTCATAAAGGAGACGATTATGCACAGCACTGAGGACCGAGAAACAGATATGCAATCCCAGCAATCGCGCGCGATTAATGTGGTTGGTGAATTATCCACAGAACAACAAAAGGCCATTCTTTCAGAACCTGCTTTGGATTTTCTGAATGCCTTAGTGACAACGTTCAGCGCGCCATTAGAGCAAGCGCTACACCTACGACGTGAACGTCAAAAACAATTTGATGCTGGCACACTTCCTGATTTCCGTGAAGACACCAAAAACATTCGCGAAGATAAAAGCTGGAAAGTCGCTCCGATCCCAAAAACATTACAGGATCGTCGGGTCGAAATCACTGGCCCTGTTGAGCGCAAGATGGTGATTAACGCCCTTAATTCAGGGGCAAAAATCTTCATGTGCTGTTTTGAAGATGCATCTTCTCCAACATGGGAGAACATGCTAGATGGGCAAGTCAATTTACGTGATGCCAATGCTGGCACCATCAGTTACTACGATGAGAAAAAAGATAAACAATATGATCTCGTTGCAGAGCCTGCGCAGTTACTGGCTCGCCCTCGTGGCTTGCATCTACCTGAACGTCATATTGAATATAACGGCCAGCCAATCCCAGGTTGTTTAATGGATTTTGCTTTGTACTTTTTCCATAACTACCAAACCCGCGCCAAACAAGGCGAAGGTGTGTACTACTACATTCCTAAGCTAGAAAGTATGGAAGAAGCCAAGTGGTGGGATGATGTATTCCGCTTTACCGAAGAGTACTTCAAAGTAGACATCGGCACGATTCGCGCGACAGTATTAATTGAAACTCTTCCAGCAGTATTCCAAATGGAAGAAATGCTGTATGTGATGCGTGAACATATTGTAGCAATGAACTGTGGCCGCTGGGATTACATCTTCAGCTACATCAAAACATTGAAAAACCATAAAGACCGCATCTTGCCAGACCGCCACAGCGTAGGTATGGACAAACCGTTCTTGAACGCTTACAGCCAACTATTGGTGAAAACTTGTCATGCTCGCGGTGCACTCGCAATGGGCGGTATGTCAGCATTTATTCCAAATTCCGACCCTGCGGTTATGCAACAGGTGTTGACCAAGGTAGAAGAAGATAAGAACCGTGAATCTTCTAACGGTCATGATGGTACTTGGGTTGCTCATCCGAAGTTAGTGGATGTGGCAATGGAGATTTTTGATAACAAATTGGGTGGGCAAGTCAATCAAATGGATTTTGACAGCAGCCATGTAGGTAACATTACTGCAGAACAATTACTCGCGCCATGTGAAGGACCACGTAATGAAGAAGGCTTACGTAAAAATATTCGTATCGCGCTTTATTACATTGAAGCCTGGATCAGCGGTGTAGGTTGTGTACCAATCTACGGCCTAATGGAAGATGCGGCAACGGCAGAAATCTCTCGTGCCAGCATCTGGCAGTGGATTAAACACGGCGTGAAACTAGACGATGGCCAAGTGGTAACAGAGGAGTATTTCCGAACTCTGTTGGCAGAAGAATTAATTACGATTAAACAAGAAGTTGGCGAGCAACGTTATGCTCAAGGACGATTTGAAGAAACGGCCAAGATGTTCGATACCTTATCGACCCAAGACGATTTTGCAGAGTTCTTGACTCTACCGAGCTACCCGCTTCTTTGTTAATAACCACAACTTGCCCCCTCGACTTTAACCGAGCCTTTAAAAGCCGAGGGTGGTAAGTTTTATTAATGAGGATCCTGATCATGAGTTTGACACTGCAACAAGCATTAAGTATTACCCAAGGTGCGTTTAGCACCGCATTAGACTTAAAAAGTGCTCCACTCACTGTGGCTGTTTTAGACAGTGGTGGTAAACTGGTTTCCCTACAACGGCAAGACGGTTCTAGCATGATGCGGCCTGATATTGCCATAGCAAAAGCGTGGGGAGCCCTTGCATTAGGATGCTCATCAAGAAAATTGGCGCAAGATGCCGATGACCGACCAGCCTTTATTTCAGCTATCAATGTGCTAGCTCATGGTAATATGGTTCCTGTGCCAGGCGGTGTATTAGTTCGCAATGAATCAAACCTGGTTTTGGGCGCAGTTGGTATCAGTGGCGATTTATCAGATTTAGATGAAAAATGTGCTCTGGAAGGCATTTTGCATGCAAAGTTGTATTCACCTGACACTTAGATAAACTATGGTCTATAATGTACAATCTATGGACGTTGTTATTATTTGTGTTGTTAACGCCCACCACTTTTCAGCAGATTAGACCATGACTAAATTAAGTAAGTTATCGAATACCAAAATTCAAGCGAAAGCCAATAATCAAACCCAAGATGATGTGGTGTACTGCCACATCTTTGATGCAATTCTAGAGCAACGCTTACCCCCTAGCACCAAGCTTAATGAAGAATCGTTAAGTGAAATCTTTGGTGTTAGCCGAACCATTATTCGCCGTGCATTATTACGTCTCTCTCTAGAGCAAGTCGTCGATATCAAACCTAACCGCGGCGCGACAGTTTCAGCTCCAACCATAGATGAAGCGACCCAAATTCTAAAAGCACGTGAAATTGCAGAACTTGCAGTAACAGAACTAGCAACCGAAAACTGTCACCCTCAACAGATGCAAGTTTTACGTAATCTCGTGACTAGTGAAGATGAAGCAATTGCCAATGGTGATATTGGTCGTGGTATTCGTTTATCTGGTGAGTTTCATATCGAACTAGCTAAAATGGCAAAAAACGCACCGTTATTGCACTTCTTGCGCAGCCTAGTTTCTCAAACCTCACTATTGATTGCTCAGTATGAAGGCAGTAATAACAGCAACTGTTCTCAAGATGAACACACCAACCTACTCAATGCCATTGAAGCTGGTGACAAGCAAACCGCTATTCATCTAATGGAACATCACTTACAGCACATCAAAGCCAACCTGAACTTAACCGATGATGCAACCTCAAGTGATTTACATGTAGTGTTCTCAAATGTGATTCGCTCAAGAGCATAATCAAGCGTTTGCTTAGCAGCATTCAATAAAATGATTAAAGGCAGAGTTTAATCGCTCTGCCTTTAATCATTTTGTAGAGAAGTATAAAGAATCATGCTGGTTGTCTTTGGCTACTTACTGAAACTTACTTTTATACAGAAACCGAGTCAATGGCTTTGCAAATTAGCATTTAACGGATTAGCTGATATATAGGAAAGTAAAACACGAACGAAAACCAATTACTTTAATTCCGTTTAGATGCCTTGTTAGCTTTTGACAACGTAACGGCTTGATATAGCAATTCGGTTCCATAAATTGATTACAACAGATAACCACTGAATAGCAGATAATTCCTTTTCAGATAAATATTTAGCGGCCTCATCATAAACATTATCTGGTACTTGCTTAGTGCTTATTAAGGTGATTTCTTCTAACAACGCAATACTCGCTCGCTCTTTCTCGTTAAAGTAATGGGTGTCACGCCACGCAGATATAATACTTATTTTATCAAAATCAACTCTCTCTTTTTCTGCATCTCGGGCATGTAAACGAATACAAAAAGCACAACCATTAATTTGAGAAGCACGAAGCCTGAGTAAATGAGAAAAACCTATATCGATTCCAGCCTCTTGCAGTAATTTTTCGAGCTCCTTTTCCATCATCACCGCTTGTTGGTACATATTAGGGCATGCTTTACCAATATTAATTCTATCGGTCATAATAAAACTCCTTAAGTTTGGATAAAAAGCTAGACATAATGACTCCCACGAAAGTGCTATCCTCCAATGTCGTGGCTTAGCGAAACCAGAGCCATCACTCGTTTGCTAAAAAACTAAATTAGGAGGCTAGCATAAATAACGATACCACCCTTTTTATTGAGTTAGATACCCATAAATCCTTCACTCAAGTCGCACTTTTAAAAGATAATTGGAGTAAAACGCGTGAGGAATTATGGTTTTTTACGAGGCAATGTCGAACATTACGACGGAAAATCCAACTATTGTTCATACCTAATTCTGCCCCATCGCTAGCTGAACCTAGTATTTTACGGAGCAAAGTCTCTCGGCTTTGCTCTTGCTGTCAGCATGAATGCCATGCGTTGGGATCACTCGAACGAGTTAGCCGAAAGGCGAAAATATAAGGATAATAGCGACCACTATAAAATGGAGGGCTAACCAAAGAAAGAAATCCATTTCAAATATTCAGCGCGTGATAAGTAGATTCCTGCTCTCGCCTAGGCTCGGCTGGAATGACGGTTTCAAAAGATACTCACCACGGACTGATTTATTGAGATAAAAATGAAAATAGCTGCGACAAAGACTAGCTCTTCCCCTTGATAGATGAAGCCACTTGGCAGCAGAAGTTAGTATAAGGGGAAATGGGAGCTACTTTTTGAGGGATTACCAAAGCAGATTCGACTCACCAAGAATCAAGAAAACCTCTTTCGAAATTCTCGTGGAGTTAACCCAACAATATTGATAAAAACCTTTCGACATGCACTAATATCTTCATAACCTACTTGGTTAGCTATCCATTCAAATGAACGATTTGTACTTTCCAAATAGTCGCATGCATTTTGCACTCTGAGACGCTGCAAATATTGATTTGGATTGTATCCCGTCGCCTTTAGAAACCGTCTTTGCATAGTACGTTCAGTTAGGTTCACTTGCTTCGCTAATTGATGTATCGATAACGGTGCAGTATAACTTTGATGCATTATTTGCTGAACCGAAACAACCATTAAATCGCCATGAGCAAACGATGGTTTAAATTGTTGATAATAACTCTGTTCTCTATGCGCGGTGTCGATAACAAGTGTTTTACCAAGTAGGCTTACAACCCTAGGAGAGGAATATTTAGAGATAAGCTCAAACCCGAGATCTAACCAAGACATCATACCGCCGGCTGTAACTATATCACCATGATCAATTAATATCTTATTGCTGTTAAGAGGTATTTCCGCAAACATTTTGGTAAATGTGTCTGCTAACGCCCAATGGGTAGTCGCATCTCTTTTATCAAGCAAGTTAGTTGCAGCAAGAATAAACACCCCCGCACAAGCAGATGATAGAGCGGTGCCTTTAGAGTACTGCTCTCTGAGCCAATCAATAAGTTTAGCTTCAGGAGCTAAGTAATAATCATCTATGGATGCAGGTGGTAGCAAAACAACCGTATAACGACCTTCTATCAGCTCATCATGTGGAATAATGACAGGCTCAAATAAGACCTCAATCCCTTGCTCCCGACAAACTCTACTTGCAAGCAAAAACATCTCTTCAAGACCATAAACCGCTGACTTCAATACTGAAGGATATTCACAAATCCCAATGGATATTTTTGTCATACGACTCTCCATGCTTGTCGATTTTTGCCTTTTTTATGTCATTTTAACCTATAAAAAAAGTGCCGCAAATAGATCATAGTTTCCCTTAACCAACAGTAAAAACAACAGGAAATTAAAAATGAACAAAATTGCATTACTTATAATTGATGTACAAAATGATTACTTCTCTGGAGGTAAGTTTCCATTATGGAATACAGATAAAACATTGATAAACATTAAAGAAATAATTGTTAAAGCTAACCGGAAGCATGTTCCGGTCTTTCTTATCCAACATTTATCTTCGGCCCCCAAAGGAATGGCACCTTTCTTTGAAAAAGGTAGTGAAGGAGCAAATATCCACCCGGAAATAGTGGCGATATGCCCGAATGCTGAAATCATATACAAACAACATGCAGATAGCTTTTATCAAACTCATTTAGAGGAATCCTTGAAAAAGTTTGATATCAAGGAGTTACTGATATGCGGAATGATGACACAAAATTGCGTCACGCATACTGCTATATCAAAAAAAGCAGAAAAATATAAAGTTTCAATTATTGAAGATTGTTGCACGACTACAGATGCAATGATTCATAAAATTGCTTTGAATGCAGCATCACCTCGCATACCCCTGGTTACGTTTACTGAAGTGTTATAAAAATAACCTTATGAAAGTATATTGAAACATCACTGGTACTGGTTGCTAGTGAGTTTCAGCTCTATCGCACAATGGGATGTAAATGGTCTCACACATTGTCCTAGGTGAATGAAGATACAAGGCCTCACTTTCACGTCAGTATTATTAGTGTAATCGATTCCGGAATAACAAGATTGGGAGTCATTTAATCTTTAGATCATAAAATAATTAACCAAGTCAGAACTTCCATTCTAGCAAAAGAAGATCTGACTCGGTTTTATTCATTTTTAGCCGAACAACTTACTCCAAATACTTGGATTACGCTTGTCATGGTATTCCACACGAAGATCATCAACTTGGCGTAATTCTTCTTTAGCCTGCTCAAACTCACCAGCATCAAGATGCGTTTCGACGCTATCTAATGTTGTGGTCAATTTATTAAAGCCTTCTAAGTACAATTCTTGTTTTTCTGATGAGTAAGAGCCTTGTTTAGCTTGATTGACTAGCGCAGTCAGTTTTTCAACGGGCGATTTCATCTCGTCAATATTCTGCGCTTTTGCGGCATGATTAAATTCAATTTTCATTTCTTTCATTGTCGCTTTCAGGTCAACCCCAGAAGCATACACATTAGCGGTCAATAATAAGGCGATAAATGGAATTAACTTTTTCATTTACAGTTTTCCTAGTATTTAAATACAGTCAGCAGTGTAACGAAAGCCGTCCGTTAGGCACAAGCAAAAGTTACGGTTAAAAGGAGTAAGTCTCTATTTCATATAACTATTTATCTTAAATCGCCCCCAAACTTTCTCAATAACGACAACACTCAGCACGCTAATGATGGCGGCGAGGCAAGTTGAAGCAAAAACATCTTGTGGCCAGTGCATACCTAATAACATACGGCTCGTTCCCATGCTTAAACCCCATAGAAATACCATGATATTTAAGCTTGTTGCGCCAGAGAGAAGTAAGTAATAGCTGGCGATTAACGTTAAAGTAATCGCAAAAATAGTGTGGCCTGATGGAAAAGCAAAACCTACTTCATGTGCCCAGTGATGTTGCAAACTATTGGAAACATTAAGTGGTGGATTGGTATTTAATTGCTGAGGATCAGATTCACTACGGTATTGCTGCAATGCTATTTCAACATTCGCACTACGTTGCTTGTTTTCTTGTTGATAAAAAGTGCTTAAATCAATGGGAGAATCAGTTTGCTGACTAAGCCAAGTAAAATTAGGTCTTGGCTCTTCAAAGTATGATTTCAAACCATGATTAAACGTAAAACTAATTGTTAAGCCAAACAAAGTGGCAAGTACCATTTTCTGCCAGTGAAGCTTGTTCATAAACTTAAAGCTGATCGCCCAAAATACAACGACTGTTAAAATTGCATACGGAGCCGTGCCTGTTGATGTAAGGGCATAAAGTAAATTTGCAAACCAACTCGATAAATCTAACCAAGGAAACACTTGCTGGCCAGTTAACAGCAACCCACTAGGAACTACCACTAAACCTAACCATATTAACGCTAAACGAACATACACTGGATATTGAGATACCACATACACCTCTTAATTAAAAAACGGCTACACAGATAAGCTGAAACATGACCAAGCTAATAGAGTAAAAAAACACAAACGACTTTTAATAAATAATCTGCCCATATTATTGACTAGATATAAGCTTAAAGGTTTACTTTTTACTCGTAGAATTGCAGCTTCTATGTTACGAAATATTTCTTTGTTACTTATTCCATTTACTAGGGTTTGTTGAACTAGTCTTTTTTGGGAGGAATGTAGTTGCACCACCTAATCGCAGTGATGGTTCGAATAGCATGCTCATTAATACGCGTTATTTTGCCAAAGTACTGGTGCAACGATTGTGAGTGGCTTAAAGCGAGTAGTGATTAATCGATCGTTGCTCGTAATTTGAAACCAATACCGAATTACGAGCAACGAAATAAAACAGATTAACGACTAATCCAAACCGCTTCTTGCTCTACCTTCACTTGCCAGGTTTTCACTTGGATTTCCGGTTGTTCAACACATTGCCCATTCTGTAAATCAAAATGTTGTTTATACAAAGGCGAAGCCACACATGGCGTACCTTTAACATCACCGACAATGCCTCGGCTTAACACAAAGGCTTTACCAATCGGATCCCAATTATCAATCGCAAACACTTGTTCTGATGTTTGTGTTTTCTCTGATGGTAAATAAAACAAGGCAACTTGCTGATCATCCACCATAGCACCCGTACCTAGGTAAGCATTCAATTGATTTAACTCACATACTTTATGCCACATAATTAGGCTCCTACTTTTTCTGATTGTTGCTCATCCATGCTAACTTTTGATTCCGCTTGCTCCTCCGTCGCATCAATAAAAGTGGTTGGAATACGTTGTTCGCGAATGCGTTTATAGGTCATCGGCACGCCATACTCTCCTTCTTCTTTATTGATAAATGGACGGAATTTGGCACGCTTAATTGGATTCTCAACCGCGGTTTTCCATTCACACTGGTAGGTATCAACGACTAACTGCATTTGTTCTTCTAAAGCATCGCCTAAGCCTAAAGAATCTTCGATCACCACCTGTTGTAGATACTCTAGGCCACCTTCTAGATTCTCTAACCATACCGAAGTACGTTGCAATCGGTCAGCGGTTTTAACGTAGAACATTAATACTCGGTCGATATATTGGATCAGTTGTTCCTTGGTCAAATCGACAGCAAATAAATCTGCGTGACGTGGGCGCATGCCGCCATTACCGCACACATATAAATTCCAGCCATTTTCAGTGGCAATCACACCAATATCTTTACTTTGCGCTTCGGCACATTCACGGGTACAACCTGAAACCGCCATTTTGATTTTATGGGGTGAGCGTAAGCCTTTGTAGCGATTCTCAAGTTCAATCGCCAAGCCTATCGAATCATCAACCCCATAACGACACCATGTAGAACCGACACAAGATTTCACGGTACGTAATGATTTACCGTAGGCATGGCCCGTCTCAAAACCCGCTTTAACCAGCTCTTCCCAAATGTCCGGTAATTGCCCCATTTGCGCACCGAATAAATCCACACGTTGACCACCGGTGATCTTGGTATAAAGGTCGTATTTCTTCGCCACTTCCCCTAGAGCGATCAGTTTATCTGGGGTAATTTCACCCCCGGCAATCCGCGGTACTATCGAGTAAGAACCATCTTTTTGTAGGTTGGCCATAAAGGCATCATTAGAATCTTGCAAGCTATGATGGATAGGATCCAAGATATGCTCATTCCAAAGTGAAGCAAAAATCGAAGCTGCAGTTGGCTTACATAAATCACAGCCAAGTCCGTGACCATGCTCAGAAAGTAAAGTATCGAAGTCTTTAATTTCTTCTACTTGGCATAAATGGAAAAGCTCCTGGCGAGAGTACTCAAAGTGCTCACAAACATGATTGTTAACTTCCATCCCCATGTTCGCTAATTCATTATCCAGCACGGTTTTCACCATGTTGCTACAACCGCCACAACCACTACCTGCTTTGGTGCAAGATTTGAGTGACGCTAAGTCATGACTACCCGCATGGATCGCTTCTACCAAGTCGCCTTTCGTGACGTTATGACAAGAACAAATCAACGCATTATCTGAAACTTCGCCGGATAGCATAGAGGTATCAAATAATAGATGAGCGGCATGATCAGGCAGTGGCGTGTCATTCAGGTAGCATTGCAACAAGGCGTCATAATCCGTGTTATCACCGACCAAAATAGCGCCTAATAGTTTGTCACCTTCCGCATTGACCACCAGCTTTTTATAACTGCCAGCAACCGTATCTTGTAGCACCATTTCTTGCGCGCCTTGAGTCATCATTTGTGCGTCACCAATCGAAGCCACATCGACACCAAGCAGCTTTAATTTGGTGCTCATATCTGCACCTTTAAAGCTTTGCGTTGGAATGACGAAATCGCTCAATAAACGACCGCAAGCCACGCGCGCCATTTGATAACCCGGCGCCACTAAACCAAAGATTTTTTGCTCCCACAACGCACATTCACCAATTGCGTAAATGTTCGAATCATTGGTTTGGCAATCATCATTGATCACAATACCGCCACGCTCACCAATCGCTAGTCCTGCCTGACGTGCCAAAGCATCTTGTGGACGAATACCCGCAGAGAATACCAAGACATCGACTTCAATAAATTCACCATTTTTGAAATTCAAACGGTGCTTAGCGGTTTCTCCGTCAGTAATCGAAGTCGTTGCCGTATCAAGGTGAACATGCAGACCAAGTGATTTAATTTTGTCTTCCAATACCCCACTGGCACCAGCATCTAACTGTACAGGCATCAATCTTGGTGCAAACTCAATGACATGAGTATCCACGCCTAACAAACGCAATGCATTGGCGGCTTCAAGCCCCAGTAAGCCACCACCAATCACTGCGCCAGAGCTTGATTTTTCACAAGCTTGGCGAATTTCAGTTAAATCATCCAGCGTTCGGTACACAAAGCATTGCTCACGATCATTGCCTTCAATCGGTGGCACAAAAGGATAAGATCCCGTTGATAGCACCAATTTGTCATAAGCTAACACGTCTTCATCATCCATCACTAAACGTTGGTTATCGGTATCCAGTGTGGTGACTTTGCTGCCTAAGATCAGGCGAATGCCATTTTGTTGATACCAATCTTCATTGCTCAGTAATAAATCTTGATGGCTTTGACCGGAAAATACTGAGGATAAATGGACTCGATCATAAGCAACAAAACGTTCTTCACCAATCACGGTAATGGTGTAATGCTCGGTGGCATTGGCTTCCACTAAACGCTCAACAAGGTGATGCCCAACCATACCGTTACCCACGATTACCAAGTTTTGTTTAGTGCTTGGTGAGCGACTCATTACATTATTCATGGCATACTCCTTATGCGCGTTTAATATCAGAAGCGAAGGTCACTTTCGCACTACTTGATTTAGAGGATGTTGGTTTAGAAGACGTTGATTTAGAAGAGGTTGAAATTGAAGCAGATGGCTCAGATTGAGGCATTGGGTGCAATTGCTTCTCATATAAGAATTTCAATACCGATTGACGATAGCCTTGGTATTGCGGATCGTTGGCGAGCTCCACACGGTTTCTTGGACGCTTTAACTGAATATCCAACACTTCTCCGATAGTGGCAGATGGGCCGTTGGTCATCATGACAATCTTGTCAGACAGCAAGACTGCTTCATCCACATCGTGAGTGATCATAATGATGGTGTTACCTAAGTCGGCTTGAATTTTCATTAATGAATCTTGCAAGTGAGCACGGGTTAACGCATCTAACGCGCCAAAAGGTTCATCCATTAATAGCACCTTAGGTTGCAACGCTAACGCCCGGGCGATCCCGACACGTTGCTTCATACCACCAGAAATCTCATCTGGCTTTTTATCTGCCGCATGGTGCATTTGAATCAATGACAAATAGTGATCGGTTTGCTCTTTGATCCACGCTTTTCCTTTTTGTTGTTTGTGGGCGCTTTGCTTATGCGCAACTTGCTTAACTGCCAATTCCACATTTTGATAAACAGTCAGCCAAGGCAATAGTGAGTGGTTTTGAAACACTACTGCGCGTTCAGGCCCCGGGCCATCGACTTCGCGGCTATCCACAATTACGCCACCATCGGTTGGCAGAGTCAGACCCGCCACTAAATTCAGCACGGTCGATTTACCGCAGCCTGAGTGCCCAATCAGTGACACGAACTCGCCTTTTTTAATCGTTAAATCTACCCCTTTTAGTGCGATAAACTCGCCTTTAGGGGTTGGGAATCGCATGCCTAGTCGGGTTAACTCGACCATCGGACGGTAATATTTATTCTCAGGAAGAATTTCGTCTTCTTTTAACTGCTCATTGATTTTTAATGCTTCCGATACATTCATCTTATTTTCTCCATCCTGAAGATTATTGTTAAACATGTTGGTGGTAAAATGGCACAGAGTTATCTCAGTTCTTGTTTCTTATCCCATGAGATTTTCTTCTGTAGTAACAACATGCCCTTATCAAACAGTAGGCCGATAAAACCAATCACAATCACTGCCACCATGATGCGGCCTAATGAATCCGAACTACCATTTTGAAATTCATCCCATACAAACTTTCCTAAACCTGGGTTTTGCGCCAACATTTCCGCCGCAATCAAAACCATCCAGGCGATACCAATCGACAAACGTAAACCAGTGAAAATCATTGGCACAGCTGAAGGAAGAACGATGGTTTTCACATGTTGCCACCAAGACAAACGCAGCACTTTGCTCACATTCAATAAGTCTTTATCGACACTATTTACCCCAACCGTGGTGTTAATTAGCGTTGGCCAAATACAACACAGGCAGACGGTTAATAATGAGTTAATGAAAGCCTTATCAAACATAGGTTCGTCACTCACATAAGTGGCACTCACCACCATAGTGATAATGGGTAGCCAAGCTAATGGGGAAACAGGCTTAAGCAGTTGGATCACCGGGTTAAACGCTTGATATAAAGATTGATTCAGCCCCATAACAATCCCGACAGGAATCGCAATGACCGTTGCGAGTAAGAAACCCGCGGCAACCGTCAGTAAACTGGTGGCGATTTGATCAAAGAACGTCGCTTTGCCGGTATAAGGTCGAATGCGTACTTCGGCATTCGGATCTTTAGCAAGCTTGGCTTCATTACGCGTTTCTTGCCGATCGTAAAAAGCCTGCTCTTTCTCACGGCTAGCAAAGTGTTCATCCACTAAACCGGAAAACTGTTGCGCGGTTTCATAAGGCCCTGGTAAGGTTCCTAACGAAGTTTGTACTTGTTTCGCGGCTAAGCTCCACATTAAAAGAAACACCACAATCCCCACGGTAGGCAATAACCATTTTTTCGCTTGAGAAATCGAAGCCTGGCTTGAGTTGTATGGCAATAATGAAAAAACATTGTTCTTCTTTTTGGGTGATATCACTGCTGAATTCGACATAACTTTTCTTCCTTGAATTTGTTGTTCATCGTCTAGGGCATGCTGACCTTTGATGATTAGATCGTATCTTTATCTTTCAGACCGATTGGGAACTTTTCTAAATACGCATTTGGCTGCTTACCATCGAAAGTAATGTTGTCGATAAAGTGTTTTTGCGGCGCTTTAAAGCCATCACTAGAGTTAAGATCTGGGAAGTCAGAAGCTTTAAACGTGCCATCATCAATCAATGATTGAGCCGCTTGCTTGTAGATATCTGGACGGTAGACTTTTTTGGCGATGTCCATGTACCAAGAGTCCGGTTTGTATTCAGGGATTTGTCCCCAGCGGCGCATTTGTGTCAGCGTCCAGACGGCATCACTGTAATAAGGGTAAGTCGCGTTATGACGGAAAAAAACGTTGAAATCAGGGATGTCACGCTTGTCGCCTTTTTCATATTCAAAGGTGCCGGTCATTGAATTCGCAATCACAGCTTTATCGGCTCCGACATATTCACTACGCGCCAGAATGCTTACCGCTTCGTGACGGTTTTTGTTGTTTTCTTCGTCTAACCAATAGGCGGCGCGGATCATGGCGCGAACTACACGCAAGTGAGTATTCGGGTATTTTTCTGCCCATTGTTTTGAAACGCCGAATACTTTCTCTGGGTTGTTTTTCCAGATTTCATAATCGGTCACCACAGGAACACCAATGCCTTTAAATACCGCTTGTTGGTTCCAAGGTTCACCTACGCTGTAACCATGAATCGTACCGGCTTCCATGGTGGCTGGCATTTGTGGCGGTGGCGTTACGCTAAGCAACGCATCCGCTTGTAATGTTCCGCTGTTATCGCCTTTATCTGGCGCGTAAAAACCTGGGTTAATACCGCCGGCGGCTAACCAATAACGCAGTTCATAGTTGTGGGTTGAGACAGGGAAAACCATGCCCATTTTGAAAGGCTTACCTTCACTGTTGTATTGCTGAATTACAGGCTTTAATGAATCAGCTTTAATCGGGTGAGCGATTTTTCCATCGGCATCTTTTGCTAAGCTTGGTTTCATTTGTTCCCAAACATCATTTGAAACCGTGATGGCATTACCGTTTAAATCCATGCTAAAAGCGGTGATGATGTCGGCTTTGGTACCAATACCAATGGTTGCACCAATCGGTTGACCGGCAAGCATGTGCGCGCCATCAAGCTCACCATCAATCACACGATCCAGTAACACTTTCCAGTTCGCTTGAGATTGCAATGAAACATACAAACCTTCATCTTCGAAATAGTGCTTTTCATACGCGACAGCGAGCGGCGCCATATCAGTTAGCTTAATAAAACCAAAGGTAAGATCTTCTTTTTCTGGCTCTCCAATGGTCACTTTAGCTTGTGTGATTGGGCTAAAAGCCAGTGAAATTCCAACGGCAAGCAATGAAAGTGTTTTCTTCATGTACGACTCCCTGTCTACATTTTTTCAATAAAAAAGGCGCTACCGATCCTAAGATCGCTAGCGCCTTTGCTATGTATTTGTTGATGACTGACCTACCGCCATTGATAGCTCACTTCATCGATAATTTTAATTTTTCTTCTACTTATGAATAATCCAATTTCCATGCCAACTTTTTGTATTTAAGTATTTCAGTGAGTTAGCTTATATTCGAATAAATCATCATCCGTTTTGATTTTTTATGGTGCAAGTTTGCACTCGTTATATCCATACAAAAAATAGATCTACTATTAAAGGCTAATGCTTTTCCTTAGAGATTAATGTTTTCTAATGTGGCAATCAGGTTTTTAGCCACTTGGCCTAAGGTTTGGCTATTCTTCATCGCCGATGTACGAAGGGCTTGATAGGCTTGCTGTTCATCTAAATGATGCAGTTTCATTAGCAATCCTTTAGCTTGATCGACATATTTTCGGTCTTCTAACTTTTGGTTTAATTTTTGAATTACTTGAGTTTGTTTGATCGCATTTAATCGCACATTTTTGGCGTATTGAACCCATCCCAACAGACTTCCTTCCGTTGAAGTAGATAATAATGCATAGCTATTTGACCCAACAAGGTAATGAGCATCATCGTGATTAAGTTGTTGAGTTAACAGTAAAAGAGGGATTGATTTTTTATCGGAAAATTCAATAGCACACACAAGCTCAGCACAAGGCTTTTGCCAAGCCATGATCAAACAAGCATTAGGTTGGTTTAGCACTCGTTCAGGAAGCTGCTTTAAAGCGCAGACGGTAATATCTTCAAAATCTTGTGCCAGTTGAGCGCACAATTTTACCTGCTGCTCAGTACGATCACAGCAGATAATCAATGGGGTGTTTTTGGTAATTAATAAAGATTCGGAATCAAATAAAGATTGAGCCATGACGTTGCATCCTTGCAATAGTCTAAATATCACTCTTTAATACAAAGCAACATACATGCCCATCACATAAAAAACTGCTTACAAAACAACAAAATAACCCTAAAGTGGTAGGCGTGCGTTTTCTTTTAGTTCTGCCATTAACTCATCACGTAAGGCAACCACTTCCCCCACCACAATCAGCGCCGGTGTTAGCCCTTTCAAACGGATAGCCAACATAGGGAGTTCATCTAACGTTGTGATATACGTTGTTTCTTTGGCACTGCATCCATTACCGATAACCGCGACTGACGTGTTTGAGGCTAAACCAGAAGATAGTAGACCTTGTTGAATTGAGTCTGCTTGCTCAAGTCCCATATAAAAGACCACAGTTTGCCCTGAACTCACCAAACCTGACCATGAGTTAAATGCCCCTTCCATAATGCGCCCGGTCACTAAGGTCACACTACGAGAAACACTACGATGAGTCAGAGGAATTTTTGCAGAAGCGGCGCAACCTATCGCGGCGGTAATACCGGGGATCACATCATATTGAATCCCTTGTGCAATTAAAGCTAAAGCCTCCTCACCACCACGACCAAAGATAAACGGATCGCCACCTTTCAAACGAACCACTTGCTTGCCTTGCTCGGCTTGTTCAATCAAAATCTGGTTAATTTCGTCTTGCTTCAAACTCGGTTGGCCACAACGTTTACCAACATAAATTTGCTCACAATGCTCTGGGATCAAATCTAAAACTTCATGGCCCACTAAACGGTCAAACACTATCACATCGGCTTTTTGAATCGCTTGATAGGCTTTAATAGTCAACAGCTCAGGATCGTTTGGCCCCGCACCTACCAATAGTACCTTGCCCTTTTTATTTTCCCCGGATGGTTGAGCCTTGTTCATTGTTAAATGGTGAATGTCTTGCGGTGGTTCAAATCCTTCGACAACGCGACTCACTTTACGAGTATGCTTTATAATTTGATTGTTCATCGTACACTTCCTTGTGTCATTCTAAGGGTTATTGGGTTATCGAAACCACATCAATCGATTGAGATAAGTAGCCTTTGACTTCTGGAAGACAAGAGCCGCAATTTTTGCCACAACTTAATATGTTTTGCAGTTCTCTTAACCCCATATTCGGTGCTTGCTCAAGCTGATCGAGAATGTCTTGCTCAGTCACTCGAAAACAGCTGCACACCAATTTACTCACTTGTCCGCCTTTGGCGCTGAGTACAGATAACAAGCCACCTAGATTAAATTTTTCGCGAATAAAAGGTTGCAAGGATACGGCTTGCAGTTCGATCGGCTGGCTTGAAATCATCACTATTCCAATCACCGTTTTAGACACTAAAATCACAACTAGCCATGAATCTTGTTGGTCTAACACCAAGTACTGACTATTGGGATATTGTTGTTGAACTAAGCGTTGAATGTCCGACTTAGTGATCGCGTGAGTATCAGCAAATCGCCATACCCCTCGTTGATACAAGGTATTAGAACGCGTTTGATTAAAGTCTACATGTTGCAAACTTTTATAAGGCCAATGGGTTTGCGATTGCTCATCATCACTCAAATCCAACCCAATTGATAAACCATAATGACTGACTGGCAAGGCAGTAATATTCACCCGTTGCGATTTAAACGCTGGCTGTCCTGAATGCGGATCGGCGAGGCTTGCTAAACTAGCATTAACTTGGCTTTGCCCTCCAAACTTTCCTGCCCAATGCATCGACATGAAGGCTTGAGATTGGGTTAACCCTGCATCAACCGCTAAACGAGCGATTAAGCTATTTTTATTAAGAACTGTCTTATTAATATCCGCTTCATTGCTATTCGTTGCATTGCTATTCGTTACATTGTTAGCAGAACGGTTGGGGTTTTGGATTCGAACCAGTGTTCCCGTTTGCAATTGAGCTTGCTCTGCGGCAATCGGATTGAGATAAAGCGTCGGCTCCACTTCACTGGCAGCCAGATGACTGATGTGTCCGGTACGAGTCATGGTATGCCATTGGTCTCGTTGGCGACCACTATTCATCCACCAAGTATTTTCACTGTGATGAGCGATGTTGACCTCATCAGCAAGCACCAAGTTCGCTTTGCCATTGGCCGTTGGGAAAGACAATGCTTGAGTCTGATTGGCTGGGCTTTGCTTATCTTGCAATACAGGCTGACCATTTAAAGGCCAAGCTTGCGGTTGCCAATTGGCATATTCTTCATCACTCAGTTGGCTCAAGCTGGATAAATCGAATTTAAAAGGGCTGTCTCGGTTGATACCAGACAATGCCGCATATTCCCGAAACACATCCGCCGCAGATTCAAACTCAAAGCCCGATGTCACGCTATGCTTTTCGAAAACACCAAGCTTTTGGCATAAAGCTTTACCCACTTCGGCTAGCATCCACCAATCAGGTTTTGCCTCTCCCGGCGGTGTGGCAAATAGTCGTTGTCTGGTTAAGCAACGCTCTGAGTTGGTGACCATGCCTTGTTTTTCTCCCCAACCGGCCGCGGGTAAAAGCACATCGGCAAATTGAGCAGTGTCGGTATGAGAGGTAATATCGGATACCACGACATAATCACATCCTTTTAAAGCACGTCTGACTTGCTCAGAGTTCGGCATAGAAACGGCAGGATTCGTTGCAATGATCCACAAAAATTTGATCTCACCTTGCTCAACCGCGTTAAACAAATCAATAGCTTTTAAGCCGGGAGCGGTCGCAATATTCGGTGCTTGCCAAAATTGTTCAACCTGCTGAATCGATTCCTGATCAAAACCACGGTGTACAGCCAATTGATTAGCAAGTCCACCGACTTCACGCCCCCCCATCGCATTAGGTTGCCCCGTAATTGAAAATGGCCCACTGCCTTGCGTGCCAATTTTCCCCGTCACTAAATGCGCATTAATGATGCAGTTGGCTTTGTCAGTACCTGATTCTGATTGATTGACCCCTTGGCAAAAAAGCGTCATTGCGGTCGGTGATTGCGAAAACCATTGATAGAAGGTTTTAACGAATACCGGATCGAGTTTCAGTTGTTGGCTAATCGCATCAATCGAATGACTTTGTTCAGATAAGGAAGCTTTAAGTTCGTCAAATCCATTCACATATTGTTCGATAAATGATTCTTGAGTTGCACCATGTTGAATAAGGTAATGCAATAACCCATTAAATAACGGCACATCTCCGTCATTTTCAATTTGTAAGTGTAAGTCGGCTTGCTCTGCGGTAATGGTTTTACGGGGATCGATCACCACTAGTTTCACATTTGGATTGGCTTCTCTGGCTTGTTGAATTCGACGAAATAAAATCGGATGTGTCCAGGCAGTATTGGCCCCAACAATCACAATGAGATCAGTATGATCAAGATCTTCATAACTGACAGGCACGATATCTTCCCCAAAAGCGCGAACGTGAGCGGCCACCGCTGAAGACATGCATAAACGTGAGTTGGTATCGATATTGGCACTACCAACAAAGCCTTTCATCAGCTTATTGGCAACATAGTAGTCTTCGGTTAATAGCTGACCGGAGACATACATGCCGACGGCTTGAGGGCCATATTTTTCGATGGTGCGGTGCAATTTGTCTGCAATGTTCTCAATCGCATTTGACCACTCGATCTGCTCATCGTTTATTCTTGGATAGAGTAAGCGAGATGGCATGTCCAAACTTTCTGCCAATGCCGAGCCTTTAACACACAAAGCGCCTTTATTAGCTGGGTGTGCTTGATCGCCTACAATCTGGTTTTTATGATTGATTTCTACGCCACACCCCACGCCACAATACGGACAAGCTGATTTAATGCATTCCTTTGCCATACTTTTCTTTACCATAATAGGCCCTCTCGGTCAGAACCCCTGAAATAATTCGGATACAAAACGAAAAACGCCTCTTAGATCGTCATCACCAAAGTGAATCCAAATCTAAGAGGCGTCTTTGCCTGTTGCGAATCAGGTTTTCTGAATATCAAATGTTATTCATTGATTATAAATAAGCGAATTTCATGCCAAATCACAAGGCAACTATAAACAATTGTTTTAAATGGTAAAAATAATTAATTTACCGATCTTATTTTGATTCGTGCACCATTACTGTTCATTAAAAGTAAAAAATACCCCAAAGAAGGTAGCTTCAATGGGGTATCGGTTGTTCTTAATGATGAACTATTATGCTCATTCATAAAGGCATTATGTTGAACATACAACCTTGACACAATGTCACTTGAACTCGCTCCATTCTCACTTTGAGCTTTACGTTACATCAAGCAAAAGCTTATTGAACCACTTCCAATGAATCCGCATCAATAGACGTATTATTCCAATCTTTTTCCACTTCACCGCGTATAATGATGGTATTTTCTGGTGTCACAGTACGGCCAAACCAAAGATCATCATCGATCTCCACCGAAATCTCACCGGTTGCATCTTGGAACATGTAATCTTCATCACCTAAAGACATGGTTAAATTACCGGTTAGCTCAACCTTAGTATCATCACTCGCATTTAAAGCGCTGATTACATCTCGAATAATACGTTTTGATTTAGTTGGCCCCTGAAAGCCGCCTTTACTTTGCTGGGCAACAGGTGCTCCATCTGCCGTCACAAGATGATTTTCTGCTAATACTGGTGCTGTGGCAAAACTCAATGCACATACTAATAATAATTTTTTCATCAAAATCCCCTTACTAAAACTGGTTAAAGTGCTTTTCGCCCTTTCAATGACATCATCTTGCATCAACAAACGTGAAGGAAATGTGAAAACTCTTACACAATTCTGATCAGCACACCGCAACTAAAAAGTAACACTCCCCCACTCTTATTCAACTTTTTCGAACAAGTTGATGCATTTCTTATACTCAACCGCTGACCACTTCTGCACTAAAATTAACTCATTCATTATTCATTAAGCCCTTAGGTCGTTATGTCTCAAACTCAATCTCGTGAAGTTCGCTTAGTTATGCAATCTCAACCTACCTCCGATGGAGATGGGGTGAAAATCCAACGAGTTGCAGGCTTTAATAACAAGCACTTTTCGCCATTTCTAATGATGGATGAATTAAAAGCTGACGATCAAAAAGACTATGTAGGTGGATTCCCTCCTCATCCTCACCGTGGTATTGAAACATTGACTTATATGATAAATGGGCATTTTCAGCACAAAGATCATATGGGTAATGTCGGTGAATTGCGCAGCGGTGGTGCTCAATGGATGGCAGCAGGACAAGGTGTAATCCACAGTGAAATGCCAATTATGGAAGAAGGTCAATTGCATGGTTTTCAAATTTGGATAAATCAGCCGGCTCGCGACAAAATGCAACCAGCGAAGTACTTTGACTTTCAGCCGGAAACAATCACTGAGAAGCGATTTTCTGAAGGCAACTTACTGCGCCTATTAACGGGAGATTTAACAATAAATAATGAAGCACTCAAAGGCCCACTGACAGATACCGGTGTACCGGCTAGCGTTGCTGACTGGAAAGCTAAAGAAAACAGTGAAATATCATTAACGATTCCGAGCCAACATAATGCCATGATCTATGTGTATAAAGGCGCAGTAACCGTTTCGGGTAAAGCATTAAAACAATCAGACTTTGCGATACTGTCGGCTTCGAGTGAGCAAGGTGAAGGGCTAGATGAAATAAGGTTGTGCGCCAATAGCGATAGCGGTTTGCTGATTTTTACCGGTGAACCAATCAATGAACCTGTCGTGCACTACGGCCCATTTGTTATGAATACAATGAATGAAATAAACCAAGCGATCAATGATTACCAATCCGGCAAGTTTCATCAATATTAATGAGTCATTTCACGCTCATATAGATTGTGCTTCTGATTCGCATCAGCCCGTAAGGGATATAATAAGCCACTCCCTGCTTTCCCCTTATAGCAGGGATTTTTTTGTCTTAAATAAATCGATAAACACTAGATTTTCACACTAAATGTTGTGTCACTAAATTACAGGCAACTGAGGCATTCATAGCACGAATTATTTCATACATTGAATTAATTAAGCATGTGTGACAAAGATCACTATTAATATTGGACTTAGTCATAATAAGTTAAATTTAGTGATGTTGATCACAATAAATATCACCACCAGACACCACAAAAACGTGATCTATATCACGCCATGTTTTATTAAAAATGCTTGCTTTGTATTTTGTAATAAAATTACAATCAAATTTTGCTATGCAGATCGCATAAAAATTAAAAAAACGACACCTAATAGAGATACTGATCACAAAAAAAGCGTTATCAGTTCATTAATTAATTTGTGTGGTAAATTGATTATGTACTAACAATCAATGCGGTTTTCGCGAACCGTTTACAACAACAAAATAATTAAGAACATCAAACGGGAGTCGTTATGATATCACCTGATGCTAAGATCAAGATACAAAATTTTGGTCGTTTCCTCTCTAACATGGTTATGCCCAACATAGGTGCGTTCATCGCATGGGGCTTTATTACTGCCTTATTTATTCCAACTGGCTGGTTTCCAAACGAGACCTTAGCTTCTATGGTTGGCCCGATGATTACTTACCTGCTTCCCTTATTGATAGGTTATACCGGTGGTAAGCTTGTCGGTGGTGAGCGTGGCGCAGTAGTCGGTGCCATCACAACAATGGGTGTCATCGTTGGAACCGATATTCCAATGTTTATGGGAGCAATGATTGTTGGTCCGATGGGCGGCTGGGCAATTAAAACCTTTGATAAACGCGTAGAAGGTAAAGTTAAAAGTGGCTTTGAAATGTTGGTTAACAACTTCTCAGCCGGCATTATTGGTATGGTTTGCGCAATCATTGCCTTCATGTTGATTGGTCCTTTTGTAAAAGTGCTATCAAGCGTTTTAGCTTCAGGCGTTCACTTTTTAGTTAATGCTCACCTACTTCCCCTTACTTCTGTTTTTGTTGAACCTGCAAAAATCTTATTCTTAAATAATGCCATCAACCACGGTATTTTCTCACCACTAGGTATTCAACAAGCATCCGAAACAGGTCAATCTATTTTCTTCCTAATTGAATCTAACCCAGGTCCTGGTTTAGGCATTCTTTTAGCTTACATGTTCTTCGGCAAAGGTACGGCAAAACAAACAGCTGGCGGCGCCTCTATCATCCACTTCTTTGGCGGTATCCATGAGATTTATTTCCCATATATCTTGATGAATCCACGTCTAATTTTAGCCGCTATTGCCGGTGGTATGACGGGGGTATTTGTTCTGACTATCTTTGATGCGGGTATTGTATCTCCTGCTTCTCCTGGCTCAATTTTCGCCATTCTATTAATGGCACCTAAGAGCTCAATGGTTGGTGTATTGTGCTCTATCTTCTCAGCGACAGCGGTCTCATTTATTGTGGCAACACTGCTAATGAAATCACAACGAGAAACAGAAGAAGATGGTGATGAATCAGCTCTTGAAAAAGCCACGGCTGATATGAAGAACATGAAAGCTTCATCAAAAGGTCAAAGCACGACGGCAATCCAAAATGACCAAATTAATATGGCGGATGTTAATAAGATTATTGTCGCTTGTGATGCTGGAATGGGCTCAAGTGCAATGGGTGCAGGATTGCTTCGTAAGAAAGTTCAAGAAGCAGGTCTAAATATTGACGTTACGAACATGGCTATCAATAGTTTACCTGAAGGTGTTGATATCGTTATCACTCATAGAGATCTAACTGACCGTGCTCGTAAACAAGTCCCTAATGCTTACCATATTTCATTAACTAACTTCTTAGATAGTGAAACATATAATCAATTAGTGTCAGCTTTATTAGCTGAACAGCAAACCAATAATACTAATAATGTTCCAACGGAAAACATTGCGAATGCAGTAGAAGATCAAGTGGAAAATGAGCCCACTTCTGTATTCAATATTGAGGCTAAAAACGTTCATTTAGGTTTGTCAGCTAGCACAAAAGAAGAAGCCATTCGCTATGCTGGTAATCAACTTGTTGAACTTGGTTATGCCGAACCTGAATATGTTGATGCCATGTTTGAACGTGAAAAAATGGTTCCGACTTATCTCGGCGAATCCATAGCGGTTCCACATGGTACTGTTGAAGCTAAAGACCGTGTCATTAAAACTGGTATTATCATTTGCCAATACCCTGAAGGTATTCAATTTGGTGAGGATGAAGATGATATTGCCAAGCTTGTCATTGGTATTGCGGCTAAGAATGATGAACATATTCAAGTTATTACTGCCATTACCAACGCATTAGATGATCCTGATGCCATTGAAAGATTAACAACGACATCGAATGTCGAAGAAGTATTGGAAATCTTACAAGGTAATTAAGTGGCATAACTCTATATGATTTGAGGTCAGCGTGTCCCTATTAACCTGACCTCATCCTAACAAGCGTTATTTTATCGTAGGAATTTATTATGAAAAATGCAGTTCACTTTGGTGCTGGTAATATCGGTCGAGGCTTTATTGGTAAATTACTTGCAGATGCAGGTATACAAGTTACCTTTGCGGATGTTAATGCCCCACTAATTGAGCAAATCAGTCAAAAGAAAGAATATAAAGTTAAGGTCGTTGGTTCTAAATGCCAAGTTGACACAGTCACGAATGTGACAGCTGTTAATTCTGCTAGCGATGATATAATTGATCGCATTATCCATACAGATCTTGTGACCACAGCTGTGGGTCCTAACGTTTTAGATATTATTGCAAAAACTATTGCCACTGGCATCACTAAGCGTTTAGAAACTGGCAACAAAAACCCTCTAAATATTATTGCTTGTGAAAACATGGTTAGAGGAACAACACACCTAAAAGATGAGGTATATAAATATTTATCTCCTGATCTTCAAGATGAAGTTGAAAGATTAATTGGTTTTGTTGACTCTGCTGTGGATCGTATTGTTCCACCAGCAGAAGCCGACAATGATGATCCACTAGAAGTCACAGTAGAAAGCTTCAGCGAATGGATTGTCGATGAAACCCAATTTAAAGGTGAAATTCCTGATATCGCAGGAATGGAAAAAACCAATAACCTAATGGCTTTTGTGGAACGTAAACTATTCACACTCAATACTGGACATTGTATCACTGCGTATTTAGGTTGCTTAAAAGGCCATCGTACGATTCGTGAAGCCATTGAAGATCCTGAGATTTACTTTGATGTAAAACAAGCGATGCACGAAAGTGGCGAAGTATTAATTCAGCGCTACCAATTTGATCGTGAAACGCATGGAGCTTACATCCAAAAAATATTAGACCGTTTTGCTAACCCTTACTTGGTTGATGAAGTTGATCGAGTTGGCCGACAACCTATTCGTAAATTAAGCGCCAATGATCGCTTAATAAAGCCTCTACTTGGCACCATCGAATATGGAACAGAAAACACAACTTTATTGAAAGGAGTTGCAGCAGCTTGTAAATATCGTAATGATAACGACCCTCAAGCAATTGAATTACAAAAATCAATCAAAGATCAAGGAATTAAAAAAACATTAGCACATTATACCGGACTTAATGAAAACAGTATCGAAGTACAAAAAATCGAAAGTCTTTACTTGCAACTTTAATTCTAATCATCACGGGGGCTTTCCGGCCCCTCCTAACTTAGATAGTCTAATGAGCGAAAAATTAAACGAAACAGAGATCTTGGAACGATTAAACCAAGCACCCACGGTAAGAGGTTTTTTTATCCAAACCGTAGAGATACTTGATAAGTCTATTGATGCTCTCATTAAACGTATTTTTCGTAAGGATAACTTTGCTGTGCAATCCGTTGTCGGACCTTTATTGCAAGATTCTGGTCCTCTCGGCGATCTAGCGGTTCGCTTAAAACTATTGTTTGGATTAGGCGTATTACCTGATGCAATCTATCACGATATTGAAAACCTCATTATTCTACGTAATAAACTCAATAATGATGGCTCCGAATATGAATTTACCGACCCGTTCATCATAAGCAGTATTAAGTCACTTAATCTCATAGAAAAAATGACAATGGTTCCGTTGAATATTACCGAACCCGATGGTGATATCGACCTAAACTTTTACCGGATGCAACTTCAACGTCAGCAACAAGTGATCAAGTCTGGTCTATCACTGGCTATTGTTGATATTTGTGGTGAACTTCAAAAAGATAGTCCGTTCTAAACCAATTCCAACAAGCTTCATTAATACAAAAAACGATGACTATAGAAGCATCGTTTTTTGTTTATACCAATCACACTAATGAGGTAGATTTGAGAATTAATCCTTGGGGCTAGTCACCATAAATATCAAAGTTAAAGTACTGAGCGGCAATCTTATCGTAGGTGCCATTGGCGCGGATTTCTGCAATCGCTTTATTAAACGCCTCTGCTAATTGCTTATCTTGCTTACGTAATGCTAAAGCCGTGCCCTCGCCTACATATGCTTTATCTGTTACTGGCTCTCCGGCTAATTCAAACCCTTTACCAAGTGGCTTATCAAGAAAGGCTAATTGCAGCTGATCAGCATTACTAAAGGCGACATCTAAACGGCCACTATCCAAATCAAGATACACTTCATCTTGCCCTTTATAGCGTTTGATATTCGCCACATCTCCAAACTTCTCGGTGACGTAGTTATCATGAATGGTGCCTAGTTGAACACCGATATTTTTACCGGTTAAGCCTGCTTTATCCATGTTGTAGCCCGCATCGCTTTTAGCTACAAAACGAGCTGGCGTTTGATAGTACTTGTTGGTAAACAAAACACGCTTTTTACGTTCTTCGGTAATGCGCATTGACGCCATGATCACATCAGCTTTTCTAGCAAGTAACGCAGGAATTAAGCCATCCCAATCTTGAGAAATCCAAACACATTTAAAATTGGCTTCTTTACACAGAGCTTCAGCAATTTCAATATCAAACCCGGTTGGCTCGCCATCTTCATTTTTATAATTAAAAGGTGGGTAGGTAAAATCCGAAGCAAGACGCACTACTTTTTTATCCGCAGCATGAACCGTTCCGACTATCATTGCGCAGCATACCGCCGCAAGCGTGATTAATTTTTTCATCATAAATCCTTTTATTATTTATATTCTTTTAGCACTTGTAGTGTTTTCTTCATACTGCTGGCAGAGCCAATTGAAATTCTAACGCATCCTTTCACCGTCGACTCATTAGCAGGGCTACGAGCCACAATCCCCTTATTAAGCAGGTATTCGTAAAAGTTATTGCTGCCTTTAAAGCGAATGAGAACAAAATTGGTACACGATGGGTAGACTTTATCCACGATTGATAGTTGATTCACTTCATGGCTAAACCAATCTCGTATTTCGATTAAATGATCGGTTTGTGCTTGCATCTGCATTAAACCAGCGGAATCTAGCGCTTTTAATGCAATCTCGGCACTTGGGTCGGCAATTGGATATGGCGCAATTAAACGAGCGACGTAACTCATCACGCTTTGATCGGCAATTAAAAACCCCACGCGAATTGCCGCTAAACCAAATGCTTTTGATAAGGTACGAATCACGATTAAATGCGGATATTGTTCCATTAAATGCAACACACTAGTCTGTGGTGCAAATTCAATATAAGCCTCATCGACTACAACTAGCGATTGATTTTTAGTACGTTCAAGTAAAGTGAATAAGTCTTGCTGGTGTAGCGCATTACCCGTTGGGTTATTCGGGGAACATAAAAATACAATACTAGTACTTTCAAGCTCAGCTTCAATTTTAGGTAGGTTAAGTTGAAACTCAGACGTCAATGGCACGACTGCCGTTTTCACGCCCATTGAATCGGCACAAAACTCATACATACCATAAGTTGGCGGACAAACTAGAATTTGATCATTACCCGGCTGACAAAAAGTACGTACTAATAAATCAATCGCTTCATCTGCGCCTCGCACCGCCATGATCTCAACGTTATCACTGAGTTCGTTCTCACTATTTAAGTGAAATTGTTCACAATAACCACGGTAAGCTGTTGCGATATCAAACGGTAAGAAATCTGGATAGCGATTATAATGGCTATTTACTCCCTGTTTCTCATCACCATACTGACAACATGTTTCTAATTCATTGGCATTCAGCCATAGATGCTCTTGTTTATTGGTCATGCCACGCGCAATACGTCTAGCCGATTGATAAGGTATGAGTTTTTTTACCGACTCTGGAACTAACTTATCTACTAATGATGTCATACGCTTCTCTCGCCATGCATAATAAAAACAAAAACCACACTCAATTTAATTTTTAATTCTAATTTTTAGCATAAATAATCATTTTGAGTTCAGTATTGATTTTATACAAACAGAGCTTGCAATAAGAAGCGAAAAGTAAGCATACTAGCAATGAGAAAAAATCATACCTAATATCATTACTTGAGAGTGTTTGATTTTATTACGATTGATGAACAAGGTACGCTCATGTCCATTCGACTCCCTTCGACTAAAGCACTATACGCATTTGTGGTAACCGCTGAAGAACTCAACTTCACCGCTGCAGCAAATCGGCTTAACCTCACTCAAGGTGCGGTTAGTCGACAAATCTTATCATTAGAGCAGCAACTAGATGTCATCTTGTTTCATCGACACGCACGAGGTTTATCACTCACGCCCAAAGGTGCAGAATTTCTGCCTTTGGTTGAACATACACTTAATCACCTGCAGCGTTCCATCGAACACATCGCTCATGACAAACGTAAAATAAAGCTCAAAGTTCCAAGTTGCATAACTTCATGGTTACTCCCCAAACTAATGAACTTTCAACAGCAAAATCCTGAGATTGATGTTGAGCTCACCTCAACCATTAAACACAGTGTCAACTTTACCAGTGAGCCTTTTGATGCAGCAATTGGTTATGGCGATCTCGATACCTTTAGTCAACAAGATCAACAATTACAGTACCATTTATTATTTGAAGAAATTCTAACTCCAGTTTGCGCTCCTACTTTGTTAGATAAGCCCCAATCACTACAAGCAAACAGACTAGAACAACAAACATGGCTGCACGCCACACCAGAAAAATCAGATTGGAAGTTATGGTTAAAAGCGTGGGCCACCGAGCAAAACCAACCAGAGTGGGCATCATTGAAAGGAAAAAAGAATCAACATTTTGCCACATTAGATCTATCGGTTAATGCCGCAATACAAGGTTTTGGAATGGCGATTGGTGATACCATACTAGCCCAAGCAGACATAGAGCTAGGTAGGCTTGTCTCTCCATATCAGCTCAAAGTTCGCTCAGGAAAAGGCTATTACTTTATCCGCCCGAAATCACAAATCAATAATAATATCGAACGTTTAATGGATGAGTTATTAAAATAAATTAACGTCTAAAAAATAAAGTGGGGATCACCAAAATGCCCCACCAGCCCATCGAAAGCAAAGCGATCGCTAAGATAAAGCCTGAAACATTGACCGAAAAATTGAAAGTGGCGAGCATCCATTGCTGATGAAATAAATTGAAGTAAAAAGACATCGTCCACAATACGACGACAACCACAAAAACAAGCACCGAACCTTTCAATGCATGATTAAAATCTCCCCGGCTAGGAATGCAGTGGAAGCAAATTAAGCAAGCAAGTAGTAGCGTTAATGCATGTTGATGAGAAGATAACGCACTATTAATAAACGTTTCTATTACATAACCACAATAGTGCAAAACGGCGGCCGAAACAGTATACACATTCGCCACATCCACGTTCAAAACAAAAGGTCGAATGCTTGGCATGGCTAAACAATACTGCAATAACACAATCACTGAAAAGCCCGCCAATAACGGAGCGATTGCAATAAAAAATACACCTATTGATTGGTAAAGTGAACGTTGATTCCAGTTATGATCGACATAACCAAGCCGACCATCTTTTCCCATTTGAAACCAGCTTATCTTATGAATTTTATGTCCAAAGATTAATGCTATTATTGCATGTGAAGCTTCATGAATCGGTGTTCCCACCATGGCAGACAGGTAGAATAAACCTTTAGATAATGGGTTTTTGACCACTCTTGGCCCTAGCGACTTCATCAAAATTTGTTGTAAACCAATAACGAATATCACTACGGCCCAAAATACTGCTAGACCAATCATAACCTTTCACTTTCAAAATACTAAAGCGCCATTCTAACGTAGAACGATAATCAAGTAACCTTAGCGATAATAGTTACCAGGTTACTATGACTTATTGAAGTAAATCACTCGTCATCATCCACAAACACATGCCCTTCTAAAGAAGACCATTCACTTTTATGCTCTTTTATTTACATCGAATGACGGCGAACTTTTTGCAATACTTTCTCTAATTGACAGGCTTGTTAGTCATCTCCTCCTGCAAACACAGTGTAGATTTGAATTTGAGATATTCCATACGACTTGGTCTACCGTAACATCTTTCCACTCACTAAAATCAACTCTAATTCGCTTTCCACAAAAGTGTAGACTAAAGTTAAAAATGTGTTAATTACAATTAAAAACATCTTACATATTAAAATTTAATAAAGTCATCGCCATAAACCATGCTAATATTTTCTGACTTCATATTTAGTAGTATGATCTTCATCCCTAAAATATGAATTAATTCAATAAGTAAAATAACGTCTCAACCAGATTGGTTGTTATTAGGGTTACGATATTCAATGTCACATTCCGTGCTCAGCCCCAAGGCATTTAAAAAGCTAGCAGCAACTTTTCTCCTTCCATTCCCCATCATTGGATTAATTTTCTTTTTAATTGGAGAAAATCACTTAAAGCAAAAGCTGCACCGAATTTCTCATTCGTACGTCAATCAAATAACAGTGATCGCCGATGAGCTTCGAGATAAAAATTTACAAGCACTTTATAATGCAACCACTTGCCAACAAATCCAGAAAGACCTGTTATTTGAAGCGTTTTTAAGAGAAATGCTGATTGTAGAAGGCTCTAAAATAACCTGTTCTTCTAAAAGATCAGAATCGGACTGGTCAAAAATCAAGCATCAGCTACCCGCCGAAATGCTGGAAACGGGTGAATACTTAGTTGATTTTCCTTATAAAAATGGACCTGTCCGTAGCTTAATAATCGTCGATAAAGGTAAAGATACCCCTTCGCGTTCAGCCATTTCGATTATCGATCAAAGTTATATCGATGTAAGACTGGGTTTAGGCAACGATGATCGTATTATGCATTCCATCATGACCGTTTCAGGCAAAACCTATCCTGCGAATAGCTATATTAAAGATAACCACTTTCTGACGACCGCTCGTTCAGATCATTTAAATATTCAAATCTCGATTCAACCAAGTAATAAACTCACAAATGAGCTTTATATAAATTGTGTATTATTCAGCATCCCAATCTCGTTATTCTTATCGATATTTTGGTGCCTGATCAGATACTGGTACCAAACCAAAGGTTCATTATCGGAAAAAATGAAAAAAGCGATTAAAGCAAACGAGTTTTATTTGGTATATCAACCCTTAGTGGATAGTTCCACCACTAGAATTCAAGGTATGGAAGCGTTGATCCGTTGGAACAACCCAAGAACTGGTTTTATTAGCCCGGATATTTTTATTCCAGTCGCAGAACAGCATGGCCTCATCAATAAAATCACTGACTTTGTATTCGAGCGTGCATTAGACGATTGGCAACAAAACACGGTCAATGGCTTACATATTGGTATTAATGTTCCCCCTAGCTATTTATCACAAAATTCATGCTTAGAAAAATTAGAAGCATACGCCAAGCGCTATCAATCTCAAGGTCTTAAACTCGGCATTGAAATTACGGAACGACAATTGCTTGATAAATCTGATAGAGCGGTACTGACCAATATTCAAAAGCTAGGAATTGATGTCTCTATCGATGATTTTGGTACCGGATACACCTCTTTATCTATCTTACAGGATACCGAGTTTAATTACCTAAAAATTGACCGCTGTTTTATTAATACCATCGGTATCAAGTCGGTAAATTCTCCGGTGTTAAATAGCATTATTAACCTTGCCGATAGTATGAATGTATTAATGGTTGCAGAAGGAGTAGAAACCAAAGAACAAGCCGATTACCTCAAATCCCGTGGCGTTCAACTACTACAAGGGTATTTTTTCTATAAGCCTATGTCCCAGGAAGACATGTCGGTACTACTAAAAAATGATTAATGAATTATAAGAATAGGTTGATTTCCTTCCTTTTACTAATCGATGCCAAAGTTCAGTGATATAGTCACAACACGAATTTGAACAGCATTAGGTACAAGGAAGGTAAATGGAACTGTCATTAGAGATCATGGCGTTACTCGTCGGTGTGGCGGCATTAGCTGGCTTTATTGACGCGATGGCAGGTGGTGGTGGTTTACTAACCTTACCAGCGTTATTGGCAGCAGGTATTCCTCCCGCTCAAGCATTAGCAACCAATAAGCTTCAAAGCTCGTTTGGCAGTTTTTCCGCCAGTCTATATTTTATCCGTAGCGGTACCGTAAAACTGAAAACGATGTGGCTGCCGATTGCTTGTACATTTATCGGCTCAGCGCTTGGCGCAGAAGCAGTACAAATAATTAAACCTGATTTATTAATGAGTATTATTCCCGTCGTGCTGATTGCTATCTCTGGTTACTTTCTATTTTCTCAATCCGTCACCCCACATCCAGATGATAAACCTAAACTTTCTGAAGCAGCATTTGCCTTAATCATCGGTACTAGTGTCGGTTTCTATGATGGGTTTTTAGGCCCTGGTACCGGCTCTATCTTTGCAGTATGTTTCGTGGCAATTGGTCGCTATAGCTTAGTCGCAGCGACTGCCCGCACCAAAATTCTTAACTTCACTTCGAATATTGCGGCTTTATCATTTTTTATTATGGCCGGATTACCTATTTGGGAATTAGGGTTAACCATGGCAGTGGGCAACTTTCTTGGTGCACGTTTAGGCGCCAAAGTAGTATTAGGCAATGGACAAAAAATTGTTCGCCCATTAGTGATCATTATGTCGATGACCATGGCGATTAAGCTTCTGTGGGAACAGCATCAGCAATGGCTACTATCAATGCTTTAACTCGTTCATTACGATAAGTATTGGGGCGGCAGCATAAATGTACTGGGCGAAATAGAGGTTTTAGCTCATCAAAACTAAAGCAATATTTCGCCTCAATTTTTAATGTTTTAACTATCGATAATGGTACCAAAGCTGGCGCGACACCACCGAGTGCAAGTTGCGCGGCTGCGGTGTAGGAATCCATCTCCATCAATGCCAAAATCCCGAGTTGGGATAACACATCAAATTGGTAGCGATTCGCAGGATTCGATAAATCATTAGTGATAATCTGTTGAGGCAAGGCTTTCAAGGGTTTCTGGCTTACTAACACAAATGGCTCATCACACAAGCGCACGACTTTAAGCCCGTGCTTGGTGGGAATTTCGCCGGCACAAAAGCCTATCGTCGCTTTCCCTGATTGCACCCGCTCAACAATTCGAGGAGTATGGTGCGTACTGATATGTATCGCCGAGTCTTGCTTAAAATATCTCCCCATCATGCTAGATAGATACCCCGCCACCAAGGTTTCTGAACAATCTAAATGAATGACTGTGTCATCATTTAAAGTATGTTGCTCATAAATACGGCCTTGCAGCTCATGAAAAGTTGGTTCGACACTGGCAATCAATTCTTTGGCCGCCGGCGTTAAACGCACATGTCGTCCATCCGGCACTATCAACTTTTTACCTAACTTCTTTTCCAGCAAAGCAATACGCTTACTGACCGCCGATTGACTAATATACAGTTGGCTACCGACACGACTCATGGTTTTTTCATGACTCAAGACCAGCAGAGTTTCAATGCCTTCAAGTAACATATTAAATTAATGCTTATTGGGAATAGGTAGGATGATAATAACCAAGCCGCTAACTCTAATCTACAATACCAACCTAAAACTGCTCAAAGGTTTTGATGTCTTTTGATATTGAAGACTCATCTGTAGTTTTGGAGTGATGAGTCTCTAGATAGAACCAAGAGCGTAATTTAGCCGTAATTCGCCATACATATGCCAGCAAAAATGCATAGACAGCAAATACAGCAAGGAAGCTATAAAACATTATTGATTCGGCAATATTAGTCACTTCACCATAATAGCCAAATCCTGCAAAAACTATGGCTAAACTGCAGATAAAGAGTAATGTTTGAACCGAAGAAAATCATAATCAGCTCAATACTGGCTTAGGTTCAAAATTAAGTTTCCAACATGATCTCTCAAAGCAGTACTATAACAGAAGCCGATTTACACCAAGTTACTTTAATAGCAATGTAGATCGTTTAAGAAATGCTTACTTGAAGTATTTAACTCTTTAATAGATCTAGCCCCCAATGTGAATAACTCAGCGGCGGGGGCTAATACTTATATTATTTATTTTAATTAATTCAAATAAATATACATTCTTATCCGTTATTTATCATCCAATTTAATCATTAAAATAATGTGATCTTCCGATCATTTTTCTGCAAATAGGTCAGCTTTCTAATAAGCTAACATGTAATTTCATAACAAAAAAAGTAAAGATTTATCACAGCAAAATTAAGCCAATTATTATCAAAACTAGGAGTTGATGGTCTATTTAGTGATCAAACTCATATAACCCTAGATTGATTAATGATAACCATCATTTTTATATTTAGCCGCACCTTTTTTTTACAGAAAAAAGCCACACTAAGCGCAAACATGTTAACAAAGTGTTAAATCAAAAAGTAAAAGGTTAAATATTCCGTAAAATTAATAACGAAAACCAACAAAGAAACACAAAATTAACATAAATTTAACGCATAGATAACATTATCGTGCGTCTATCACAGAATTAATGTTCGTTGTTATTTTATACTTGAAATACCCCCTAACATCTAGTTATCGATTCACCCCCTATATAATAAACAAAAGGATTGATAACTATGAAAAAGGGTTTTCTCAATACTGCTATAGCTGCCATTGCATTATGTACTACAAATGTTCAAGCAAAAGACTATGAAATAGTCAATGTCGTAAAAGTTTCTGGAATACCTTGGTTTAATCAAATGAACAAAGGTGTAGAAAAAGCGGCAAGTGACTTTAATGTCAATGCGAGACAATTAGGACCATCAACACCCGATCCAGCTCAACAAGTCAAAATAATAGAAGATTTAATCGCCAAAGGTGTCGATGCAATTACCGTCGTGCCGAATGATGTCACCGTACTCGAACCCGTTTTTAAAAAAGCTCGAGAAAAAGGGATCGTTGTTCTCACTCATGAATCGCCGGACAAACACGGTGCTGATTGGGATATAGAGACGATAGATAACAAAGCTTATGCTCACGCCACTATGGATGAATTGGCAAAGAATATGAATCAAGAAGGTGGCTATGCCATATACGTAGGTTCATTGACCGTTCCATTACATAATAACTGGGCTAATCTAGCCATCGATTACCAAAAACAAACTTATCCAAAAATGTTTGAAGTGACATCTCGTATGCCTGTGGCTGAAAGTATTGAAAAATCTTATGCCGCAACAAACGACCTTATGAAAGCACATTCAGATATGAAAGGAATCATTTCTTATGGTTCTTTAGGTGGTATTGGAGCGGGACAAGCCATTAAGAAAAAACGCGCAAAAGATAAAGTGAGTGTTGTCGGGATCATGATGCCAAGCCAAGCAGCTCCTTATTTAGCGACTGGTGATATTGATAAAGGTTTCTTATGGAACCCGGCAGATGCTGGCTACGCTATGGTGGCTATTGCAAAAACAATGCTTGAGGGAAAAGAAGTCTCTCAAGGTATGACAGTAGAAGGCTTAGGCCAAGCAGATGTCGATACAGAAAATCGCGTGGTCAAATTTAACCGTATTTTAGAAGTAGATAAGACGAATGCACGTACTTTAGGCTTTTAATTCTTTATCGCTGTTGGGCAGTGCATGTAATGGCTGCCCTTTCTTTTTTGGGAAATTTTCATGTCTAATATCCCCTTTATTACATTAAAACAAATTTCAAAACATTTTGGTTCCGTCAAAGCACTCTCAAATATAAATCTAACGTTTAACAAGGGTGAAGTTCATTGCTTAGCCGGAAAAAATGGGTGCGGAAAAAGCACATTATTTAAAGTGATTTCAGGTGTTCATGCTCCGGAAAAAGGGGCATCCATAGAATTAAATGGTCAAACCTATTCACGACTCACCCCACAGCAATCGATAGAGCATGGTATACAAGTCATTTATCAAGACTTATCACTGTTTCCAAACTTGACCGTTGCTGAAAACATCGCCATTCATGATCACATCCATTGGGCGAAAGGACTGGTCAATAAAAAGACAATGGAAAACATTGCTGTCACTGCCATGAATAAAGTCGGTGTGAGTTTACCCTTACATAAGAATGTTGAAGATTTATCTATTGCAGAATGTCAGCTTGTAGCCATTTGTCGAGCAATGGCATCTGACGCAAAACTTATGATCATGGATGAACCAACAGCTTCTTTGACTAGAACAGAAGTAAATCACCTCATCAAAGTCGTTGCCGATTTAAAATCTAAAGGTGTAACTATTGTATTTGTAAGTCATAAGTTAGATGAAGTTATGGAAATATCCGATAGGATCACCGTGATAAGAGATGGTGAAACTGTCGGTACTTATAATGTGGAAGATGTAGATAGTGACGAGCTGGCTTATTTGATGACAGGTCAACGCTTTACGTTTAATCCACTCCCAGCCAATACGGTGCATGGCGACATAAAATTAGAAGTAAAAAATCTCAATAAACATGCTCAATTTTATGATATTTCCTTCTCTGTACGTTCAGGCGAAATACTTTCTATTACTGGGCTTCTTGGATCAGGCAGAACCGAACTGTGCTTAGCTTTATTTGGAATGACTCAGCCTGACAGTGGTGAAATATACATTAACACTAAAAAAGTAACCTTTAATTCTAATCGCCAAGCAATTTCTCATGGGATTGGTTATGTATCAGAAGACCGAATGACAACCGGCCTCGTAATGGAACAACCTATTAATAACAATATTACTTCTGCGATATTAAAAAAACTAAAAAAAGCATCCGGGTTATTTAACCATGCTAAGGCGAAAGAATTAGTCAATAAACTTATCTCTTCCTTATCCATTAAAGTGTCCGATCCTAATTTACCCGTGACAAGTTTATCTGGTGGTAATGCACAACGCATCTCGATTGCAAAATGGATAGCGGTCAATCCAGATATATTGATCCTTGACTCTCCAACCGTTGGTGTAGACGTAGCCAACAAAGAAGCGATTTATAACATTGTGCAAGAATTAGCAAAACAAGGGATGGCTATTATTTTAATCAGCGATGAAATTCCAGAGGTTTACCATAATAGTCATCGTATTATTGTGATGAAAGAAGGTCGTTTTACACATGAATTTTTGCCTACTCATTCTTCTGAACAAGTAATAATGGAGGCAGTCAATGCTTAACTTATCTATTCGTTCACTCACAAAGCATCATGAATTTTATTTATTTTTCATCATTGCGATAATCGTCTTACTACTCGGTATTGTAACTGAAGACTTTTTAACTCTCGGTAATATTTTTGATATGACAACGAGTTCAGCACTACTCGGTATCATGGCATGTGGGTTGTTTGTCGTATTAATTTCAGGCGGTATTGATATTTCATTCCCAGCAACCGCTGCAATTGCACAATATGTGACAGCAACTTACCTATTGAATATAGGCGGTAACTTCATCATTGCATTCACCATCGCATCAGTTGTTGGTGCGCTACTTGGTTTGATCAACGCTCTACTCGTTTACCGCCTAAAAGTGCCCTCTATCATCATTACTATCTCAACATTAAATATATTCTTTGGTCTATTAATTTATGTCACAGATGGCAACTGGTTATACGGTTTTCCAGATTGGTTTATGAATGGCGTTGAATTACTCACTTTTACAGGCAGTGATGGTTATGATTATGGATTTTCACTCCCAATCTTAATGTTAATTGCAGTGATCACTATGACTTCATTTTTAATGAAAAAAACACGTCTAGGAAGACAAATTTATGCTGTCGGTGGTAACGCTGATGCTGCAAGTCGAATCGGGATTAGTTTATTAGGGATCAATTTATTTGCTTACGGCTATATGGGGGCATTAGCTGGTATTGCTTCCGTCGTTCAAACACAAATCACACAATCAGTTGCACCCAACGCTTTAATGGGGTTTGAACTGACAGTATTAGCAGCTGTTGTACTCGGTGGTGCCAGTATGACAGGAGGGAAAGGTACACTCCTTGGCGTTATTTTAGGGGTGATCCTTTTGGCGATTTTAAAAAATGGGTTAACCATCCTTGGCGTTCCTTCCTATTGGCATACTGTAGTGACTGGCTTAATTATTATTGTGAGTATCAGCATGACGGCAATCAATGAAAAGAAACAAGTCAATCAAGTAGGAGAATGCTAATGATTAATATCTTGAAGTCGCCTATCGATAAAAACATTCGTTATTTGTTGATCATTTTACTGGGCATAATTATTACCATGGGCAGTACCGTAGGTGCTTCTTTTTTCTCCATTGATAATTGGCAATCAATGGCTTCACAGATGCCTTTGCTTGGCTTGTTAGCGCTTGCTATGGCTGTTTGTATGCTCACTGGAGGAATTAACTTATCGATCATCGCTACGACGAATGCTTGTGGTTTGATCATGGCTAGCATTCTATCAACCCAGACAGATAGTGGAATGATACTTCTGCTCGCTTTACTGGTTGGCCTATTCGCTGCAGTTTTTATTGGGATAATCAATGGTGCTTTAATCGCGTATGTTGGGGTCTCCCCTATTTTAGCCACCTTAGGAACCATGACATTAATGAATGGTTTAAATGTATTAATCTCTGGCGGTAGTGTGATCTCAGGCTTCCCAGATTTTTTATTAATAATAGGTAATGGCACTATTTTCGGGATCCCAATTCCAATGGTTTTATTTATTACGCTTGCCATTGGTTTGTGGACCATACTCGAGCATACCAGTCTTGGTCGAATCATTTATTTGATGGGATCGAATGAAAAAGCCACTCGCTTTTCTGGTATAGATACACAAAAAGCTACAATTTATGTCTATATCCTTTCTTCCATACTTTGCTGGGTTGCTGCAATTTTGATGATGGCGAAATTCAATTCTGCCAAAGCAGGTTACGGAGAATCGTATCTTTTAATCGCTATTCTCGCTTCTGTATTAGGTGGAGTAAACCCGGATGGTGGTTTTGGCCGGATCATTGGTATTACTCTGGCACTCGTTGTTCTACAAACATTAGAAAGTGGTTTCAATCTACTCGGGATCAGCAGTTATCTCACTATGGCTCTATGGGGCGGTATTTTAATTTTATTTATTTTCTTACAAAAGAATAAAGCTTAAGGGAGAGTAATATGAGTATTTACTTTATCGGAGTGGATGTAGGCAGCGGTAGTGCAAGAGCTGGTATTTTCGATACCTTAGGCAGAAAAATCAGTGAAGCGAAACGTAATATTCTTATTTTTAAACCACAAGATAATTTTGTCGAGCAGTCATCAGATAATATATGGAACGCTGTTTGTATGTCAGTTAAGGATGCATTAGCGCAAACCAATATTGATCCGATCCAAATCAAAGGCATTGGTTTTGATGCGACCTGCTCATTAGTAGTACTAGATAAGGATGGCACGCCTATTACGGTCAGCCCGAAAGGTAGAAGCGAACAAAATGTGATCATGTGGATGGATCACAGAGCCATCAGACAAACTGAACGTATTAATGAGACTCAGCATCCTGTATTAGCCTACGTTGGAAACCGAATATCACCAGAAATGCAAATGCCTAAACTACTTTGGTTAAAACAAAACATGCCAAACACCTGGTCTAAAGCAGGTTACTTTTTTGATTTACCAGATTTTTTAACATGGAAAGCCACTCACACTGCAAGTCGTTCGTTATGTTCAACAGTATGTAAATGGACTTACGTAGGACATGAAAATAAATGGGATAAACACTTTTTAAAACAAATTGGCCTAAATGATTTATTAGAAAATAATGCACAAACCATAGGTAATACCATTCTTCCTATGGGTCATCCTGTTGGTGATGGCTTAACGCCTCATGCGGCTGATGATTTAGGGTTGATTGCTGGGACAGCAGTTGGTACCTCAATCATTGATGCACATGCCGGCGGGATTGGTGTATTAGGCGCCACCGGTATCACAGGAGAAAAAGCAGACTTCAATAAGCGTTTAGCTTTAATTGGTGGAACCTCATCATGTCATATGGCCGTCTCAAAAAGTGCTAAATTTATAGATGGCGTATGGGGTGCGTATTACAGTGCAATGATCCCTAATTATTGGCTGAATGAGGGGGGACAATCAGCAACAGGTGCTTTAATCGACCATATGATAAGCTCGCACCCTCTTTATTCAGAAGCGATAGAGTTAGCCAAAAGTCAAAATAAAACGATTTATCAATTACTCAATGAAAAGTTATTAAAGCTCGCAGGAACACATGAAAAGATTGCTTATCTCACGCAAGATATGCACATCCTTCCCTATTTTCATGGAAACCGTTCTCCAAGGGCGAATCCGCACTTAACTGGCACCATTACAGGTTTAACAATGTCACAAACATTCGATGACATGGCATTACAATATTTATCCACCATACAAGGCATCGCACTAGGCACGCGACATATCATTGATGCAATGAATCAAGCAGGTTATGCCATCGATACCATCATGGCTTGTGGAGGAGGAACCAAAAACCCAATATTCCTACAAGAACACGCAAACGCGACAGGTTGTACTATATTGTTACCAGAAGAAAGCGAAGCCGTATTATTAGGTTCAGCAATGTTAGGTTCAGTTGCTGCAGGCTTTCATAGCGATATTCCGGATGCAATGAGTGCGATGAGCCGCATTAGCAAAGTAGTTATGCCACAAACAGAAAAGATGAAACGTTTCTATAATAGAAAGTACAAAGTTTTTCATATGATGTATGAAGATGACATGAAATATAGATCTACCATGAAAGAATAAAGGTAAGGGATACCATTTATTGTCTTAATCGTCCTGATTCTTATATTTTAAAAATCAGGACTTTTTAGTACGAAACTGACAAAACCTTTCGCTATATAAGTTAACCAGCAGCGTTATCAGTAAGATAGAAATGGAATAAAATAAAAGAATTACCTTTGTGCATATTCCTTAGGTGTACAACCAAACAATTTTTTAAAAGAAGAGATAAAACTGCTCACGCTACTATAACCTAGGTCATGTGCAACCAAGGTCGTGTTATATCCCTGAGAAATCTTCTCCAATGAATTCATCAAACGAAAACGGCTACGCCATTGGCGGAATGTCAATCCCGTTTCAGCTTTAAACAACCTTTCAATAGTACGGACACTTGCCCCTACCTGACTTGCCAATTGTTCAAGCAATAGAGATTGCTCAGGTTGATTAACAATAATACGGATCAAACGTTGCAGACGAGGATCATGTCCTGATGGCATATAGAGTTCCAATGCTTCCAAAGATTCAAGTTCATCAAGAGCAACCAAACCTAAGTTATGCACCCTTTCTTTTGTCAAAGAACTTGAACTTTCTGTAAGCCTGAGTATGACCTCTCGCATTAATGAACTCATCTTCAACATGACGACTTTCTCAGAGTTCTGACGAACACAAAACGAGGGATCAACATATAGATTACGGGTTTGCGTAGCCGTTTCATTACTGACCTGATGAGCATGGCCTCCCGGGATCCATACAGCATGCGTAGATGGAACAACCCAAATAGCTTTTTCACTGGCTACGCGCAAAATGCCTTTACTGCCCCAAAGGAGTTGTCCTCTGGGATGGGTATGCGGCTCAATAGCAGACTCTGCAACCATACTACGACTGTGGGTTAGCACAGGTTGAGCTGGGTCTAAAATAAAAGCAACATCACTAGGCGATAACATTGTCGTGTTAGGAATATGTTTTGACATCCTGTCTCGTTAAAACGTATCAAAAAAAGGTATTTTAGAAACAACTCAATAATATATCTATACCCAGTTGATCTTTTAGATTAACAGAACCTAATTATTATCAAAGTTCAGGAGAAAAAATATATGGTCAGCCGACTAAATATAAAGTCAGTCGCTGTAATTATCACTTTGGTATTTGCACTTATTATTAGTATTTATCCACTTTTAGGTCATTCCGAAATATTTTCTCGAAGTGCCGCTATTATCTTAGTGACCCTCGTTTTTTGGAGCTCAGGGTTCGTTCCGCCTTTTTTGGCTAGTTTGATTTTCTTTGCTTTAGTCACGATATTAGGTTTGATATCACCATCAATACTATTCGCAGGTTTTGGTTCTACCGCTGTATGGCTCATCATTTCGGGATTCATTATTGGCACAGCAATTTCCAAATCTGGGTTGGGTCAAAAGCTTGCAACACTGATTTCTCCCTACTTAACGGTCAGTTATCCGCGACTTATCACCGGTTTGGTCTTCAGTGCCATGATGCTAGGGTTTATCATGCCTTCTTCGGTAGGTAGAGCGGTGGTTTTAATTCCTATCGGCATGGCATTAGCGGACACCATTGGGCTTAAAAATGGCAGTAATGGTCGAATAGGCATTGCTACAGCCCTCACTATTTCGTGCAATATGCCTAGTTTTGCAATATTACCTGCCAATATTCCAAACATGATCTTAGCGGGTTCAAGTGAAAACCTTTTTAATATTACCTTTGGTTACACCGAATATTTGCTGCTTCACTTTCCCATATTAGGTATCGTTAAATCTTTGGTCGTTATTTGGTTGGTAGTACGTATTTTCCCTGACGAAATTTCAGCTCCGTTAATGACTAAAGACACCAACAACGAAAGTGTCGTTTCCGACCAAAAGATGCAGAAGAAAGTCGGTATTTTGCTTGCTATCACATTGTTATTCTGGATAACGGATAGCATTCACGGTATCAACCCCGCCTGGGTAGGTTTAGTAACCGCGATTATTCTCCTGTTACCTAAATGGGGGGTGGTAGAACCAAAAGCATTTAATAGCTCCGTTGATTTTGCCACAGTGATTTTCGTTGCAGGTGCCTTAGGGCTAGGAGCACTGGTTAATGAATCCGGCATTGGCTCAACATTAGGTCAGCTATTTGGGCACATGCTTCCAGCAGATCAAGACAACTCATTCCTAAGCTTCATGGCTCTGTCTATCATTTCAACGCTCACAGGATTAATCGCAACAATTCCAGGCGTGCCAACGGTATTAACACCTATGGCAGGAGATTTCGCTCAAATAACCGGGTTCTCTCTACCGGCCGTCATCATGACTCAAGTCATTGGCTTTTCGACCGTAATTTTCCCATATCAAGTGGGCCCACTAGTCGTCGCAATGCAATTATCAAAAGAGCCTCTCTCTAAGCTATTAAAAATTACCCTACCCTTGACGGCTATTACTGTTGTCGTATTGATGCCTTTAGATTTTCTATGGTGGCAACTACTAGGCTGGATAAATTAATAACGAGCTCCCGCTAATAACCACCTACCACTCATACCTTATAGAATCAAAAGTTATAAAAAAGAGCCTGATCACATTGACATGGTCAGGCTCTAACTAGCTGCTTATTAACGTCCCTAGTCCTTACACACTGCACGTGCACGCTTAGGGTTTATCTGTGTTTTTATGCGACCAGCATAGCCCTTAACATCCATGCCGTTTTTTCATGCACTCGCATTCGGTCTGAAATCAGAGCCGCAGAAGATTCATCATCAGCATCCTGAGCCGTTTTTAATATCTCACGGCAAGTTCTGATCACTTGTTCATGACTTTGCGTAAGGATTTTTACCATCTCCATTGCCGGTGGGATATCTTCCACTTCTTCAATAGAGCTTAATGCCGCTAACGATTTATATGTACCTGGAGCGACAATATTCAATGAACGAATACGTTCCGCGACATCATCGACAGCGGTTGCAAGCTCTGTGTAATGCTCTTCAAACATCAAATGAAGATCACGAAACTGTCGCCCAGTCACGTTCCAGTGAAAATTGTGAGTTTGCAGATAAAGAGTATAAGAGTCTGCTAACAAACGCTTCAGACCTTCAGCCACCGCAATACGGTCAGCTTCATTTATTCCTATATCGATAGTATCCATAGTGACTCCTTGATTGATTAAAATATCCAGCACATAAGTATAGAAAATTCTATAGAGGCTACAACAACCACTCTATAACAGTTCGTTTGGTTAAAACACCGCTTGTCGCATTAGGAATACATCTTGTCATATTTTTAACTAAAAACGTCAATTAGATAAGGGTATATTAGATTCAACTAATATAAAAAACGACTAACTGAAAAGGCTTGATATGAACAATTTATCCATAAACCACTCATCCTCTACAAAAGTAGAAAGCCGATTAATACATTTCCCTATGTCAATGTTCTCTATCGTTATGGGTCTGAGTGGATTTGCAATCGCATGGCAAAAAGCTTTGGGGACGTCCTTTCCTGTGATAACAACATTCACCAGTGCTTTAGCAAGTATCGTTATGTTGTTGGTGAGTGGCCTTTATTTATTAAAACTCTTTCGCTACCCCAATGCAGTGATTGCAGAAACCAAACACCCAATTAGAATTAATTTCTTCGCAGCCTTCTCAATCAGCCTATTACTCCTTTCTGTCGTTTGGCATAGGTTTGAATCATTTTCCTATTGCTTATGGGGTTTTGGCGCGATCGTTCAGCTATCGTTAACTTTACTGATCATGCATAGCTGGATACACCACGATCACTATCAACTTGAACACGCTAATCCGAGTTGGTTTATTCCGGTTGTTGGTAACATAATTGCTCCAATCACCGGTGCTCAATTAGGATATATCGAAGTAAGTTGGTTCTTTTTTGGCGTTGGTATTGTTTTTTGGATGGCGCTACTAACCATCATTACCAACCGTTTAATTTTTCATGCAGCTCTGCCAACACCTTTTAAACCTATGCTGTTTATCTTGTTAGCGCCACCATCTATTGGCTTTGTATCCTATAGCGCACTAGTGCCAGAACTGACTGACTTTTCCAGAGTACTTGCCTCTGTTGCACTATTCACCGCTATTTTGCTGCTGCTCAATATCAATCAATTTCGAAAAGTTGGGTTTTATCTTTCATCCTGGGCTTTTTCATTTCCGGTAGCCACTTTTAATGTCGCGCTCTTTAGATATGCTGAGCTCGCTCATTCCCCTGCATACTTTTACATGGGTATAGCAGTATTAGGATGCTTGACCCTTCTCATTCTGTGGCTTTCACTTAATACATTCAAAGCCATAAAAACCGGTGAAATCTGTAAGCCAGAGTCAGTAAATTCAAATATACAAGTGGGGTAAAGTTATGAATAAAAGTTATACCGATATTAATCAACAACAACGCAAGTTAGGTTCCGCTTTTCGAAAAGAGAGCCCGGATACACTTAACGCTTTTTTAAGTCTTCACAAAGCGGCTTTTGCTTCTGGTACTATGGAGACCAAGTATAAAGAGCTTATTGCCGTTGCGATTGCCATCAGTGTTCGTTGTGATGGCTGTATCGGTTCCCACGTTGAAGCAGCCGTTAAAGCTGGAGCTTCCAGAGAAGAACTGATTGAGACCATCAATGTAGCGATTTTGATGGGAGGTGGCCCTGCTGTAATTTATGGAACACAAGCGTTAGCTGCCGTGGACGAGTTTAGCCGATAATCAATTGTATCCGCTCTACTCAAATATAAGTAGGACGGATACATTGTGTTAACCATCATTGGAAGTTGACTCGACACATTGCTGAGGAGGAACACCAAAAAATTTGCTAAATTCTCTAATGAAGCTCGGAATACTCTTGTAGCCGACTTCATGTGCGGCGGCTTTGCTTGTCATTCCTTGTTCTATAAGATCCCGCGCCAGAATCAACTTATACCGACTTTTCCATGCTCTAAACGTCAGTCCTGTCTCTTTGACAAAGAGTCTCTCTATCGTACGCGGACTTGCTCCAACCTTAAGAGCAAGGGAGCACAATTGATGATTAAAAGAAAACTCGTTAATCAGTAAACTTAGTAGTTTTTTTAGACGAGGGTCTGTCCCAGATGGCATCCAATAAGTCGTTTGCTCTAAAGAAGATAACTCTTCTAACACCACAAGCCCCAATAACCGACTGTAGTTTTGATTGGTAGTCTCACTCACAAGCCTTTCCATAACATCTTTCAATAAACTACTGAGTTTCATTACAACGGCTTGCTCATTTCCTGAAAGAACTTCATAAAAAGGATCGACATATAAACTCAACAACACGGTGTTTGTGTCACTGGATAGCTCATGAAAGGCGTTACTCGGAATCCATATCCCGCATGATGTAGGTACTATCCATACTTTGTTACTACTAAGGATACTGAAAGTACCAGACTTAGCCCATATAAACTGTCCTCTAGGATGTTGGTGTTCAGGAACACCAGTACCTGCTTCTAGTTGTCTTTTTTCCATAAGCACGGGCTTTGTACTATCAAGGATATACGCCTTAGTGCTTGGCTGAATGTTTGTCGTGTTGGGATAGTTTCTTGTCATTTATTAGTGAGTTTTATGTCAATGTGAATTGTATACTCTAAGTATGGTAGGTCGATTATTCAACAATATACAGTGAGTCAAATAAGTCCGCTTTGTTCCTAAAGCAAATATTAGATCAGACTAGACCGTAACTTTTTCAGTAGCCAGTGATAACTGAACTGATGATAACTAATTGATTGGAAAGTGATAGAAGGGTGACCTATGTACGAACATGAAAACCAACTTGTAACAATGCCACAGTTAAACAAACCAGCACCAACATTCAACGCGAAAACAACACACGGAACATTAAAGCTAGAAGATTATAAAGGAAAATGGCTTGTACTATTTTCTCATCCAGCCGATTTTACACCAGTATGTACAACGGAATTTATGGCTTTTGCGAAGGCTAATGATAACTTTAAAGCACTCAATTGCGAATTGATGGGTCTATCTATTGATGGTGTTCATGCACACATCGCATGGGCTCGTAGCATTAAAGATAACTTTGGTGTTGAAATTAACTTCCCGATTATCGCTGACCTGAATATGAAAGTCGCAGGCGCTTACGGCATGGTTCAGCCAGGAGCAAGTGATACCTCTGCAGTTCGTGCCACTTTCGTTATCGATCCTGAAGGTGTACTACGTGCGATGTTGTATTACCCAATGAGCAACGGCCGTTCAGTTGCAGAAATTCTGCGCCTGGTTAAAGCACTACAAACGACTGATGCAAACGTGTGTGCAACTCCGGAGAGTTGGACGCCAGGTGATGAAGTGATTGTTCCACCACCTGCAACCGCTCAAGAAGCCGACATACGTAAAGATCAAGGTTACAATTACGTTGATTGGTACTTCAGTAAAAAAACGCTGTAATCCGCATACCTTAATAACGTTCAACTGAGTTTGTTGTGAACGGGTGCCTCTCGGTTCCCGTTATTTTAACCTTGAGAAACTCACTATTTTATAAAAAAGGAGGGAATATGACTCCCAACGTTTACGAGTTTTTCGATCCAAAAACCTTCACCTACAGCTATGTTGTCGTTGACTCTACTAGCCAACAATGTGCTGTGATTGATTCAGTGCTCGACTATGATCCGGCATCAGGCAGAATTTCATACGAAACGGCCGATAAACTCATTGAGTTTGTTGTGGACAGCGGATTACAAGTAGAGTGGATTCTTGAAACCCATGTCCATGCGGATCATCTAAGCGCAGCCCCCTATATCAAACAGAAACTTGGTGGAAAATTGGGTATTGGTAGCAAAATTACAGTGGTACAGAATACATTTGGCAAACTGTTTAATGCTGGCAGTGATTTTTCAATGGACGGAAGCCAGTTTGATCATCTGTTTTCCGATCAGGAAAGCTTTACTCTTGGTAATATTGAAGGATACGCAATCCATACTCCAGGCCATACTCCTGCCTGTATGGCTTACGTTATTGGTAACAGCGTATTTGTCGGCGACACCTTATTCATGCCCGATTACGGCACCGCACGTTGCGATTTTCCTGGAGGAGATGCAGCGACCCTCTATAACTCAATTCACAAATTGTTCGCTCTACCTGATGAAACACGCGTCTTTCTGTGTCATGACTACAAAGCACCAAACCGCAAAGAGTATATGTTTGAAACTACGATTGGTGATGAGCGCCTACACAATATTCATATTAAACAAGATATTTCCGAGCAACAATTTGTTGAAATGCGTGAAGGGCGTGATGCCACGCTAAATATGCCGACTCTGATTTTGCCTTCGGTTCAGGTCAATATGCGAGCCGGAGAATTACCACCAGAAGAAGATAATGGTGTACGCTATCTCAAAATACCATTGAATAAAGTCTAAAACGGAGTTGCTGTTATGCTGAAGCCAATCTATTTAACGGATTCAATGACCGTTTCTTCACAAATTCTTCCCAACGACGTAGCACCTCTAGCGGAGATGGGGTTTAAGTCGATCATCAACAACCGTCCGGACGGGGAGGATAATGGTCAGCCTTTGAATCGCGAAATTGAACGGCTAGCTGAAGAACAGGGCTTAACTTATTTTCACCTGCCAGTGACCTCTGGAAATATTACTCAAGAACAGAGGAAACAGTTTGCTCAATTCTTTGCACAGGCTCCTAAGCCTATTTTTGCTTTTTGCCGTACGGGAACACGTTGCAGTGCACTCTGGTCGATGGGTAGCGACGAATTGGGTTCATTTGATCAACGTATTGCCCAAGCCGCCAAAATGGGTTTTGACCTGAGTTGGGTTAAGCAACCCGATTAATCCAATCTCATTCATTCGATTGGTATAACTAAATTTACTTGCTTAGGATAACCAAGGCATGAAAAATTCCTGGTTGAAATAGCTGCCGATATCATCTTGGTTGCCTAATTATTCGCGTCATGATGCTACGAAAGATGGCTTAGCTACTATTATCGTCACTTTGATGCTAATTCCACAAAGCCTTGCATACGCGATGGTCGCAGGACTACCACCTGTTGTTGGTCTGTACGCCAGCATCCTCCCTCTTATCGCTTATACACTGCTTGGTACCAGTAAAACACTGGCCGTTGGTCCAGTCGCAGTTATCTCGCTAATGACCGCAGAAGCCGTTGCTCCGCTGTTTGAAATGGGGAGCCAAGGCTATATCACGGCAGCAGCAACCTTAGCATTTCTTTCCGGTATCGTGCTATTTCTGATGTCGGTACTAAGACTAGGGTTTCTGACCACTTTTTTAAGCCATCCGGTGCTTTCTGGCTTTATGACGGCCTCGGGTATTCTTATCTCTATCGGACAATTTAAACATATTCTTGGCGTACCACTACACGGGGAAAATGTAATTCAACGTCTGACCAATTTGATCCTTGCGTTGCCCCAAACTAATTTCTACACCTTGTTGATTGGCGTATCCTGCTTGATTGCCCTGATTTACGCACGCAAAAGCCTCCGACCCCATTTAATCAAACTAGGACTTTCTTCAGAACTGGCGGGGCTAACTACCTCTCTGGCGCTATTTCTCTGGCGAACCAGTCGCCCACATATTGCAGTGGTTGGTTTAATTGAGGGAACCCAACATTTTCGCAATATCCTGCGCTTTAATGTCATCCAAAGTAAAACAGTCCTCAGCCTACGAATTGACGAAAGCTTATATTTTGCCAATGCTCGCTATCTGGAAGATCAGATACCGGAATATCTGGAACAATACCCGCAAACCCAAGATTTGGTATTAATGTTATCTGGAGTAAACATGGTCGATGCCAGTGCACTGGAAAGCTTGATGTTAATTCACGACCGTCTGAACGAATCTAATATTCAACTGCATTTATCAGAAGTTAAAGGCCCGGTCATGGATAACATTCATAAGTCAAACTTCTTTGAACGCTTTAAAGGTAAGGTATATGTGAGTCAGTATGAAGCTATGGCTGATTTAGACCGTTCAATTTTTAATCACTAATTTATTGCGACTCTATAAAGGTGTGATGGACGAATTTTGCGAATAAATAGATTCCCCTTCCCTAATGAAAACTAGAGGAAGGGGAAATTCTAATGAGCCTTTTTCTCTCAGGTTATTTTTTAGAAAACGACTCTACATTAGGTGGCAGTAAAAACAGACCTACAGGATTAATACTTAAATACAAATGATCCACACTCTCAGGATCAAAATGAGATGAATTGAGCTGCAATAACAACTCTTTATCGTGCCATTTCACAACCACTTCATACATTGAGCCCATATAAGTAATGTTATCAATTTTACATTGTTGACACTCTTCACCATTAGAACTTAATAAAATGGCTTCAGGCCGAACACCAATTTGATACTGGCCTGCAGGGAAGTTTAGCGTTGTTTCATCATCTGCAGGAATTTTATACCCATTAATAATGAGGTTTTGACCGTCATACTCACCATCAAAGATATTCGCTTCCCCCATAAAGTTTGCCATAAACATAGATGCAGGATGTTTATAGAGCTCTGTTGGTGAGCCCGCTTGCATAATTTCACCATCTTTCATCACAATCACAGTATCGGAAACAGCAAATGCCTCAGATTGATCGTGAGTCACATATAACGAAGTAATATTAAATCGTTGCTGTAATTCCCTAATAGTTTCTCTCATGCTTCGACGTAAATTTGCATCTAGATTGCTTAAAGGCTCATCAAATAGCAGCACTTTTGGTTTTAATACTAACGCCCTAGCTAATGCGACACGTTGTTGTTGACCGCCTGATATCTGATCAACATATCGCTCACCAAATCCTTCCAGATCAACTAACTTTAATGCTTCATCAACACGCTGTTTAATTTCATCTTTTCCTAATCCTATCATTTTTAGGCCATATCCCACATTGTCATGTAAAGATAAGTGAGGAAATAAAGCGTAAGATTGAAACACCATACAAATATCACGTTGTTGTATTGAGGTACTGGTAACATCTTCGCCATCAATATAAATCTGGCCACTAGTAGGTTTTTCTAATCCTGCGACTAAACGAAGTACCGTGGTTTTACCGCATCCAGAAGGCCCAAGTAGAGTCACTAAGCTTCCTTTTTTAATTTCCAGATCCAAATTGCCAATGACCGTTTTATCTCCAAAGCGCTTGCAGATATTCTTCAGAACGACAAAGTTTTCATTTTTCATGTTTATATCTCCAATCTCTTATTCTTGGTTCTTAGCTTTTGAACGGGAAATTCGAGCTTCCCCTACCATATAATCAAATATCAAAATAATAGACAGCATGACCACAATCAAAATTGTCCCGTAAGCAATAGCTATCCCATATTCCCCATCTTCCACTCGGTTTAAGATATATGAGGTAGCAACTCGAGTTTCTGGGGTCACTAAGAAAATAATGGCACTTACCGTTGTCATCGCCCTTACGAAGCTATAAATCAGCGTAGAAAGAATGGCGGGTCTCAATAGCGGTAGAAGAATATTTTTAATCGTTTTAAATGAGTTTGCCCTTAAGCTTAATGAAGCCTCATCTAATGATTTATCTAATTGTCCAAGACCTGCAATTCCAGCGCGGATCCCGACTGGTACATTACGCATGACCATTGAAATCACAACAATAGCTGCCGTCCCTGTTAAATAAATAGGAGCATCATTAAAAGCAAGTATGTAGGAAACCCCCGCCACCGTTCCTGGTACGGCAAAACAAAGCATGGTAGAAAACTCAATCACCTTCTTCCCATAAAACTGCTGGCGTACCACAATATAAGCGATAAGTAGGCCAAAAAAGGCCGTGAGTGGCGCGGCAACACCAGCATAAATCATTGTTGTGATCAAAGATGGCCATGCCCCTTCACTCATACCCATACCAAAGAGATGGATATAATTTTTCAATGTTAGGCTGTAATCAACCCCCCAATTAACCGTAAAGCTACCAAAGATAATGCTGCCATAAAGCAAGATATTAAATGCCATCCAAAAATACAGTAAACCCGATACCGTATGTTTTAATAAAGTTGGTAATGCTTGGACATCTCCACGATACGATTTACCTGAAATCGTCACGTAAGAACGCTTGCCTATCCATAAGTATTGAATAACAAAAATCGCTAATGAAAAGAGGAGCAAAACACCACCAAGAGTACTGGCAGAGGCGTAATCTAACTGAGCTCCCGCAATGTAGAAATAAATCTGAGTCGCCAACACATCGAAACTACCACCAAGAACTAATGGATTACTAAAGTCAGCCAAAGATTGAACAAAAATAATCAAGAAACTATTTGCTAAAGCAGGCTTTAATAACGGCATGACGATCTTAAAAAATGTTTGATATCGATTAGCACGTAATGTGTAAGAAGCTTCTTCTAAAGAAGGATGAAGAGATTTCATTGCACCATCCAAAATCATAAATGACATAGGTGCAAAAGCGAGCACTTGGGCTAACCAAATCCCTGTAAACCCATATAACCAATTGGTTTGCTCCAAGCCAAACCAATCCACCATGATTTCAGTAATATAACCAGAACGACCTAACATTAAGGTCACTCCCAACCCGACAACAAATGGAGGCGTGACGATAGGTAATATTGAAAAAATACGGGCAATAAAAGCGGAACGAATGGCAATCCGAGTCGTATAAATTGCAAAAATTAAACCAAAGAAAGTGGCCCCGATCCCAACCGAGACGCCAAGAAAAACAGAGTTCCAGATAATCTGAATGATTTGAGAACGACCCAGAATTTCAAGAAATTGCCAAGCAACAAAATTGCCCATGTCATCTTTAAACATCGGAACAAAAATAGCGATACTTGGAAAAATAATAAAAACAGAAATTAATAAAATTATCGTGATCAAAGCACCAATAACAAAACTATCTCCACCTAGAAACTCTAAGCGAGAAAAGGCGAATGTCATGACGACACTCAGTGTAATGAAAAGTGCTATGGTCGAATAACCTAAACCTTGATGAGTATAAAAAGAACTCACCACGACAAACAACATGCATAAAGCTGAATAGCTAATATCAAAATAATGTCGAAATTTAGCATGTTTATTTTTCGGTGTAATTGGTCTTATCAGTAACACCGAAGGCAGTAAAAACCACCACCATGAAATATTGTACCCACTCCATCCCATCGCTTCATAGAACTCGTCGGATGTTGATTCAAATAGACCGTAATCTAAAGAGAAAGAAGGTAATAATACAAATGCGCATAATAATGTGAAGATCCAATAAAAAATAGGATCGACTTTTTTTATGCCATCATTTTCCCTTCGTTGTTTATCTGCTATTAATTCATTCATCTTTTGCACCAAAACAATAAGTAAACCATTTAAATCGTTATCACATACCTAAATTTGGGGTGTGTGAATTCACTCTTAAGCTTTAACTTAAAAGTCATCATTTAAATTTAATTAGGAAGTTAGGGTATGAACCTCATAAGAATGATTCATACCCTAAAAAGCAATCAGACGTTTATTCTCCCATTTTTACCACTTCGACCCACTTATTAATTAATCGCTTACGTTCATCAGATGAACCATAAGTATCCATATCGTAATTAATTAATTTTAATTTTGTAGGATCTAATGCATTAGGAGATTGTTCAGCGTGCGTATTGGTCAAAATTTGGAATGATTTCCCTTTCTTCCAAGCCAGTTCCTGTCCTTCTTTCGACATAACCCAATCGACAAATAGTTTTGCATTATCGATATTTCGAGCACCTTTAATAATACTCACACCACCAATTTCATAACCGGTCCCTTCACAAGGCGATATTAACTCTAATGGTGCACCTTTTGATTGCTCCAATGAGTAATCATGTAAAAAGCCAACCCCAATAGCAATTTCACCTCTAGCCGCATTACGTGATGGGGTGACTCCTGATTTGGTGTATTGTGAGATATTGGTATCTAAAGATTTAAAGAACTCAAAAGCTTTGTCTTCGCCCCACAATTGAATAAACGTTGCTAGTGCAGTATATGCAGTACCAGAACTCTGTGGATCAGCAATTTGAATCTCCCCCTTATATTCAGGCTTAACCAAATCACTCCAACAACGAGGGATTGGCACCCCTTTTTCTTCAAGGCGTTTAGTATTCACACCAAACCCAAGGATCCCCATATAAACAGCCGAAGAATAATTGCCTTTACGTTTTGCTGGATCTTTAAAATTATCCATTACAAACTCAAGTTGAGGCGACTTATAAGGCTGCAATAAATCCATTTCCCCTGCTTGAGATTGTGGATCAAGCGTTCCGCCATACCATACGTCAGCACGAGGGTTATTTTTCTCAGCTTCAATTTTAGCTAAGGTACTTCCTGAACCATTTCGAACAAACGATGTTTTTACATCATATTTATTCGAAAACGCTTTGGTTTCCGCTTCACACATAGCATTAGTCGCACTACAATAAACAACCAATCTTCCTTCAGCCAAAGCTTGAGGAGCCGCAAATGTAGTACTTAAAATACAGCTAGCGAGTAATTTTAGACGTAGTCCTTTTTTCATCTTATTTCCTCTTTTTATATTTATTACACAACGCCTTTGTAGGGCACGTTGCTCATTTTCACATCACTGCGAAATTTATTACGAATATAGAAATAGATAAAACAACGAAAAAATAAATAGTTAATTTAAAATGTATTTCGTTGTTGTGCCTTTAAAAAGGGTAAAATCAATAATCCAATCAATGCCGAAGAAAGAGAAATCACCCCAAAGAAACCTTCCCAGCTAAATTGTTCAATAATGATAGACAATGGATAACTCGCCAAAGCAGCACCAATATATCCAAATATGCCAACAAATCCTGTTGCCGAACCTGCTGCGTCTTTATGAGAACATTCTGCAGCCGCCATTCCGATCATCATCTGTGGTCCAAAAATAAAAAATCCAATACAAAAAAAACAAGATGATAAAACCACTAAATTGTCTATAGGCGTCAACCAAAGGGCCATGACTGAAATAAAAATACCCAAAGAGAAAATTAAATTCATTGGTGCTCGATTTCCTCGAAAAAACCGATCAGAGCCCCATCCACCAAATAAAGAACCTAAAAAGCCTCCGACCTCGAACATTGCCACCGCGGTATTAGCAGAAAACAAATCATAATGATGCCTCTCAGTGAGATATAAATTCCCCCAGTCATTGATAGCGATCCGAACGATATACACCAATAAATAGGAAGCACACAGTAACCAAATATATTTGTTACCCAAGACATAAACTTTTAAAATTTCAGAAAAGTTCAGCCCTTTTCCTTCCGCTTCTTGATGCTGTTCTAAAGCATCTTTTTTCCACTCACCCACTGGAGGAAGCCCAAGCGTAATGGGTTTATCTGTAATGCGAAAACATAAATAAAGACCGACGACCATTGCACCTATCCCCGGTACAATAAATCCATATCGCCAACCATAGGTAACCGCAATAAAGCCAATACTAATTGGGATTAATGCCCCACTCACATTCTGGCATGTATTCCAAAGAGACCACCAAAAGCCCCTCTCACTTCTTGAGTACCAACTGGTCAATAGCTTTGCACAAGGAGGCCAGCCCCAACCTTGAAAAAAAGCATTTAATGCCCAAAGCATCACAAAGGCCATCAACGAAGAACTCAGACCAAATAAGACATTAATGATCCCAGTGGCAATCAACCCCAAGCCCATAAAATAACTTGGTTTAGATTGATCACTCACAATCCCCGATACAAACTTAGAAAGACCGTAAATGATATAAAAAAGTGTTCCTAATAAACCAAAATCTGAATGCGCTAACCCCAAATCTTCTAGCATCGCTGGCATGGCAAAATTGAGACTTTTACGCGTAAAATAAAATACGCCATAACCTAAATACATCGAGAGCATTAGGTGTACACGCCAATACTGATAAGTCTCGTCTACTTTAGATGCCTCAACCTTGGACGCTACTGGGGTTACATTAAAAAACGCCATATCAACACTCTCGTTTGGATAAAAAAATGATAGTCGGTTGTTATAAGAAATGAATGAGACAAAGTTATAAATGACTAGGAAATTTTCTTAGATTGATTCTTTTTTGAATGTTTTTGTGGGCAAGTTAACAATTATACGAGTACCTTTAGGCGTACTTTCACTAGCAGAATCTATCGTCAATTCTCCCCCTAGTGCATGGATCCTTTCTTCGATACCAATCAGCCCTTGTCCTTTTGATTTCCAGCCATGGGATAACCCAAGGCCGTTATCATATAATTCAAGATAAAACATACTGCCTGAAAAAATAGTTAATTGGACCTTTGAAGCATCCGCATGCTTACTTACATTATTTAAGAGTTCTTGAACGATACGGTAAACCGTGACAGAAGTGATATCATCGAGCTTATCAGTGTAAGGACCAATCTTGAACTGGCATTCGATATTCCTGTCAGAAAAACTCATTTCATGGGCTAATTGATGAATGGCATTTTTTAACCCTAATTCATCTAATACTTGAGGTCGAAGCTGAGTTAATAATTGCCGAGTGGAAAGGTGTATACGCATCGCGAGCTGATTGATCGTCTCGGCAATATGCTGCTCTTTTTCATCTTTAGCTAATCGCCCTGAAAGCATAGATTGAATTTGAATCGCCGTAATATTTTGCCCAATCTCATCATGAAGCTCACGTGCGACTGATTTTCTGATTTGCTCTTCTATCGTCACCAATTGGCAAGCCAGTTGTTTCTTACTTACTAACTCATTCTCTAACTTATTATTTGTTACAATTAAGCGTTGTGATAATAAATACTGTCGACTAATAGCAATCCCCAACCCTAAACCGACTAAAGCTTGAGTGGTAATAAAGCTTTGAAGTTCCATTTCGCTTTCAAATGAGCCTATAACTTGTCTACCTGTCGTCAGCAAAATACTGTTTATGACACTGGCGAGCACCCCACCTTGCCAACCATATTTGTAAGCCATAAAAATATTAGGCAAAAGTAATATGAGTAAAACAATCGGTTGAAATTCTTCAATAAAAAAAAGCTCGGCGATAAGCCCAAAGCTAAAGAAAAATAAAGACCATAAAAATGCAGAAGGTCTCAGTGTCACTTCTTGATGGATCAGTGTTGGAGAAAGTGGAGACCAAATTTGTTGATATAAATAATCATAAAGTAAGAACAAAAAAGGCGTTAACAATACCCCACCAGTAATCGTCGAAACGGTAACTTCAGCAACATAATACAAGTCAATGTTTAGTGGCTTTATCAGTAAAAGAATACTCAATCCACATAACATCCCATAGGCAAGCGTGAATCCAGTCAAAGCCAATAATCGTTGCCAATAATCCTTTAAAAGCACCCAAAATCTTTGAAATAAAATGGCCACCCAATAACCAATCAAAGAGAAAAGTAATAAAACATATTCATGCCCACTTATTTCTAATAGATAGCCCACGGAACCAATCAAAAGCATTTCACACATCGTCACCCCCAGCCATAAACGTCTAGGGGATAAAGTAAGCATTGCCAGCTTTAACCCCGTAGGCAAGAGCAAGCCTGCTAATAAAAAATCTGACGTGATATATCGGCTGATATTCCATAAACAAAACCAACATATGGAATAGAAAACGCATGAAAATGCATAACTGAAACAAGATGGAATGGAGGATATGAGTGGTGAGGTTTTTTTATTAGAAGTAAACATCAACATCATGAACACTCGATAAATTTAATCAACCAACAAATGATGCGTAATAGCAAAACGGATCAAATCAACATTATTGGATAGGCCAAGCTTATTGAGTATGTTCGCTCTGTGTACATGAATTGTCTTATGGCTTATTGATAATTGGGAGCCGATTTCTTTAGTATCTTTTCCTTGAATGATATATTCAAACACCTCTCGCTCACGCTTTGTTAAAGATTCAAGAACGGAAGGAATGCCAGAAGCGTTACTAAGGTTAACCAAAGCATCAGCACATAAATATCTATTGCCACTTGCTACTACCCTAATGGCTTTAACCAATTCATTCGGCCCACATCGTTTCGATAAATAACCACTAGCACCAGCGTCTAAAGCTTTACTGACAAAAGAAGCTGAATCATAAATAGAAAGGACAATCGCTTTAAAATCGGGGTTAACTTTCCGAAGCCTTTCCAGTAGTACTAAACCACTTTCATCTGGTATAGAAATATCAATGACAGCAACATCAATTGAAGATACAGAGAGCACACGGTAGGCATCACGCGCGTTATCATGCTCACTATGCACAACAATATCTTCTTCTAAAGATAAAAGCTGTGCAAAACCAGACCGAACCATGATGTGGTCATCAATCAACGCAATTGTAATCAAAACACTAATCTTCCTTAACAAGCACGAAAAATTTTTATCCTATCAATCCTTATCATGGATTGTTCAATAAATCTTAAATGTAAAATACAGAACATCAATATAATAGACATCTATTAAATGCCAAATATTAGAGGCTAAGTAGAAATTAATGGATTTGAATAGCTCTGGAGTAAGAGAAACGAGTCGAGTTTAAAGGTTGGCTATAACACCATACTTCGTATACGTATAACTTATCCAAAAGTTTTAGCCATCGTATTTGATACCCTTGCACACCGGTTATAAAGTTCTGACCACCGAATTCAAGTATGTCGGCCCCATCACATTTTAAAAACACCTAACGTGCCGTCGGTTTCGGTGTTGTTTTGTTCTTCACTATGATTGGAATGAACGCCTCTGTCTTTATTTCTTCATAAGTAAATAGATTAATGACAACTACCTTGAAAATCGTTGAATATTTGATAGCATAGAAGACGATACTTTATATCTATATAGGAAATTATTATGAAATTAAAATTAACACTTGTTTCTGTTGCTCTATTAGCTCTTGCTGGTTGTACTGGTACGACTTACAATGCATCAAAAACTTGCTCGACAGACTACTTACTTATCCCAGCGATTTCTATCCCTGCAGCTATTGGCGCTTGTGATAATAAATAAGTAAAATTATTTTTACCTAGCTTTTAAGTTATTACATTTTTTAGATATCAAATATACATTTAAAAGCCAGCATAAAAAGTTGCCATTTCCAAATGGCAACTTTTTTTAGTGATTTATTTGTTATTTTAAAGTGATATTTACTTGTTCATCAAACGCAAACTTTTCTACTTTAGTTAACGAATTAAGAACAACAACCTTAACTAATGGATTTCCACTAAAAGCTTCATTATTTATTTGAATGACAGATTTAGGCACCACCAAATCGATCAAATAGTTACCACTAAAAGCACCACTTTCAATAACCTTAAGTGAATTAGGTAGCTTTAATTGCGTTAATCCTTTCAATGAAAAAGCACTAGAATCAATGACTTTTACTTTCACACCATCTAGCTGTTCAGGAATGATGATATTTTTATAATTTGCATGATATTTTAAAATAGTACCTGAATTTTTATCAAAATCCACGTCAGATAACATTAAAGTAGTCGCTGGCAACTGATTGTAAGCAAACGCTCCTTTACCGACTCTTTTTACGCCATCAGGAAGCGTTAAGCTTTTGAGTTTATTTTTGGCAAACGTCCAATCATCAATAGCAGTTATTGAGTTAGAAAAATCAATATGAGTAATAACATTGCTTGCAAAAGCGGCCTCTCCCACTGCTGTCACTGAGTTAGGAAGTGATAACTCAGTCAATTTGTTACTAGCAAATGCTCCTTTACCAATAGTCACAACAGAGTCAGGAATACTCACTTTTGTTAATGCATTTTTTGCAAATACCCAGGGATTAATATTGATTAATTCATTCGGGAGAACAAGGCTCTTTAAGGTATTGTTAGCAAATGCAGTATCACCAATATGGATAACAGAATTCGGAATAACAAGCTCTGTTAAAGAGTTGTTGGCAAATGCAGCATCACCAATAGTCGTCACAGAGTCAGCAATGACAATATGGGTTATTCCTTTATTTATAAAAGCATTATTACCGATAGCCGTGACTTTAACACCGTTAATAAAATTTGGAATAATCACATTTTTCTCACTAGAAAGATACCCTGTTATCGTTCCAGTATCTGAATTAAATTTAAAATCACTCGATTTAGAACAACCCGTTAAGACTAAAAAAACGACTAAAAAAGAGAATACCACCCTAAACTTCATAATTGACCTTATAAATACTAAGAATAATTATTTATGATAATAAATAAGTTAGTCATTATTTTATACCAAAAGTAATTGACATAACAATTATACCCAAGTGACTTCAAGATGCAGAATTCAGAGCTATCATCTAATTCTTTAGGCAAGGAAGATTGGCGAAGGAATGTAAGCACCTTTCAAACCAATCTGACGCGGCATAAAGGTTTGGATGAAGCTCCCGAAGGGCAAGTTAAAACAAGCTTTATGCTACGTTAAATTGAATAGAGATAGAATCACTATGATCATATTCAATTTGTCTTGCCTAAAGCTTGTTTTATTCTTGCTGAAACTCGCATCTTGAAGTTACTTGGGTATAAATACTAGTCTACCAAATCGTATAAGACTTTACTCAATAAAATTACTCTCAAATACGATTGCTGAAACTGTTGTAAAAATTATACGAAACGGTTTATTCCTGCATTAGGTGTGGAAACTCGGATATTGAATTCGCTGTATCACGGGTAAATTATAAGTAATTATTCACCCGCGAGCTATTGACGTGGATTTATACGAAGAATACTGACATCTGATAATCCTCTTTTCTCGACTATTACATTTTGATACAAAATATTTGACTTTGTTACAGGTGGCCTTAAAATGCCACCATTGATGATATTAATTATCATTATCACCGTAAGGACAAAGGTAGTTATGAATTTAAAAAAAACAGGTTTCTCATTGGCATTTATTGCCACGCTTAATATGGCGGCGCCCACTCAAGCTGCGGTCAACATTGATGCAGGTCTTCAAGAATACAAAACATTTTCAATCGATAAAATTGATGATCTTGTGACCCAAACCCAAACATTTGTCGATTATTTACATGCCGGCAAGTTAGAACAAGCTAAAGCTTTATATCCAATTGTTCGTATGAACTTTGAAACTGTCGAGCCGATCGCCGAAAGCTTTGGTGATTTAGACCCTAGAATTGATGCACGTAAAGCGGATTTAGAACCCAATGAAAAATGGACAGGCTTTCACCCTATCGAGGAAATTCTTTGGGTACAAAATACCACCGAAGGCACTGAAAAATATACTGAACAGTTAATGGCTGACGTAAAAGAGTTGCGAGCCAAAGTCTCAACAGTAGAAGTAACACCAGAATTAATGGTGCAAGGTGCCGTGGATTTATTAAACGAAGTATCAACCAGTAAAATTTCTGGTGAAGAAGAAATTTTTTCCCATACCGACCTATATGACTTCCAAGGCAATATCGACGGTGCCGAAAAAATCTATGTGATATTCAAACCACAATTAGCCGACATGGATCCTACTTTAGTTAGCACTCTTGATGACCGTTTTGCGAAAGTTAATCAATTACTTGCACAGCAAAAAGAAGGTGACAAATTCAAAGATTATACTGAACTCAGTGATAATGATATTGCAGGTTTAGCGGAAGCAGTCAATAAATTAGGCGAACCTCTTGCTCAAATGGGCATTATCTTGGAATAAATAAATGACCAGTAAACGACAAATTAAATCATCGATTGAACGTTCAAGCATCTCTCGTCGTCTATTGCTAAAAGGGGCCGCTTTAAGCGGCTCTTCCCTATTACTGGGAAAAGCATTAGCAACGCAAACGACATCAGATACCCAATCCCAAACATTACCCACAAAGCAGCAAGCGACCAACAACCTCGCACCTTATGCTGAAGGATATGTTCCATTTTATGGACAACATCAAGCTGGGATCACCACCATTCAGCAACGTCATATTTATTTCATGGTGCTGCAATTGGACAACACAGACAAGCAAGCGGTTATTCAATTACTGAAACAATGGACAAAACAGGCGGCCTTATTAACGCAAGGTAAAAATGTTGCCAAATATAGCAAAAATAAATATGTCCCACCTTCAGATACTGGCGAAGCGGATAATTTGCATCCATATAATTTGAGCTTAACTTTTGGCGTATCACCATCATTTTTAGACAAACTGGGTCTACAAGATAAAGCACCGGCTGAATTCACCCCACTGCCTCACTTTCCAAGAGACCAGTTGCAAGCACAATATACTGGCGGCGATATTTGCATTCAATCTTGTGCCGATGACCCACAAGTTGCTTTCCATGCAGTAAGACAACTTGTTCGTTACGCACGAACCTCGATGGTTTCTATGCTATGGGCACAAAGTGGTTTCAATTCCTACGACAAACAAGACACTCCTCGTAATTTATTCGGTTTTAAAGATGGCACCGCCAACGCCTTAACGTTAAAGCAAGCCGATAAATACATTTGGGCCGATTCACCAAACTGGATGCGTAATGGCAGCTATATGGTGGTTCGTCGTATTCAAATGCATTTAGAAACTTGGGATCGCACCAGTTATGGCGAGCAAGAAAATACTTTTGGTCGTAATAAAGCAAGCGGTGCCCCTATGGGACAACATCATGAATTCGATCCTATTGATTTATCTTTAACCTCAGAAAAAGGTGAACCGATAATGCCGGTTGACTCACATGTTCACTTGGCTCACAGCACAGGACAACAATTATTACGTCGTTCATTTTCTTATGTGGAAGGCATCAATACCCGTACCAGTCAATATGACTCGGGTTTGTTGTTTGTCTCTTTTCAAAAGTCTCCACAACAATTTATCGACATCCAAAATGCATTTGGAAAAATCGACAAGATGAACGAATACATTACCCATATCGGCAGTGGACTTTTTGCCTGTTTTGGTGGCGTAAAAGAAGGAGAATACCTTGGACAATCATTACTTGAAAGTTAACCCGTGCCCCCTTGTAAAACGCTTTCTTCTTTGTGTTTTAATGTTGGTGAGCTTCTCAACTTTGGCGGCGGATAAAGTCAATTTTTCGCCAGCTTATATTTCTCTTTCCGACGCTATTGGCGCGACTAAAAAGGGAGATACAATATCGGCGAAACGAGATTTACAACAAATGGAGCAATACTTAAATACTCTAGATATTGCTGATACCGCCAATAAAAAGAATGTCACTGACGCTATTATTCAAGCTAAGCAAACTCCAAGTGTTGAACAATTGACCTTGGTGTCATCATCATTAATCAAACTTGAAAAATATGTTAATCCAGTGGATTACGCGACGATGCGTAAACAATTTATTAAGCGTGTAATGCCAACTTATCAAGCAATGGCAGCAGCAATTGACCAACAAGATATGAGCCAATTGCAAACCACATTTCGAATGTTCAATCGCGCGTGGGCTAAGCGAGAACGTGTCGTGCATGAAACCAGCATGGGGCATTATGGAAAAATAGAAACTGCCCTTGCTTTATTAAATGTTGAAAAAGCAAGATCCGAACCCTCATGGGAGAAAATTAAACAACAAAGTGATGTATTAGGAGTTACCTTAACCAGTTTTAATAATGGAGAAGTGATTGCAACTAGTAATAGCGATATGACTCTCAATGACGGCATTGGTATTTTGAATACAGCGTTAAGTGATTATCAACAACAAAATTCACTGTCAGGTAATCAAGAGTTGCTAACTTTTATTCAAAACTGGCCAACCTTTGAAAGTATAGTAAGTACCCGCTCTTCTGCTCTTTATACACGAGTAGAAAATCAACTCCCATTGATCATTGCGGCCAACGGAAACCCTAAACACCAACAACAATTACAACAGCTCATCACGGATCTCTCACAATTGAACCCTGCTGGGCATTATAATGCTGTCGATGCTGCTTTGATATTATTAAGGGAAGGATTAGAAGCCTTATTGATCGTTATTGCTTTGTTTTCAGCAATGAAAGCGACACAACAAAAGCGCGGACAACATTGGGTTATTTCTGGTGCCATATTGGGCCTAATTACTAGTTTTGTATTAGCGTGGGCTTTGGTTCTATTCTTACCAACCAATATGGCTGGTCATACCAGAGAAACATTAGAAGGTATTGTCGGTTTATTTGCAGTCATCATGATGCTATTTGTAGGGATTTGGCTTCATAGTAAATCTTCTGCCGATTCCTGGAAACGGTTCTTACAAAAACAAACAACGCAAGCTTTAACTATGGGAAGTTTTCTTTCTTTAGGTACATTAAGCTTTTTGGCGGTATTCAGAGAAGGTGCTGAAACCATTTTATTTTATGCGGGTATTTTACCTAATATTGAAATCAGTCAATTCTTGTTAGGTATGACTATCGCAGTTTCCATTTTGGCCCTAGTGACCGTTATAATCTTAAAAACTTCAGTCAAGCTACCTATTCCGATCATTTTCAAAGTATTCACATGCCTGATCTATTTCTTAGCGTTTAAAATGTTAGGAGTCAGCATTCATGCTTTACAGTTAACCGGAAATATAAACATCCATGTCATTGGGTCACTGCCAACAATCAACGAGATAGGCTTTTATCCAACGATAGAAACTATCATTTCACATTTGGTTTATGTCATAATTGTTATAGGATCTATGTACTTACAAAAGAAAAAGTCAAAAGGATAATTTACAGAAATCATCCCAAAAAGATGAACAACCTGATAGGTTTTTCTGCACTGAAGAAAAATACTTTAGAAGCGGCTATACGACATTATAGAAAGATAATTGGAACAAATCACACACCAGAAAGTTTACCAATCAACAACAGGAAGTGTTAATCAGTTGTTCCATTTAAAATCGTTTTACTCACCTCGGAATGCCCAATAGCGACCGAGTCGCTTAAAGATCTCCTAAGTTGAGTATTATAACAAAACCGATATTTGTTAATAAGAACGACTTAACCAGTAAGGCTATAAAAAATAGGCTCTTGCTGGTTAGTCTTTTAAAGATGACTCTACCCTAATTACCTTTAATAATGGTCGAGTATCCAGTTAGTGGAATAAATCGATAAAAAGATAAGGACAATCAGAAGGACTGGGATCGCGAGTACCATTGCCAATTTTTTCATAATGGTTGGTTTATCAAATACCACACCGGCTTCTTCTCTCACTCTTCTATCTTCATCAAAATGCCATTTAATGGCGAAATAAGCACCAATAGCTAATACAATTAACTTTAAAGCGCCAGCAAGATACGGAAATACATTAGCCCAATTACCGTTCATTATTTACCTCCATTTAACAAATACAGCCACAATTTTACCACTGTATTGACTTAATAAAAAATTCTCACTTAAAGAACTATCTCAGCCAAATTCGCTATTCCACTGACATTCACGATGCCACTGAAAGTAACCTGTAACACCAAATGGTAGTGATTCGACGTAATGGCATAGGCACGCACATCAATCGCAAAAACTTGGCTTAGCAATCTCATTGCGCTTTACTGGTTGTAAATAAGATAGTTAACTATCATAGTTTATGAAGAAGATTAGATTTTTCGGAAAAGCTGTGCTGTTTAACATTAACTGATGAGTAAAAGAGTAATCAATCGAATAAAAGGCAACTTATCAATCTCAAATTAAGTGGGGAAAATACATGTGTACACGCATCGTTTATCATGGTGACAATGAAATGATAGTGACCGCTCGCTCTATGGACTGGCGAGATGAAATACCAGCTTGTATGTGGGTATTTCCTCGAGGTATCGAACGGAATGGTTCGGTAGGCGAAAATTCTATCGTGTGGACTTCCCGTTACGGCAGTTTGATTACTAGCGCATTTAATATGTCAAGTACGGATGGCATGAATGAAAAAGGTTTAGTCGCAAACTTGTTATGGTTAGCAGAAGCTAATTACCCAGAATACAAAGGTCAAATGCCAGGGTTGTCTGTCTCTGCGTGGGTGCAGTATGTTTTAGATAACTACGCAACGGTTTCAGAAACGGTTGAAGCTCTAAAAAAAGAACCTTTTGTGATTGTGTCGGCTGATATTCCAGGTACTCAACGTTTTGCTACTCTGCACCTCTCGATATCTGACTCTATTGGTGATAGTGCCATTTTTGAATATATTGATGGAAAACTAGTGATTCACCATAGTAGACAATACAATGTAATGACAAACTCTCCTGTTTTTAATCAACAGTTAGCACTAAACGAGTATTGGCAGCAGATAGGTGGTTTTACTATGTTGCCAGGTACTAACCGCGCCGCAGATAGGTTTGTAAGAGCTTCTTTTTATATCGATGTCATCCCCAAAGTAAGTGACACAAGAACAGCAATAGCCGGTGTTTTTAGTGTTATTCGCAATGTATCCGTTCCTCTGGGTATCCATTCAGATAACGAGCCAAACTTATCTTCTACTCGGTGGCGTTCTGTTTCCGATCATAAAAATTTACGGTATTACTTTGAAACAACCTCTAACCCTAATACTTTCTGGGTTGATATGAATGCTTTAAACTTTGATGAAAAACAACCCGTTAAGAAACTGGCTATTAATAATGGTCTCTTTTCAGGAAACATGGCTGATTCGTTTATTGACTCAGACCCTTTTATTTTTGCAGGTATCTAAATTCTAAAAATTAAAAGAGGGAGGCAAAATTAATATTTCTGAAATATTAATTTCAAGCCTCTCACTTGATGAGATCGAGTTCGGTGCGATTCCTACCATTATGTTTAGCTTGATAAAGAGCATCATCGGCACCTTTAAGGGTCGCGCTAATCGGCTTATCTTCTGCTAGCCAATGAGACACTCCGATAGAAATTGTAACATGGCCGACGACCTCAAATTTGTTTGACGCAATAGATTTACGAATTCTCTCGGCAACGAACTTAGCCTGATGTATGTCCATTCCGACTAAGAAAACGATAAACTCTTCACCACCAGAGCGGCAAACAATATCGACTTCTCGTGCCTGAGCCCTGATCATACTTGCCACACTGACCAATAAAGCATCGCCTACATCATGACCAAAGCTATCATTCACTTTTTTAAAGTAATCAAGATCCAAAGCAAGCACAGAAAATGAAATTTTTTGCTCTCGAAAGGTATCAATCGCCTTATTTAGACCTCTGCGGTTTACGAGCCCCGTCATGGGATCAGTTAAAGCATCTAGGTGCAGCTGATCAATAGTGCTGGATACATTATTTAACGTTCTGAGAAATGAGTTTTTCAAATATGACGCTTCAAAATACCAAGGCTTCACTTCATTTAAATCTTGCTTGGTAAAGTTATGGCTTTCAAAACTTTTGACTACACTGGCTAATTGCCATAAAGGTTTCGATATAAAAATCGAAGAAACCCAAATAATCAAAAATATAAGAAAACTAATTGGGAGTGACCCTATAAACATCTGCCACATTTGCTCGTTAAGTATAGGCCAAACAAGCTCTTCTGGCTTCTCTACAATAATACCCCAGCCAGCATGCTTTACGGGAGCATATCCAGAGAGCATCTCAACACCTTGCAAGTTAACGATGGCCTTTCCTCCTTCCTCTCCACTACTTACCGCTCTTATTGCTTCATTCTTAGTAAGAACTTCTCCAATTCGCGTCGGATCAGGGTGATAAATCAACGTCTGATGCTTATCGACAACATATAAATATGACCCATCTTTGTAACTATGCTGTCCCAGAATTGTTCTTAATATATTTTTTTGAGTCAGATAGATGGTTCCCGCAACATAGCCTAAGTAATCGCCGTTTTCAGAAAAGATAGGATATGACATGCTTATCAAATAATTACCAACAGGAGAGACAAATGGATCTGTGATAAGTGGCGCTTTCGCATTTAGCGATTGTAACGCGCTTTCTTCCGTTAATTGAACACCTTTCACTCCAATGGTTTCTGGTGAGACTGATATGATAACCCCGTCCGCATTCACGATTACGACAGAATTGAAAGCATTGGTTTGAGTCCTCAATCGATTCACCTCTTGCTGCAATACAAGCGGATCAAACATTTTGCGGCTGATTATCGATGCGCTGTACTCTAATTGGGATAAAGCAGCATCAATAAAAGTATCCGTCACCTCCGCCATTTTAACCGCATATACACGGTTGGACTCTATGGTATTGTTAACTACTAACTCATGCTGAACTCGATATATGGAGTGAAAAGAATTAAGAAAAGTGACGAGTACACTGAACATACCTAGACACAGAATTAATTTCCTCAGATTTAACTTATCCCTCACCTGTTTCATTTCTTTCATATACTCCATAAGTTAAATCATGACTTTTACATTCGATATAAAATACCTTGTCACTCACCGATCTATATTAACTCAAATACGTGATTCGACAACAAAACGTTAAAAATATGAAATCCCCTCTCAACCTTCAGCACCAGCAATCACTGGCTTTTTTAGAGCACGAGGGACAGAACAGAGAGATAATGAATGGACTCGAAATCTACTGAAAAATAGACCAGAGCGAAATGTAGAACAACTGCAAAGAACTCGACTGTTAATGAACGAAAATGTTGCAGACTGCTTGATTGAAGGGTAGGAATCTTTAATTGATGGCCTTACTTTACCCGATGTTAATGATAGGCAAAACGGTAAAAGAATTGCCCATCAGCATTATTTAAAACGCATTATTCCCTAGCGTCTTACCATCAATCGTTTTTCCATAATAGCCTTGGTGTTGGTGATATTGTTTGGCGTTACTTTCCACACTCCCTTTAAAACGTGGGTCTTGTGGCCTTTCATGACTATTTACGTAGGCTGCCACATCCCAGGCTTCTTGCTCAGACAACTGTACGCTTTTACCTAATGGCATATTTTCATAAATAAAATACGCTGCGGTGTTAATACGGTGCATACCAGCTCCCCAGTTATAAGCATTTTTCCCCCAAAGCGGTGGTATGTATGAATGCCCATTCTTATCTTTTATTCCCGAGCCATCTGCGCTATGACAAGTTGCACAGTTTTTTTCATATACAGAGGCCCCTCTCTCTGGGGATGGTGTTTGCTCTGGCGCCGCGATTTTAGGATAACCTCGCCCAGCCAGTTTACTTCGCTCTTCAATAGGTAATGCTTGTGCAATCGCATCGGGAAGTGGGAAGTCTTCTGCCTTACCACCGACTTGCAACGCTTTATCATCTAGCTCTGGGATCGGCGCTTTCTCCATATCATAACCATCTAATAATGCTCCCATTGATAACCAATAAGCGTAAGCACTAAGCGCAATGATCTCAGGCGAGTCATAAGCCGGTGCTTTGCCATTCATTGAATAGGTAAAGCAACCTTGAATACGGTCGGCGTAACTATTGACTTTGTCATTCTTTTTTCGATAAGCAGGATAAGCCATATAAGCGGCCCACAACGGTGCAGCATTGGCTTTTCGGCCAGCGGCCATGTGGCAGTTCACACAATTTTGATCATTACCTACGTAAGTGCCTCGCATTTGCTGAGAGTTCACGAATAGTGAGTAGCCACGTTTTACTTTGTCACCAAAAGGCGTATTTGGAATGGTACTGAGATCTCGCGGTTGCAAATACTCACCATGCTGTTGTTTTTTTACTGCTGGTAACTCAGTTTGTCGGTCAGGTAATGTGTCATTAGCAACGGCTATAGCCGGAAGAGTCGATACCACGAATAAAGAGGATAAAAGTTTCATGTCTGTTCCTAATAACGTAATGAGGCAAAGTAATAGGCAAGATTCTCGATTTCCTTATCGGTGAGATTCTTTGCGATAGACCCCATAATATTCAATGGATCACCACTACGCGTACCATGCTTCCAAGCCATTAATTGTGCCTTCAAGTAATCGGCATGCTGACTCGCTAATCGAGGAAACTTATCGACACCCATTCCGCTTGCTCCGTGACACGTTGCACAAGCCGGTATATTACGCTTCCAATCCCCTTGAAAGATTAATTTACGATAAGGACTTTGAATGTCGGCTTGATCACCACGATGTTCCAAATTAGTAAAATCATAGCTCGGAAGGTTAGAAAAATACGCCATCACTTCTTCACGATCTTTCGGCTCGCTTAATTGCTTTGCCATACCTTGCATAGTGGCATTTTTACGCTCTCCACTTAGGAATAGTTTAATTTGATTATTGAGGTAGTCTGCATTTAAACTTGCGATCATAGGGGCAATGTTGATTTGACCCATGCCATCGGTCCCATGACAACTACTACACATTTGTGCTTTTTCTGGAATGGGTGACGCAATGACATGGGCTGACGGGAGCGCCAGCAAAAAGCTTGCCACTGCTATTGGGATGAATTTTAACATTTTCACTCACATTGTTATTATTTATGAATGACATTATAAATAGTGTTGAGAGTTAAAAATATTGTGGATTACCACATATTTATATATATCCAAGCCTTCCCACGTTGTGACTAGCAAGATCATTAAAAGCAACTTACTTTTCATAGATCACGGCTGCGTTATCAACACGACCAGAGCAATCTGCGATAGAATCATGCGTTAGAAATCAGCTTTTAGCAATTGAAAATTCGAGGCAGCCAAACAAGATTTAGTGACAACTTTAGGTTACAGATATTGAGTAAATTATGATTTATGAGTAGAATAATACACGTAATCATTTGGGGGGTTGTTATGGAATCACTAACGATACAAGCCTACATACTCAGAGTATGGTCTGATATTGCACAAATTACTTTTCCTAAAAGTGATCAAGGTAATTTTGTCACTACAGAGATTCACTATCACAAAGAGTATGCACTCGCTCACTTCGAGAAAGATGACATGCATGCCGTTTCAATTAATTACCCGGTTAATTTCTTCTTTGATGATATGGGTCGTTCGGGTTGGTTAAGATTTCTTGACGACATTATGCCAAGCGGTGCAAGTCGACGTTTTTGGGTCAAACAGCTTGATATTGAAGATCTCTCTATTGAACAGCAAAACTTCATTCTGTTGAAATATGGCACTATCTCCCCTGTTGGTAACCTTCGAATAAAAGAATCCCTACCAGAGCGGACTGAGAAATCAGATTCGCTCTTGTTTGCAATTAGTGATGTTATCGACCGAGCCAGTGACTTCTTAGATTATGCCCAAGAAAGAGGTGCTGCGGCTGGCGGTGCAACCGGTGCTGGTGGTGAAGCGCCCAAGTTATTATTACGTTGTTCTAACGACGGTAAAATCTGGATTGATAGTTTTCAAGACGATATTACAAATCAAGATTTACACTATTTAGTAAAATATCCTAGAGGTGCTCGAGGGCAAATAGACTGCAATATTTTACGCGCTGAATTTTACTATTACCATGAACTAACAAACCTAGGCATCGATACCATTCCTATTGAGTCTATGCGGTTGGAAGAAGGTGCCAATTACCCTTCTCTTTGGCTACCAAGATTCGATATATATATTGATGATGAGCAGAATATTCAGCGTTATGCTATGGAATCCGTTTACTCCATTTTGAATAAAGGGCCTGGCAGCCTTCTCGACCATGAAGAGACCATTCGGCAGCTGATTTATAAAATAACGAATAGTCATATGGTTACTGAGCAAGGATTTCAATTTGACGTTCAAGGTTTTGTCATTGAATGGGTAAAGCGAGACTTGCTCAATATTCTATTTGGTAATAGTGACAATCATGGGAGAAACACCTCCTTCATTAAAGGAGACAGTTATATCAAACTCGCTCCAATTTATGACTTTGCACCAATGAAAGCCGACCCTGATGGCATACCAAGAACAACCAAATGGAAATCACCTTTAGAAGTCGGTGGTGAGTATGATTTTGATGGTATAGCAAATTCATTATCAGATTTAGTCCCTAAAGAAATATTATTAAACGAACTTAAAGAACTAGCAAAAAACTGCCTTGCTTTAAAAGAAAGGTTAGAAGAAAGAGGCGTACCAAAGCAGATTTTAGATATGCCAGCCATTGGTATGGATTTCATTGCTATAAGACTGACAAAATGGGGGCTAGTATGAGTACTAACAAAAAAAATACCAACGGTTCAAGTAATTCATCAGCAGAATCAGCACATGAGGCTATAGCTCGACTTCGCTCAAGAAATCAACGTTTAAAAACGATAGAGCAGCCACAATCCCCCATTAATAGCTCAATTGAATACGTTGAAACAGAGAAAAAGAGAGCGTCTAAACACGCACCATCAATACCTACATCAGAAAGGCAGTACAAAATAAGTGAAGTTATTCGAACCTTATTAATGGGTGAGCTAACACAAGGACAAGCCCTTAAAGAGCTACGGATCAGTGTATTAGGTGTCAAACAAGATACATTCGCCAAAATGGTTGGTGTTTCAAGAAAAACCATATCTGAGATAGAGAACGACCGTGGAGTTTTTAAAACAGATATTCTTGATAAAGCGTTTAAGCCCTTCGGACTAAAAGTAGGGTTAATACCAGTTTCTAGTAGCTTATTGCATTCCGTATTAAGTAGTCATAATGAATGATATTGAGAATAATTGTGTGCATATGCCAGTATTGGAGGGCCCAACGTTTCGTCACAAAACTTCATAAATACTCGAGTAAATCCTTATACCGAATGAAAAAATAATGTAACGAACTTATCCAGAATTATCCAGAATTATCCAGAAGAAAGATAATCTCTGTTTCCTCACTGAATTATCCTTTAGACATTTAACCAGTCAGATACAACTAAACTGGTATTAATTTGTTAGGTAAATTAGGGCAAACGTCGATACTCAGGAACGCCGTGAGTGAGGGGACTGAATTGAAATGGGGCATGCTCGTGACAGAAGTGATTGGCCTGACACGAGCGTGGACACTTTCGAGCTAGAAAGTGCCCACGGGTAAAAAACCAGCCTGTAAAGCCTCTGGACAATTTTTAGCTACCGATTCGATTTTACTCATTTAATAAATTACGGATTAGTTGATGTATGGGAAAGTAACGCAGCGTTAAGGTGTGAGCAATACTGATACTTCCGCAGACCACCTTAAACACTAAACTCAACGCATAGTGAAAATACCACGTGTTACGAATAACTCTTAAACAGTTTGTAAGTCTCTCATTCCCAAAGGTTATTGCTTACTCAACAGAAACTTACGTAAATCTCTCTCAGTACGCATAACAAACAGAATAAACACTTTATCACCGTCTTGTTTATAGAAAATACGACATGGATTAACGACAACTTCACGATAACTTAAATGTTCTAGTTCGGGTGGAATACGACCTGATTTTGGGAAAGTTTGTAGGCGTTCGACTTTAGAGAAGATCGTTTGTACTAATTGATTTGCAGCTACGATATTTTCAAGTGCGATGTATTCAGCGATATCGTTGAGGTCAGATAACGCTGGCTCAGCCCAGATTATTTCAACCATTTTGACATTTTGTCCTTGGCTTCATCATGACTTACTACTTTACCGCCAGCTAGTGCGCGTTCACCTCGTGAAATACCCTCAAGAATAGACAAACGATTTTGCATAAACTCGTAATCATCAACATCAACTAGATACGCGGATGGCTTACCATGCTCGGTAATTAACACTGGTTCTTTGGTGTCGTGGAGATCGGAGAGGATCTTAGTTGCTTGACGTTTAAGTGATGTAACTAGTTCTACTTTCATAAAAGCTGCTCCAAAGGAATACTAAAGTGATACTATTCTATCACTTTGAGTATAGCAAGCTCCATGACGGCTAACAGATAATTTTTAGTTGGGAAAACGCACTCCTAGAACTTGTAGTGCATTTAATCTAAGTGGTTTTGGGGCAGATCTGAGCTAGCCACATCAGCTAACTCGAAGATGGACAGATCTGGTTTAGCCGCCAGCACCATAAATGGTGTTGGACAGCCTTCGTCCTGGCATTTTCAACCAAAAGGCTCAATCGTAATCGGAATTAGGACTACCCCATTCATTTCCTACAGGACCGCCCAACATTCCTTGAAGCTTCCTTCTTTTACACCACGCTATCGCGATCTCATCAAATATCTCAGCAGGAATTTCAGCAGTTCTGACAAATTTGAACCGACGTTCTTTTCTGATAAAACGGACATTTATGTCAATGTTGGTAATAAGATCGTTAAATGCAAAAATGTGCGAATAAAGGATCATGCCTTAAAAAATATGACGCTGGCTACGTCTACAAGATTGATATTTGATGGTCATTTATATAATGAAAAAGTTGAATATATTTTGGTCTACTATCTTGATGGGGTGAAATATACAGCATTTATTGATTCTCATGGTTTTATTGGTAATGAATGGTCATTAGCTCCTAATAGTTTTGGTAAAAATACAGTTACTTCTGAGTTAATAGAGAAAACTCTTGAACACTATGGCTACACAAAAATATTCTCTAACTACGTTTGTTTTAAACGTGTTAAAAATGATTTTGAAGTTGCGTTTAAGAAAAGTACATAACAAATGCATCAACACGATTTTCTACACTCGGCGTTGTCAGTTTGCCTTTAGTTTCAGTGATTAAGGCGGTAAAATTCAGTTTAGTCTGTATCGTAGCAAACGTGTTATGCGGGCGTTAGAATTATAAGGTTAGGTTTAATGTATGGATAAAAAAGATTACATAATTAGGCAACTGGGAAGAACTAACAACAAAAAATATGAAGCTTATGTTGTTTCGAGAATTATTCATCGTTTAGATGACTTTAGTATTAAGTTTGTAACTCAACAATATGTAACCCGCCCTGATGGCAGGGCTCTCACTGATTTATTTTTCCCTCAATTAGGTTTGCATATTGAAGTAGATGAAGGACAACATTTTACTAGTGACAATATTATTAAAGATAAAATACGTGAACTTGATATTATAAATGCTACAGGACATGAAATTTTACGTGTAGATGTCACAAAGTCATTAGATGAGATAAATTCCCAGATTGAAGAAATTATTAACAAGATTAAAATGTTAAAGTTAAGGTGTGATTTTACTGATTGGGATATTGATGCTGAATTCAACCCTGAAACGTATGTTAAGCTTGGCTATATCTCAACATCAGATAATGTAGCTTTTAAAACTATAAAAGATGCTTGTAATTGCTTCGGACATAGTTACTTGGGGTTTCAACGTGCGGGAACACATCATCCTTATCATTCTGATACCATTCTATGGTTCCCTAAATTATTTCCAAATGGTGTGTGGAATAATGTAATTTCTGATGATGAAAATATAATCATTGAAAGGCATGAAGAAGAAGAAGAAGCCGCTAAAAAGCATGTATTAATGCACCTCGAAAACAAAGAAAAATATAAACATAAGCGGATAGTTTTTGCAAAAGTAAAAGGTAACTTAGGTGATGTTCTATACCGTTTTAGAGGCTTGTACGAACTAGACACTAAAAAGAGTAATTATCAAACTGGTCTTGTTTGGAAAAGAATAAGCACTAAAGTTGAGACTTTTCAGCAAATATAATTCTAACAGAGCGTTACTTTCCCACACGTCAACTAATCCATAATTTACTAAATTAGTAAAATCGGTAACTCAAAAATGTCCACGCTCGTGTCAGGCCAATCACTTCTGTCACGAGCATGCTCCAAAATGCGTTAGCTAGTAACCTTGCAACGGCTACAATGATTTTCTTTTTCCATATATTTTCTCATGCTACATGTTGCTAATCCTGTATAGCTTAAAATTTGATAACTTACACCAAAGTAAATTATCTAGTCGGTTAAATACAAAATTCTGAACTATAGTTTGATAGTCAGTCAAAGCCATCATTTGATTTCCTTTTAGTTCATGAAATGGGAATTCACTGAACTCAACCTAAAGGACGACAAGTTACAAATACAACCTATTATCAAACAGACGTAATTGCCTTGCATGGGCAAGAAATGTCCATTGAACATACCATACCCCCACTAGAGGATAATTTGGACTTTATCCTCTTCTAGGGATATACTTTTATTTATCCTCACTAAAGGATAATCACATCTATTTAGGCCGACCTAACGCTATCCAGAGAGCAAAAACCAATGATATATAGTCCAAAACAATTAGCCGATATGATGCTACTGATACGTCAAAAGAATGGATGGACACAATCTGAACTGGCAAAAAAAGTCGGTATCAAACAAGCGACGATCTCGAACTTCGAAAATACCCCTAACAAAACAACCCTTTCTACTTTCTTTAAGATTGTTCAGGCTATGGATCTAACATTGAGTATCCAAGAAAAATCACAGGCAGCTTCGTTAGATGAAAATGATGAGAGTTGGTAATGCAAAAACTAATCGCATACATGAATGGTGAACTTGTTGGCACTTTAGAAAAACATAAGAATGGTGCTCATACTTTTCAATATGATAAAAACTGGATAACCAATGCGGCGAGTCGCCCACTATCATTGTCGTTAAAGCTTCAATTACCAACCATCACCTCCGATGCAGTGATAAACTTTTTTGACAATCTTCTGCCAGATAGCCCTCAAGTCAGAGATAGAAAAAATAATGGCGCTGTTAATGGGCTCAAGCAACGCCATAGAAGACCGCTATAACTTCATGAGATTTCAAGTATTTCAATGGCTCATTGGTGCCACAGATGGACACGCTAAAAACGTTTCGATCTATATTGATAAAGGAGGGAGCTATAGACTCACCCCATTCTACGATATTTTGTCAGCCTACCCACTACTGGGAGGAAAAGGACTCAATATCAGAAAGCTAAAGCTATCGATGGGATTGAAAGCAACAAAAGGCAAGAAGGTTGAAATTAGTAAAATCTTGCCTCGCCACTTTTTGGATACTGCTAAAGCCGTCAATTTTAGCCAAGACACGATGCAAGAGATCATGAATGAAATGAAAAATGCCTTACCAAAAGCAATATTACAAGTAAGTGCTAGATTGCCTGAGAACTTTCCCAAGCATATCGCAAGTTCTATTTTTGATAATACTCAGAAAATGATGAAGAAGCTCTAGATCAAAACTCTTAGTTCTACTTTTTTACATCACTTGGTCCTTTTTTACATTTCCCATCTAAATCAGCTCTTTTGTGAGCCACAAACACCCTATTAGCTCGTATATGGCCTTTTAGAATATTAACAATAACAAAAAGCTCACCATTGAATTTCACCCCCTTTACTTAGACCTTTTATGGTCTTATATTTGTATCGAATAGATCATAAAGCTCAATTAAGAACCCTGACATAGGCAAGATTATGAACCCAAAAGTATTACAGCTACGCGATCAGGTAAACTCACTTGAATCTCATATGCATTCCGTTCTTGAAGAACTGTTGCACAATATCGAAGATTCCGTTGACCGTCCCATATCGACATATCCTATTTACGATAAAAATAGTCTGGTTGCTGATATGCAACGACGTAAGAAAGCAATCTCATTAGAAGAATTAGAGCTTCAAACTGATATTTCTAGTTCAACGATAAAGCGCATGCTTAAAGACCCAAGTAAAACATCACTAGATAATTTTTTAACCATTGCTAATGAATTAGGCATGAAGATATGGATAGAAAAGTAAAAGTTCTGCTGTATGGGAAGTTTTGCGGTGTACTCACCCAAGATGTGCATGGCTTTACCTTTGAGTATGATGCTTCGTATAAAGGGCGAAGCTTGTCACTGAGTATGCCACTAAATGAAAAGAGATTTGAAAGCAAAGAGTTACCCCCCTTCTTTCTTAGCCTTGCGCCAGAAGGTTGGCTGAAAAAGCGCTATTCAGAGTTACAGAAAATTGATGAAAATGATCCGCTTGGTATGCTTTTGTCAAATGGCAAAAACTTACTTGGCGCAGTGCAACTGATGAGGTTAGAAGCGTAATGTATCCTAGTAACAGAAGCCTTATCAGCTTAGTGGGTCTTAATGACACTAATCGTGAGCAAAAAGAATATAAAAAAGGCGAGATAAAAGCTCTGCTTGGTGCAAGTAAGTATCAAATGCGTTTGCCTTTTACACGTGACGAGTTTGTTAATGAGCTGCCAAAAAAACAGAAAGGCATGAGTATTTCTGGTTACCAACCAAAACTATCGTTAGCAATTAACGATAAAGATGAGCTCGGAATTGTAGAAGATAAGGCTTTGTTTATTCTTAAACCTTCGCCCACAGAGTTTCCTTATTTAGCGGAAAATGAGCATGCCACTATGTTGGTTATGAAAGCGCTTGGTTTTAATTTACCTCCGTTTGGTTTGGTTCGCTTTAGGGAACAGAACGAAGACAGCGAGCGCGCTTTTATTATTAGACGTTATGACCGTTTAAAAGCAGGTGAAGAAGCGATCCATCAAGAGCAACTAGATGCGGCAATGAGTATTAGCGAAAAGTACGGGAAGATAAAGGATGATGATGAGGGCTATATTAGCTACGAGCAAGCCTGTCAATTCTTAATCCATCATGTAGACAGTAGCTTGTCATTTAAAAGAGAGCTGTTTAATCGGGTACTCACCGCCTATTTCCTTGGTAACAATGACCTCCATTTACGCAATATTGGCTTACTTTTACCTGAAAAAGGCACAGCACAACTAGCGCCTATCTATGATTATGTATCGATAGCCCCTTACCCTGACTGCATTGCTAACGAAACCACATTAGCACTACCACTTTTAGCTAGCGAAGAAGGTAATAATGGAAATACGAGCGGTTATATTTCACATTGCACTTATACTGGCTTTGATTTTCTCACGTTTGCCGAAAATATTGGGATTAAGCCAAAGTTAGCTAAAAAATGGATTGAAGAACTTTGTGCACAAACAGAAAAGATTAAAGACATTTACCAGAATAGTTTCATGCCAGAAGCGCATATTGTAAAGGTGGCTGAATGGATTGATAGTCGGAAGAACTACTTGCTTCAACTTGAACACGTAGACATCGATTAATTCTTTTAAGGCGCAAACGTCTAATTAAACAGTGAGACTTTATTCGGCCTCGTCTATTTTAAAGTTCCATGACATGAGATCACTTAGATCATCTTTAGGGGCACGAGCAAAAACCAGCTGTTTTTTCCTGCTTGAATGACTTGTGATATTTCTTATACTACTATGTACGGCATTACAGTACACATAAGTGAGTTAACGATGAATAGCGTCAGTGTAAACAAGTTTAGAGACAACCTAAAAGCGTATGTTGAACAAACAGTTAGCCAACATGAACCTTTAAAGGTTACAAGACGTGCTGGTGACGACTTTGTTGTAATGAGCGCTGATGATTGGGAGCGAGAGCAAGAAACGTTACATGTATTGCAGAGTAATAGTTTGATGCAACAAATTGCTAGCTCAATGAAAACGCACATGGCAAATAAAGGCTATAAACCAACACAAGAGCAATTAGATGAGATCACTAATCTTTGAAGGTAAAACTTGGCTCATCTACGAGCAATTAAGAGATAAAGATAAAAAACTACACAAAGCTTTGTGCAAAATATTAAAGGAAATGTTGCGTTCAGATCCTAGCTCTGATTTAGGAAAACCAGAGCCTCTAAAACACAATTTATCTGGGCTTTGGTCTAAGCGAATTTCCCAAAAAGATCGATTGATTTACAAATACGATGATGAATATATTTATATTTTCGCCATTGGTGGACACTACGACGATCATAAGAACATATAACGTCACATTAAAGGGCGTTATTGATTAGCCAACAACACCCACCAACTCCAATCCAAAAACGCCCAACTTTAAGGGATGTTCACACCTGCTCCACCATGTTTTTTGTTCGCGAACAGCGAACAAGTTTTAAGCAAACGGAAGGATATTTTGCAAGTAATTGGTGGTAATTAGATAAAAGTGAATCTTAAACCTGATGAACTAAAATGTTTTCGTCAAATTAGATAAGTATGAAAAGTGGAGAGTAAATTGTCGACATGAAGCATCAGCTCTAACTGATTTTGGGTAAACGTTCACCGGGATAGTTTGATTTATTAAAAATGGACCTGTTCATGCAATTTCCCTGGGGGAGCGTGTGATTACACAACTATTGGGGTAACTATTGAAAATGCTTAAGCGGCAAAAAACTGTCTCAAGAGCGTCTCACGGCTGAGACAGTCGCTCGCTTAATGCTCTGTAAAATAAAGACAAAAAAGGATCTCTAAAGATCTCCCCAATAGATCTGACTACTGGGATTTCGTTATTTTTCCGCTAGCACTTCTTCAATCGCATCAAGGTACTTTTGAATAACAATTTTCTCATCAAACTCACGCTCGATTTTAAGACGGCTTTGACGCCCCATTTCTAAACGTTGCTCGTGAGACATTTGGATCATGAGATCCAATTTTTCAGTCAAGCTTTCAGTACTGCGCAAGTCACACAGATAGCCATTTACCCCGTCATCAACGGTTTCACGACAGCCAACATTGTCAGTGGTAACAATCGGTTTACCCATAGCCCCTGCTTCAAGTAACGACTTAGGCACCCCTTCACGATAAAAAGAGGGCAACACCATACAATCCACTTTCGCAATATCTTTCTCTACCGAGTCAGAAACACCTAGATAGTTCACTATCCCCTCATCAACCCACGCTTGCATTTCAAGTTCAGTGACTGCTGATGGGTTATTGACTCCAACAAAGCCGAGTAATTGAAATTCAACTTTATCACCATACTTAACTTTGAGCTCACGCGCTGATTCAACATAGTGACCAATGCCTTTGTCATAAAGCATACGAGCAATGAGTAAAAAACGAACAACACCATCACCTTCAGAAGGCTGCAAAGTAAAACGGGTTAAATCCACACCAGAACCTGGAAGACGGTCTGTAACTGTGGGACTTGCGAGCTTATGGTCTAGAAATAGCTTTCTATCATCTTCATTTTGAAAGAAGATTTTATCGGCTTTACGTTGGCTAATCTTATACAGAAAACGGGCTAATTTTGCGGTAAGCGACTCATTAATAAAGACCATACCTAAGCCGGCAATATTATTGACCGACTTAGAGCCAACAAAATGCCCAGCTAACGTGCCGTAGATATTATTCTTTGGAGTAAAGTTCAGTACCACATCGGGTTTGACGCTCTTAAAGATTTTGATAAATGAGAAAAACGTACCAATATCCTTAATAGGGTTTGTACCCCCTTGGTCAATGTTGATATGACAAAAGCTTGCTCCAAGTGATTCAAGCTTCGGTGAATAATCATCTTTAGGGGCTATAGCTACAACCTGATAACCAGCCTCCAGCAACGCCGTAATGGTGTTTCTTCTGAAATTATATAAATACCAACTTGTATTTGCTGAAATCGCAACCGTTTTCATCTAACTACCTAAACCTTATAAAACTCGCGATACCAATCAACTAAGGCTTGAACGCCTTGTTTAAGACCAACTTGAGGTTTATAGCCAGTCGCTTCGAATAAATCAGAGGTATCAGCATAAGTCTTATACACATCACCAGGCTGCATCTCGCGGAAGTTCTTTTTCGCTTCAATACCAAGCGCAGATTCGATTTCCGTGATGAAGTCCATAAGGTTAACTGGACTACCGTGACCGATATTGTAAACAGAATATGGAGCAGAACTAGAAGCAGGCGTACCGGATTCAACGGTCCAGTCGTCATTTCTTTGAGGGATAACCTCAGAAATACGTACAATACCTTCAACAATGTCGTCAATGTAAGTGAAGTCTCGCCACATATCGCCATTATTGTTTATATCAATTGTATCGCCCTCTAATATCTTCTTAGTGAAAATAAAAGGTGCCATGTCAGGACGACCCCATGGACCGTAAACGGTGAAGAACCGCAATCCAGTCGTCGGTAAGTCATACAAGTGAGAGTATGAATGTGCCATTAACTCATTTGATTTCTTCGTCGCTGCATACAAAGAAACTGGATGGTCAACCGTATCACTTGTTTCAAAAGGTGTTTTTTGATTCAAGCCATAAACAGAAGATGACGATGCGTAAACTAAATGCTTAACTTTTGAATGTCGGCAACCCTCTAGGATGTTTAGGTGACCAACTAAGTTAGAATCCGCATAGGCCATCGGGTTTTCTATAGAGTATCTCACACCAGCTTGAGCTGCTAAGTGGATAACACAATCAAACTGGTTGTTAGCGAAGAAATCAGCTACAGCTTGTCTATCCGAGAGATCCATCTTTACAAATTCGAATCGCTCACTATTATTGATCGTCAGTAGTCGAGCTTCTTTAAGATTAACATCATAGTAATCATTAATATTATCTACACCAACAACACTCGCACCTTTACTCAAAAGCACTTCAATGGTTTTAGCGCCAATAAAACCCGCTGCGCCAGTTACTAAATATTTCATTTATCAAATTCCTTCCAATAACTACCTAATAAGACATCTGCATCTTTACTTGAAAGTGGTTCCCAACCACTACCATGACAAAACGTTAGTTCTCCAAAATAAACCTTTCCATCGACGTTATACATATCAACTCGAACGTACTTAAAAGGTTTCGCTAATTTTTTTGCTAGTGAAACCACGTCAGGCATATTAATTGGAAACTCGTAGGAATCATCAACTGATTCATACTTGGGTTGTATAGCAAAATCTAACTTTTCTAAATTCTCGGAATACAGTGATCTTTTATGATTACTAAACCGGTCACTATCAACCTGAATTATTACTTTTTCCTGGTTACTATCGTCCCCTTGAAAAATATGCAATTTGTAATCGGATGGCAGAGAACCATCTTTATGCATTAATAACTCTTCCATGAGTACTTGAGGCGTTTCAAGATCATAGAAATTTTCATCAATCTTTTGTCCTATTTTTACTTTTAGGTAACGATTGAATTGTGCTGATAATGCATTTAAATCTGTTAATTTTGACTTATCAAGTACTACTTTAACATTCTCACCACCACCTCCATTACTCGTTTTGATAACAAACTTATCAGGTGCTTTGTGAAAGAAATCAGGCGTTACATGAGTTGTTTTAGCAATTAAAGGAATTAAATGTTCTTTACCAATAGTATCTTCGACGTATTTTCTCACAGTATACTTATCAACATAACGAGAGAAGCTTAATGATTGTGAATCTAACTTTCGAGCAAATACTTTTTCTGAAAATGTACTAGGAGATATAAAGTCTGGATAATACTTATGAGTTATAACAAATCTAATTTTATTATAAACATTGGGAGTAATAACCAATCTAAGAACATCTCTAGTTATATTCTTTAATTCTTTTTTCAGATTCATTACTCAAATCATCCATATTCTTCATTATATTTTCAAAGCCATTTACGAAACCATCGTAATCAAATTTATCTTTCACATATTGAGTTCTTTGATTACGACAAGACAACACATCATCATCAATCGATAGAATATTTGAAGTAAACTCATCAACAAAAGTGTCATCACTGGCTTTTGTTTTCGTAATTAAGCCAATACCCTCGTTAACTAATACATCATTAATTCCATCAACTAGAGAAGAGCAAACAAAGCACCCTGCATTAAGTGCCTCTATAACGACTCTAGGTAGTCCTTCTTTGTGACTAGCGAATAAAAAAACGTCAGATAAAGACAAGTATTCATTAACAAAAGGAGTATATGGGACTATTATTACATTATCTTTTAGCCCAGAATCGTTTATTAAATTTAACACCTCGTCCTGATACTTAATGTCAATTTCAGTAGGTGGACTTCCGATCATAAGTAATACATCACCATCTTTGTAGACTTTACCAAAAGCTCTTACAATATCTAGCTGATTTTTCCTTATACAAATACTTCCAACTGTAATATAAACTTTATTATATTTTTCTATTGTTCCTTTTATTTCTTCGACTGCGCTATAGTCCAATATTTTAAAATTAAATCCTGTATTCAAAATAGTTAGCTTTTTTTGATATCGCTGCTTTTCATTTTCTGACAGAACATCACTACAGTCACTAGATATAAGAATTATCTTATTTGAAAGGGCTGCAGCGATTGACGATATAAACTTAACTCGGTCATTTATCCTTACATACCAAGAAACTCTATCCCTTAAAACAAAAATAACAGGAAGGTAGAATAGAAAGCTGCGAATGTCATTCACACATATATAATCAGACTTTCCAATCAAGTTAATATTAAAAAGTTGCTTAATCCATAAATATATTAGCAGAAAAGGATATACAACCTTTTGGTAAAGTTTAAATTTACTTCTCGGTTTTAACAACAGTTCAGGAACAGGAAGAACAAATGAATTTATTCCTAAATCATTGGACTTCTGAGCTAACGGGCCGTTTTTAGATGTAACTAAACTAACATCCAAATATTCTTTACTATTTAATCCAGAAGCTAGCTCCAACATACTTTTTGGAGCTCCGTAAAGTCCCTTATAATAACTTTCTATAAAAATAATTTTTTTCATTAAATTAAATACTCTTTATGAATTTTTCATATTGACTCGTAATTTTCTCTAATGAGTATTTCTCGGTCGTATGATATATATCGTTATAGTTCCAAGACTTATTGATACAAAAAGACATCGCTTCTGCTAACTTTTCTACTGATAGATATTCAACTAATATACCATTATGATCATTAATTATGTCTCTCGGACCGCTTGGACAATCATAAGAAACTATAGGCGTTCTATATAATATAGATTCCAACAATACATTAGGGAACCCTTCATTGAATGAAGATAAAACTGTTAATTTTGCATTTTCATAATAAGGTTTAGTATTTTTTTGATGGCCAGCAAATGAAACATTACTCTCTATCCCAAGTTTTCTCGAAAGTTGCATTAAACTTTCTTTTTCTGGTCCATCGCCTACTATGACCAAATTATAATCAGGGAATGTATTTAAGAACAAGGAAAATGCTTTTATCGTATCTTTAACGTTCTTCTGCTTTACTAATCTTCCCACATACAAAATATAATTTTCTTTTTTAACTTCTTTGTCGACGTCACTTTTAAAACGATCTATTGGATTATTAATGACAACATATCTTTCATTAACAGAATAATTATCATCCATGTCCTTTTGTATACCAGTAGACTGGAATATATAGCCGTCGATATATCGATAAAAGGCCTTCATCAACGGACTGACTACGTATTGATACTTTTTGCTTTTATGTTTGATTGTTACGCTAAGTGTATTATTTATTCTGCTAATGATTTTTACATTATATTTAAATAATTTCTTTATTAGGAGAGCTACTAAACTGAGCTCATGATTAAATATTAAAACAGAATGTCCATTGATGTCTTTTAAAACTTTTTTCAACTTCCAAAAGCTTTTTAATGTACTCGTTTTGCCTAGGTAAACAATTTTTACTTTATCAGACACCTCATAAGAAGATCCTTCATCATCTAAAACAAAAATAGTAACATCATTTTTATCTTGAGATAGCCTTGAAGATATTTGGCAGCATACCTTTTCTGTGCCACCACCGATAAGAGAATTAATAATAAGATAGTAGTGCATTTAGAACAAATACCAAGAGTTAGAAACATTCCAAAGCAACGCAGAGTTAACACTTGTTTGGAAATAAGAGAAAAATTTCAAACCTGCATATAATAAAGGAATAAATATAAATGGAAAATAATAAAGTTTAAGCTTTTTAACGTTCAAAACACCGAACTTACATAGATCAGGAAGAATAAAAAAGAAAAGTAAAATATAAAAAAGATTAAACCTGTATGCGATGGGAATTGCAGTATACAATGGAATTATAAAAAACATAGAAGGAAGTATTCGAAGAACAACCATTGCATTAGTTTCATCTACAAACTTATCAAATTTAAAAACAAACGAAATGAAGAGAATTACAGACAGATATATGTAGTTTAAATATGATGCACCACCCTCATCATCAACATAGTGGCTATAACCAACTTTCATAAGCATCGCTTTAAAAACAAATACCATTCCATATGAAAGAACACTACCCAACAAAAACATTAGAAAACGTATTGTTTTTTTATTGGTCAGAGAGTACATAAAGTAATAATAAAATATTATCACTAATCCCCACAACCCAGTCATTTGAATAGAAGTAGATAATAGTACTATTAGAATAGCTCTTAAATAATTTTCCTTTCTAAGCTCTGGGATTATAAAGAATAATATAAAAACACTTAATATCATCCTACTGATATTAAAGCTATCTATCACAAATAAGCTTATAGCAAAGTAAGATACGATTGAAAAAACATTTTTAGTCATTAAATTGCATATCTTAAGATACAATGTCAATATGGATACTGAAAAAATAAATAGAAAAAAATTAAAATTATCGACTATAGATTTACTCAACCACATTAATAGAGCATAGCCAAATTCTATTCTTTGCTCATTAACACTAGATATATCCTTATTCAGTAAAACATTGAATATTTCTTGGTATACAATTGTATCAATACCTCCTTTCATGTGCGTGATTTCTCTCCACCCCATGATGGAAGATACCCCGACAACCATCGAAAAAAGAAACATGAAAGAAACTACATATAACTCGTTCAGCTTCTTATATTCTTTAGACTTCACATGAAGTAACGCAATTAAGGAAAGCGATAAAGAAAATACAATATATATATTCACATATTTACCCAAGTTTCATCACAACTATGTATAAGACTAGTAAAAATATTCATCATTATCATCAAACACCCATAAACTGCCTAACCACTTGTCATAATGTATTGAAGAGAATTTTTCACATCCAGAACCATGAGCAAATGTCATTTCCCCAAAGTATATTTTTCCACTAACATTATATAGGTCAACTCGAGCATATGAGAAAGGTTCTGCTAGCTTCCTAGCAATTACTACCATCTCTTCAAAATTATTAGGCTTTTTAAGGTCAGTATGAATGCAAGGTTTCTCTAGAGAAAATGGCAGCCAATTCAGGTGTTCGTCAAAAAATGAGCGTGTATGATTGGTATTTCTATCAAAATCCACATGCAATACAACTTTTGCCTCTCCAGAATTTTGTTTAAAGACATGAAATTTAAAGTCTTTTAAATCATTCGCTCCATTTTCATCATAGAGACGCTCTTCGATTAAGATCTTAGGTTCAATTTGGCTATACCACGTTTCTCCTTTAGTCGCTCCATAATCTCCTTTTAATTGACTATTTAGATCTTCAACTATTGAAGCAAGCTTATTTTGACTTATTTTATCATCAATGACATAAACAGGCCCTGAGTTATGGTTTGCTTTAAGGACTAAACCTTTATGCTTTTTTAAAAGATCATTAGTCAAATCAACACTGATGCTTTCTCCCGTATATAATGTTGGGATAACAATTTTAGAGCTAACTAACTTTTCAACGTGATCTTTTACAAGAATTTTATCCGCATACTGCGAGAACTTAGATGCATTTGAGTATTTTTTTCTATGAAGAACTTTCTCGTTATAAGTTTTAGGTCTAGAAATTTTTGGAATATAATTGTTAGCAAGAATAAACCTTTTAGCAAAAGCTAGACTTCTATATGTTTTAAATCTTCTAAGATAACTTTTCATTATAAATTCTTTTATAGCTCAATGTATAATTAAAAAACAAAATTGCTCTAGCAGTAAGCAATCCTAAAGCACAACCTATAACCGAAAATTTATAGATGAGAAAAAATACGATTACAGCTGACAGTATCGATGTTTTAATCGCTATATTTCGATATTCAACATCTAGGTTATTAGGCAAAAAATAACCAACACTAAAGGAGTTCGAGATTGCAACAAAGATCAAGCTAGTTGAAATTACTTTTATATATATATCACTCTCTAAGCTCACACCTAGAATAAATTTGATCAGGTCGGAACCAAAGAAAAACAATATTAACACACAAGGAATGACGATTAATAAATTCAAAAAAAGAGTAGGTTTAAATCCATTTTTGTTTCTTGAGGTAATTGGATATATTGATTTCGCGACAACATTTTGCAACATAAATATCACACCACATACTTTTAATGATATTGCAAAGTTCGCAAATTCTAACTTGTCCGCATAATTACCTAATAACATTAGTGGAATAGCATTATATAAATTGGGGACTAATAAACCAATGAATACGCTTAATCCATCATTAACTGTTCTTTTGATATTATTTAAAGAAAACAATTTAATCTGATAGCGACTTCTCAGAAAAAACAGCAATAATATAGAGGTAATAAAGATGGGAGTGGTTGTGAAAAGTACAAGAAGGAAGAAATCATCTTTACTTTTTATAAAAACAACAATTGCTATAAGAAGTAGGATCTTATTAGAAATCGATGCAATCGATAGATATTTGGTTAGTGCTGCTCCTTGGAAAAACCAAGCGGAAGTCAGAAGATATCCAAAAATATAAAGAAAAAGAGGGATCAAATACCATATAGAGTTAAATACATTTACAACATATAACGAGGAAAATAAAAAGAACACTCCAGATAAAACAAACCGCAACCCTTGATAATCAGCATAAGCTGTTTCTAAAGATAATTTATTTGCTCTATTTTTTGCAGCCACTCTAACACCTGAATATTGGACACCATAATCAATGATTGTATGACCAAATGTAAGCATTGTTACAAATAAAAGGTATTGTCCATACAACTCTAAACCAATAGCTCTTGTGATAATTGGCATAGTTATAATAGGTATCAACATGCCCAGAAAGTCAATTGCTCCTAGGCTAAGAACATTTGATAGAAGTTCTTTTTTATTTTTTTTTAACATTCATTTACCGATTATAAACCAACTGTATTTTTAAAATGAAGAGCCCACACTATTAATTACTTAATTTCAATTCATATTAGTGCTAATTTTTTGAACATAGGAATTTTCCATGATACTGATCTCTATATGAACAACAAGTAAATATAGTTTGTAATGTTCAATGATAATTGACCGCGACTTTAGACCTCATTCAATATAATCGAACGCTTGTATTAGAACCATCCTTGGGTAGTCTTTAGCTACCATTATAATCTACAATACTTGACACTAAATTTTTCATTTCATACCTTAATAAAACTCTCTAAACCACTCCACAAACTCACTCACACCTTCTTTCACATCCACTTTAGGTTGATAACCTGTCGCGTCAAACAATGCACTGGTATCGGCATAAGTTTGGTAAACATCACCAGGCTGCATAGGCATGAAGTTTTTCTTCGCCTCAATACCAAGTGACTCTTCTAATGCTTTGATGTAATCCATTAACTGGACAGGCTGACCATTACCAATATTATAAACTGCATAAGGCGCAGAACTGGTTGCTGGAGAACCTTCTTCAACTGTCCAATCTTTATTCTTCGTTGGAACTACATCTTGGATTCGGATCACACCTTCTACAATATCGTCGATGTAGGTGAAATCACGGCTCATGTCACCATTGTTGTAGATATCAATGGTCTCGCCTTTTACGATCTTATGGGTGAATTTCAATAGCGCCATATCGGGACGTCCCCATGGACCATACACAGTAAAAAAGCGTAATCCGGTGGTTGGAACATCATAAAGGTGGGAATAAGTGTGCGCCATCAACTCATTAGATTTTTTGGTTGCAGCGTATAAAGAGATAGGGTGGTCAACCGAATCATCGGTACTAAAAGGCACTTTACCATTTAGGCCATAGACTGAGCTTGAAGATGCATAAACAAGATGACCAACTTTATTATGTCGACACCCTTCTAAAATGTTTAGGTGTCCAATAAGGTTACTATCCGCGTATGCTAGTGGGTTATCTAATGAATAACGCACACCGGCTTGTGCAGCTAGATGAATAACGCGGTCAAATTGCTCTTTGGTAAACAATTCAGGAATAGCCTCTCTATCCGCGATATCTAATTTAAGGAAGGTAAAAAGAGGATGCTTAATGCGGTCTAAACGTGCGTACTTTAAGTTGATATCATAATAATCATTAATGTTATCTACCCCGATAACTTCATGACCTTGTTCAGTTAAGCGCTCAACAACCGCACTGCCAATAAATCCGGCTGCCCCGGTCACTAAATATTTCATTCGCGTATCATCCAATTTATAAAATCCATCTCATTGTCATTGAACTGACAACAAAACCTTAATTTAAAACACTATCATTCTTTATAGGCCCAATAGGCCCATACAAAAACTCACTTTTTTTAACCTCAACAGCTTGTTGCTACCTTTTAGGCACGCTACCGCCCAAGGCCTACATAGGAGGCCCTGTAAATTTATCGACATTGGGCGCGCTAGTGTTTCAATAACAAACAGTAACGGCAGTGCATTCACAATGTTTTAAACGGTGTAATGTTACAAAAAAACTGTTTTTAACCACCCCTACTGAAACCATGATCAAAGTGAATAATGACACGGTGGTAAGTGGGTAAAATCAGTCAATTATCGCTCAATAATTACACAACTTTTATTAATAAAATCAATGGTTTCATTACATTTTATTGTGACATCTATCACAGCACAACAAGTCTGAATAAAAACACGACTTAATTCAATAATAATATCATTTTTCATCTCTGAAATGATACATTTTGGTTAATGATTTTCTATATCGAATTTGCATACAAAATAAAAAAAGCCAAGAACGTTACTCAATTCTTGGCTTTCAATTTGAAATCATAGTGGACGATTCAATCTAAATTTTATTGACACTCTGCTTGAATTACCGCTACTAAGCGATCAACCGCCACCACTAATTCTTCTACCGTCGCATTAGTAAAGTTCAAACGAAGTGCTGGTGTCACTTTTTCACCTTGTTTATAAAATACCGAACTTGGTACTACAGCCACTTTGTTTTTCAATGCCGCTTTCGCCAAAGCAAAATCATCGCATTCTGGTAAGGTTAACCAAATAAACATGCCACCTTCTACCGGATTAAAGTGGCAACCTTGTGGCAATTTAGCGGTGAGTTGTTCTGCTAAACACAAGTAACGTTCTTGATAAATTTTACGCAACGTTTCTAAGTGGGCTGGAAAATCTTGATGATTTAACAAATCAAGCAACACCGCTTGCATTGGAATGCTTGAATGCAAATCAGCGCATTGCTTCACTTTTACAAGCGGTGCAATCCATTCAGCTTTACCGGTGACTACGCCCATTCGCATCCCTGGTGCGGCAATTTTAGAATAAGAACGCAATACTAATGCACTTTCAGGGCAGAAACTAGACACAAGAGGCAACATCTCACCCATAAAACGTAACTCACGATATGGCACATCTTCCACCAGCGTCACATTATATTGTTGACACAATCGCGCCACTTTTTGACGAACGTCTAAGCTCCACGATACGCCGGTCGGGTTATGAAAATCTGGCACTGCATAAAATAATTTTGGCGCTTGTTCAGCAAAACACGCTTCCAGTTCAACAAGGTTTGGGCCATCTGCTTGTTGTGACACGCTGATCACATTCGCTTGTGCTAAACCAAATACTTGCAACGCCCCTAGGTAGCTTGGCGCTTCCATCACGACTTTGTCATTTGGATTAACAAACGCACGCGCGATTAAATCCAGCGCTTGTTGAGAACCCGTACAAACTAGCGATTCATGATGTTCAGGAAGTTGAAATTGCGTACGGAAATAATCAAGTAGTGGGCCATAACCGGCCGTTTGACCATATTGAAATAAAGCCGGTTTTTGCGGTAATGAGGTTAACGATTCATCCATTAAGGCTATTGGAAAAGTATTGCCATCTGGTAATCCACCAGCCAAAGAAATGACGCCTTCCGCTTGAGCGTCCATTAAAATTTCACGAATATAAGAAGGTTGGATTTGTTGTAATGCTTGAGTAATTTCCATTTTACTGCTCAGACTATGATTAGATTGATCTATTGTACGCTTTCTTTGATTATCGACAATATTGTAAACATAAAAAATGCCCAGTTATTACACTGAGCATTCTTCTTTATGTGACAAATCACCACATATTATTCTGTTATGACTGGCCTTTGAATTTATCAGCAAGTAATTTATCGACGCCGAAACAACCAGAGCCCGATACCGCTAGCGATACCGCCATTGCTAATAATGCTAGTCCGAACTCGTAGCCACCATTTGCCAAGAACAAGCCATTCGGTAAGTGTACGCTGACTATTGCTACTACCATAGTAAACGCAACCACAATGGCTGCAGGGCGAGTGAACAAACCAAGCAATAAGAATAAGCCACCGAAAAACTCGCCAGAGCCCGCTAAGAATGCCATGAGTTCACCAGGGTTTAAGCCTAGTGACGCCATAAATTGACCAGTACCGGAAAGGCCACCACCGCCAAACCAACCGAATAATTTTTGTGAGCCATGCGCCATCAAAATGATACCAATAGGCACTCGTAACATTAAAGGCGCTAGGCTTGCTTGAGAGTGTAAAATTCGTTGTAAAACTGACATGAAAAATTCCTTAAAAATAAAATGTGTTAAATAGACCCAAGTGACTTGGGTATAAAACTTATTGCCACAAATAGGATTCCATTGATAAAGCGTGATGCTGGATCCCACCTTTAATCACTGAAAACTCATCACGACTGTTACTCGCGCCTAGCGCCACTAACAATGGTAGATAATGCTCATGGGTTGGATGGGCTCGAAAAAAGTTCGGTTGCAAATTTGGCGCATTAAGTAATGATTGCGCACGACGTTCTGTCATTTGAAAGCGAACCCATTGTTCAAACTCCACCACATAATCCGCCGCTTGCTTTGAATCGACGACGGAATCACGTAAATTGTGAGTAATCGAGCCCGATCCTATCACTGCGATACCTTGCTCACGTAAACAACCTAACTGCTTGCCTAAGTGATATATATCGTCACCAGATGCATGCGAATTAATAGAAACTTGAATGACTGGAATATTCGCGTTTGGCACCAAATGCATCAACGGTACCCAAACACCATGGTCTAACCCGCGCTGAGCTTGTTGCTGAACCTGAAACCCTTCCCTCTCAAGTAAACGATGAATCGCATTAGCCAATTCAGGCGATCCTTGAGCTGGGTATTCCAATTGATATAACTCCGTTGGAAAGCCTCCGAAATCATGAATGGTTTGCGGCGATTTATCTGACGTTACGCCTGTAAAACCATTAGTAACCCAGTGCGCAGAAACGACAACTATCGCCTTGACTTCATCAAATACTGATTGATGTTGTTCAAGTAAATCACGTGCATGGCTTTGCTCAATGGCAAACATTGGAGAGCCGTGACCAACAAACATTACCGGTGCTAATTTCACTTTCTCTCCTCCATTACTCATTCATAATCTGATGGAATGAAGTTTGCGCCTGTTGCGTTTATTTGACAATATCGTTAATAATGAACACATTGTTCAATAATATTTTACAGTGTAATCGCAAGGATTGAGCAACATGGATAAACTCAATTTAATGAACAGCTTCGTTCATGTGGCTGAAAAAGGTTCCTACACCGCTGCTGCACAGCATTTAGGCAAGACAAAATCCTTGATGAGTACTCATATCACTCAGCTTGAAACCCTCTTAGAAGTTCGGTTGATTCAGCGCTCAACACGCGGATTACAACTGACGGGTGCAGGTAAAGCCTATTACGAACAAGCGAAACGGATACTCGATGATATTTCGATGGTAGAAGTAGGCTTAAGGCGCGATCAGCAACAGATTGGTGGGCGACTACGCATTAGCGCGCCAACCACTTTTGGCGAATGTGTCCTCATGCCGTTTATTGCGCAATTTATTCAAACGCATCCGGATATTAATATTGATGTGGTGCTCAATGATCGCTTTGTTGATCTGGTATCAGAAGGCTACGATTTAGCGATTAGAATCGGTCATCTACCTGATTCTGACCTCATTGCCGTTCCGGTTGGTCACATGTCACTTAAAGTCTGTGCATCCAAGGCATTTATTGAACATTTCGGCGAGCCAAAAACGCCGCAAGATCTTTCCAACCTACCAGCGGTGTATGACAGTAATAATAAAAGCTCCAAACTGAGACAGTGCTACAAAGCTGGTGAAACTTTTAGCTTTCCAATCCAACATTCCGTCTCGGTGAACAATGCTCTTGCCTCGGCTTATCTAGCGGTTCATGCCAATGTTTTTACCATTAGCCCAGACTTTGCGGTTGATCCTTTTATTGAATCAGGACGGCTACAAATATTACTACCCAACTATGATTTTGGTGCCTACCCTATCAATGCGGTTTATAGCCATCGCAAATACTTACAACAAAAGATCAATGTGTTTAATCAGGCTTTAAAAGCTTATATGACGACAGAATGTCATTAATCTATTAACCAATTCAATAAACCTTAAGTTACACTGAGGTTTCAGATAGGAAACGTTGGCGGAAAATAATATGGATATGAGCGTTGGGGAGGTAGTCTATCTACAAGCTGCTGCCAAACTCAGCATAATACAAACACAATAAGCGAATCCGATGGCGAATAAGAAAACTCAGTCCGAACTTCCCTGTATTGCCCTCCCTTCGTTGATACATCGCATCGGCGGAGAAAACTGCAAATACGCAAAAGCCATCGCCGCACAATATCAATGTGAGTTAAAACGCATTCGTCGCTCGCGTAATTGGCAAATCACTGGCAACTCAGCGAACTTAGCCCATCTACTCACCGCACTACAAGCTGAACAAAGCCAAGGATTTGATTATTTAATCAGTAATCTAAATACAGGTTTACTTGCTCTCAACGATAAGTCGGAATCAAAAGCAGAACAATTAGCATCACTGATCGCTCAACAACCGGATATCACGTTAAATGAGCTCATGGCAGCCACCAACTGCACTATGATTGAAGCGAGAGTGGCAAGGTTTAATTCACAGGATTTCGAATGATGATAATACGCCCCTATCAACCGGAAGAGCCTAAATAACCCCTGTCATCCCAGCCGAGCATTACCTTATCTTGTCATCCCAGCCGAGCATTAGCGAGAGCAGGGATCTACTCACAGCATACCGAATCATTATTGCCATTAAGTCTACAACACATGATTAATCGATCCCCGATGTCGCCTAGGCTCCTCGAGGATGACGGTGGAATGTCATTTCAATTAGGCCGAGCATTAGCGAGAGCAGGGATCTACTCACAGTATACCGAATCATTATTACCATTAAGTCTACAACACATGATTAATCGATCCCCGATGTCGCCTAGGCTCCTCGAGGATGACGGTGGAATGTCATTTCAATTAGGCCGAGCATTAGCGAGAGCAGGGATCTACTCACAGCATACCGAATCATTATTACCATTAAGTCTACAACACATGATTAATCGATCCCCGATGTCGCCTAGGCTCCTCGAGGATGACGGTGGAATGTCATTTCAATTAGGCCGAACATTAGCTTATCCTGCCATCCCAGCCAAGCATTAGCTTATCTTGTCATCCCAGCCGAACATTACCTTATCTTGTCATCCCAGCCGAGCATTAGCGAGAGCAGGGATCTACTCACAGCATACCGAATCATTATTGCCATTAAGTCTACAACACATGATTAATCGATCCCCGATGTCGCCTAGGCTCCTCGAGGATGACAGCCTAATTGAATGAGTAACGTGCGGTAGGAGATCCTGAACCACGCTCCTTCGTCGCTATTCAGGATGACAGGTTTTCTATTATTCTTGCCTTTCGCGCTTATGCTTAGGCACATAATTTAAAATAGAAATTGGCACCGGTTTTCTAGGTTCAAAGCCTTCAATTACGCGACGTTCAATCAAATGCCCTAATCGACTTTCGATCATACATAAGTTCTTAAAGTCATCTTTCGACAATAAACCCACCGCTTCACCTTGAGCACCAGCACGACCAGTTCGACCAATGCGATGCACGTATTCATCCGCCGGATACGGCAAATCATAGTTAATCACGCAAGGCAGGCCTTCAATATCAATCCCGCGCGCTGCAACGCCCGTTGCCACCAAATACTTCACTTTGCCTTGCTTAAATTCATCTAATACGCGATCACGAGAAGCTTGATTGCGGCCACTGTGAATTGCCTCTGCTGCAATGCCACGTTTTTCTAATTGAGAAACCAACTTCGCCGCGCCATGTTTTGTGCCAATAAAAATCAACACTTGAGACCAATCTCGCTCTGTCAATAAGTGGCTCAATAAGGCTGACTTTTTATCTTTATCAACCGTTATTAAGTACTGGTTGATTGAGTCTTTCGAGGCTTGATGCTTGGCGATCACGATTTCTTCAGGATCGCTTATTGCCGTGCGGGCTAATTCTCGAACTGGATTAGACAAGGTTGCCGAGAATAATAGGTACTGAATGTTTTCCGGTAGGCGCGCTAAAATCTTATTAATGTCTTCAATAAACCCCATGTCTAACATGCGGTCGGCTTCATCTAGCACTAACATTTCAACTTCATCAAAATGTACAGAATGTTGGCCGTATAAATCAATCAAACGACCTGGAGTGGCGACCAAAATATCAACCCCATCAATTAATGCTTGTTTCTGTGGTGCGTAGTCAACACCACCGTACATGGCTAACGAGGTTAAATTAAGGTGTTTGCTATAAGCTTGAATATTTTCATTCACTTGAATAGCAAGTTCACGAGTAGGGACTAGAATTAAGGCTCGAATACGCTTTTTACGTTGAGTTTGACCACCGCTTAATCGCTGCAATATTGGCAAGACAAAACTGGCCGTTTTACCCGTACCGGTTTGCGCCGCGGCAATTAAGTTTTTTCCATCAAGGATGATAGGAATGGCTTTGCGTTGAATTTCTGTTGGTTTTTCATAACCTTGATCAGCAACCGCTTGCAGGATGGAAGGGCTTAATTCCAATGTAGAAAATGGCATCGAATATCTCAAAACGTTAAATAGATGTCTTATTGTAACTAATTTATGCCTAAGCTGTTTAAGGTTTTAGACTATTTTTTCAAGATAAGAGCAATGCTCGGTTTTATGTAATTAGTTATGCCACTCTTTTATCTCACGGCAATAAAGGATTGGATGATAGCTCTGAATTCTGCATCTTGAAGTGACTTGGGTATATAGAAGATCACTCATGCACTATCTTATAAGATTAGGATAACACCTCTGCATCTATATGAAATTTCCTATATGTGATATCGGTAATTCCGATTGGTAACGAATCACGATCAAGCGTAACTTGAATTGAACGCAACCATAATTCAAATCGACAGGGAGACACCTTATGTCTAGTGAATCGAAATGCCCTTTCCACAATAGCAACAGTGCAAATAATAACAATAATGTAAATAATAGCGGTAATACTGCTGCTACCGGTACTCAAAACAAGGATTGGTGGCCAAATCAACTTGACCTTTCCGTTCTTCATCAACAAGGACAAAAATCTGACCCAATGGACCCAGATTTTGACTACGAAAAAGAATTTCTAAGCCTTGACCTTAAAGCCGTTAAGAAAGATTTGCATGATTTAATGACCGATTCTCAAGATTGGTGGCCAGCCGATTTCGGCCATTATGGTCCTCTATTTATTCGTATGGCGTGGCACAGTGCAGGCACTTACCGTGTACAAGATGGTCGCGGTGGCGGCGGTACTGGTCAACAACGTTTCGCGCCACTAAACAGTTGGCCAGATAACGTGAACCTAGATAAAGCGCGCCGCTTAATTTGGCCTATTAAACAAAAATACGGCAAAAAAATCTCATGGGCTGATTTATTCATCCTAACGGGTAACGTGGCTCTAGAGTCTATGGGCTTCAAAACTTACGGTTTTGCAGGTGGTCGTAAAGATGTTTGGGAACCAGAGCAAGATGTTTATTGGGGTAAAGAAACCGAATGGTTAACCGATGACCAACGTTACTCTGGCGACCGTGAGTTAGATGATCCTCTAGCGGCAGTACAAATGGGCTTAATCTACGTCAATCCAGAAGGCCCAGGTGGCAAGCCAGATCCACTCCTTGCCGCACAAGATATTCGCGATACCTTTGCTCGTATGGCAATGAATGATGAAGAAACGGTTGCTCTGATTGCGGGTGGTCACACATTCGGTAAAACTCACGGTGCAGGTGATGCGGCCAATGTTGGTGCCGATCCAGAAGCGGCTGATATTGAACAACAAGGTTTAGGCTGGCATAACCAATTCGGTACAGGTAAAGCAGGCGATGCGATTGGTTCTGGCCTTGAAGTTACGTGGACACAAACCCCAACGAAATGGAGCTACTACTTCCTAGAAAATTTATTCAACTATGAGTGGGATTTAGTGAAGAGCCCAGCAGGCGCTTGGCAGTGGGTTGCAAAAACGGATGATGACAGTGTACCAGATGCATTTGAAGCCGGTAAGAAGCATAAACCCACTATGCTAACGACGGATTTATCACTACGTTTTGATCCTGAATATGAAAAAATCTCACGTCGATTCCTAAAAAATCCTCTTGAGTTCCAAGAAGCTTTTGCTCGTGCTTGGTTCAAATTGACTCACCGCGATATGGGACCAAAAGCTCGATACCTAGGTCAAGAAGTACCGGCTGAAGATTTAATTTGGCAAGATCCAATTCCAGAGGTCAAACACCCTCTGATTGATAAATCTGACCAAGCTGAATTGAAGAAGAACATTCTGGATTCTGGCTTATCCATATCGGAGCTTGCCTCAACTGCATGGGCTGCTGCTTCCACTTTCCGTGGATCAGATATGCGTGGTGGTGTGAATGGTGCGCGTATTCGTCTTGCTCCACAAAAAGATTGGGAAGCAAACCAACCACAACAAACAGCGAAAGTGATTGCGACACTAGAAACAATCCAAGCAGAGTTCAACCAAGCTCAATCGGGTGACAAAGAGGTCTCTATTGCAGACTTAATTGTATTAGCAGGTAACGTAGCCGTTGAGCAAGCCGCTAAAAATGCAGGCTTTGATGTTGAAGTACCATTTACTCCTGGCCGTGCTGATGCAACCCAAGAGCAAACTGAAGTGGATTCTTTTGAATACCTAAAACCACTGACTGATGGTTTCCGTAACTACAACAGCGGTAAGACAAAAGCGCCAGCCGAGTTCTTATTAGTCGATAAAGCACAGCTACTAACACTAACGGCACCAGAAATGACAGTACTTGTTGGCGGTCTACGTATGTTAGGCACTAACCACCAGCAAACTGACTACGGTGTGTTTACGGATAAGAAAGAAACATTAAGCAATGACTTCTTTGTTAATCTGCTAGATATGGGCACTGAATGGAAAGCCGTTGGCGATGAGAAGGAAATCTACCAAGGTACAGACCGTAAGACTGGTGAAACCAAGTGGCAAGCTACTCGCGCTGATCTAGTATTCGGTTCAAACTCTCAACTTCGTGCGATTGCTGAAGTATACGCATCAAATGATGCCAAAGAGAAGTTCGTTAAAGACTTTGTGAAAACATGGACTAAAGTAATGGAACTGGATCGCTTTGATCTTAAATAGTCTACTTTAAGTTAACCTACACAAGTAAAGTAACTTAAGTATCAATCCCCAATTCATTTAACATGAGTTGGGGATTTTCCTATGCTTAAGGAATTTAATCGTTGCTATCTAACTAAGCCTTCGATCACTTGTATTACCCCAGCCTCTCTATTACTTGGAGCAGTAAAACGAGCATATTTTTTAATGCCTTCATGAGCATTTTCAACCGCATATGAGTAATAACTTTGTTGCAGCATCTCAACGTCGTTGAAGTAGTCTCCAAAACTCATGGTTTGTTCATAACTAAAACCGAGTGTCTTTTGTAGGTGCTGAATGGCTGCGCCTTTTGATGCTTTGGCATTCATCACATCCAGCCAAATTTTACCGCTAACGACCACCTGATGAGTGTCACCAAAATGCTTATCGATAGTGGGTAATACTAATTCTTCCGTGCCATCAAAATGACAAATCGCGACTTTGATAAAATCATCGTCTACGGTTAAAACATCTTCTACGGATTCACGACGGTGGTAATATTTAGCGAATTCTTTTAAGGCTTGTGGATCTTGCGTTTCAGTATAAGCGGAACGTTTCCCACATAACACTAGGTGCACACCGTCAATGCTTCTGGCAACTTGAACAATCGCTTCCACTTCAGAACGTTCGATAGTGCAGCTATACAACTCTTGCCCTTTATGCATCACTAAGGTGCCGTTTTCAGCAATAAAAAACATACGATCTTTTAGTGGAGCAAAGGTTTCCACTAGGCTGTAATACTGGCGGCCAGAAGCGGCGGCAAACATAATTCCGTTGGCTTCTAACTTTTCGTAAATTTCATAAAACTTAGGGTCTAGCTGGCTATTTTCATCCAGCAAGGTGCCATCCATATCGGAGGCGATAAACTTAATATCTGGTTGGGTCATAAACCTCTCACTTGAGTATAAAACCGGGAACGAACAATTAGCTTACTAGCTCAACATCGGACTTCGGTACACAGCAACATGCTAATACTTTGCCTTCGTCAATTTCGCCGGGAAATAATGCTGGCATGTCTGGTTGATCGACCTTGCCAGATTCCAATGTCATTTTACAGCTACCACAAAAGCCAGAACGACAACTATTAGCAACGGGAACTCCCGCTTTTTCAGCTTGCTCGAGTAAAGTCGATTGGTTATCCCCTTCAAATAAATTGCCATCAATACTAATGGTCACTTTTTTTACTGGCTCTACTTCAACGACATCTTGGCTGGTATCGGCATAGAATTCTTTTTGTTTGGTTTCCAGTACTTCAACCACATCACCGGCGCGGATCATGCCTTCATTTTTTGCCACTACATTTTGACCAAAGAAAATGCCGCCAGTTTCATCAGCACGGAATTGAGATAAGGTATTAAGCGGCTCGTTCTTTTCGCTGCGCATGGCTGTTTTTGGGTTCACCGTCGTCAACACGCAACGCATGCAAGGTTTGACGATTTCAAACTCGACTTCGCCAATTCGAATGCGTTTCCAGCCATCTTCAGCAAACGCTTCGGTATCAGAAACCACAATGCTAGGACGAAATTGTGCCATCGAATGTTGCACTGGGCCACGTTCATTTAATTCATTAAGAGAAGCTTGGCTGATCAGCAATAATGGATAGCCATCGGCAAAGCTGACATTGGTTTGAATTTTTTCACGATGACGATTGGATTGCTCACCAGTAAACAGTAGTTGAACCGGTTTGCCAATAATAAAGCTAAACCATTGATTGGCTTTTTCATGGGTACTATAAGAGGTAAAAGTGTCCGACCAAACGGTGCACTCCACTTCTGCCATATCGAATTCTTCAAAACGCAGCACTAATGGTTCTTTCGCTTCTGGATAAGTCAGTACCAAACCGTTTGGATGCAACGCTGCTTTTACTCTCACCATTTGATGATGTTCGCGTGCCGTCACCATACGGCCAGTCGAATCGGCCACCATAAAGCGACGATCAAAACTTAGACCTTGTTTTTCAACCCATGCTGATGACAACTCAATACCGGTGATAGACTTCACTGGGTAAACATTAATCGCATCCAATATCGCATCTTGGATTGGCTCTAATCCTAATGTGGCTTCTATTTTAGCGAGTTTTTTCTCTAATTCAGACTTCCCGCACTCCGACTGACTCATCACTTTTCCCTTTTTTAAATCTACTTAGTTAAAGAATATCAGAATTAACCTTACCTCGATAAGTTATATACCCAAGTCACTTCAAGATACAGAATTCACTTGGATATACATACAGAAAATAGGATGAAAAAAAGCAAACTTTACTCTATCATTGCGCCCCATACGAAAGCGTTTGCTTTTTTAAATTGCAACTGATTAATGAGGTGGGAAACCATGACAACTTTGACCATTACACGCCCGGATGATTGGCACGTTCACCTACGCGATGGTGACGCCCTAGCCAATACCGTGAAAGATATTAGCCGCTATAATGGTCGTGCGTTAATCATGCCAAACACCGTTCCACCCGTTACCAACCTACAAATGGCGCTTGATTATCGTGAACGCATCATGGCGCATAACCACAGCGACACATTTGAACCGCTAATGACGCTGTATCTCACTGATAACACCACACCTGAAGATATCCGCGAAGCTCATGCCTCTGGCAAAGTTGTGGCTTGTAAGCTCTACCCTGCTGGCGCGACGACTAACTCAGATTCAGGCGTAACGGACGCTAAGAAAATCTACCCAATCTTAGAAGCAATGGCAGAAGTCGGTATGCTGCTGCTGATTCACGGCGAAGTAACCACTCACGATGTTGATATCTTCGACCGTGAAAAGACTTTCTTAGAGACTGTGCTTGCACCAATCGTTAATGACTTCCCACATCTTAACATCGTGTTAGAGCACATCACGACTCGTGAAGCGGTTGAGTTTGTTAACAAGACTGGTGATAACGTTGCGGCAACCATTACTGCTCACCACTTATTATTTAATCGCAACCACATGTTAGTGGGTGGTATTCGTCCTCACTTCTATTGCTTACCAATTTTAAAGCGTGGTAGCCATCAACAAGCTTTGATTGAAGCGGCAACGTCTGGTTCGAAAAAATTCTTCTTAGGTACTGACTCGGCACCACACGCACAAGGTAAAAAAGAAACCGCTTGTGGCTGTGCTGGCTCTTACACGGCTCACGCTGCGATTGAATTGTATGCTGAAGTATTTGATAAGGAAGGCAAACTAGAAAACTTAGAAGCCTTTACGAGTCACAATGGCCCAGATTTTTACGGCATTGCTCGTAATAGCGATAGCATCACGCTTGAAAAGTCAGCTTGGGATGTGCCGGCAACCATGCCGTTTGGTGAAGACGTTGTCGTGCCAATTCGCGCGAATGAGCAAATCGAATGGCAAGTTAAGTAACGTTATATCTAGATAAATTAAAATGACCCTTTAAAGTTGAACAACCAACCTTGAGGGTCCGTTCAATTGTTCAACTATTCAGGGTCTATACCCAAGTAACTTCAGTAATTAAAGCAACATCGACAAAAACTGCTGCAGTCTTGGATGTTCTGGATTATCGAAAAAGTCATCCGGGCTAGCATCAACCAATAACTCACCATCTTGCATGAACAACACTCGGTCAGCCACTTCGCGAGCAAAGCCCATTTCGTGAGTCACGACGACCATCGTCATCCCTTCATTGGCTAAGCTTTTCATTACCTCTAATACTTCGCCTACCATTTCAGGATCTAGCGCAGAAGTGGGCTCATCAAACAACATAATATGAGGGTTCATCGCTAATGCTCGAGCAATCGCCACACGTTGTTGTTGTCCACCCGATAAATGGTTTGGATAATTACTCATACGCTCAGCAAGACCAACTTTAGCCATTAACGCTTTAGCATCCGCTTCAACCTCTTTGCGTTTGCGCTTTGATACCACCATCGGCGCTAACATGACATTTTCAAGTGCTGTCTTATGTGGAAACAAGTTGAAGCTCTGAAATACCATGCCAACATTTTCACGTAAGGTATTAATATTGGTTGAACGTGCGTACATATCAACACCATCAATCACTATCGAGCCGTCACTAATCGTCTCAAGCTGATTAATAGCACGTAAAAATGTCGATTTCCCTGAACCCGATGGCCCAACAATCACCACAACTTCGCCACGCTTGACAGTTGCGGAAACATTTTTTAATGCATGACATCCATTTGGGTACACTTTGTTGATCTTTTCAGCCACGATCATCGGCTCGCCCTGCGCTGTTGTTGGTACAGATGACTGAGACGACTGGCTTTGATTAGAATTAATCACTGACTGATAACCTCTTTTCTAATGCTTGAATGCCCCAAGATAAACTGCCTGTTAGCAATAAATATAATAACGCGACAGTGATCCACACCTCAAATGGTGCAAACGTACCACTGACGACTTCTCGACCTGCTTTAGTCAAATCAGTAATTGCAATCACAGAGACCAAAGAAGAATCTTTAATCAGGTTAATAAACTGCCCTGCTAATGGTGGAAGGACTTGTTTAAACGCTTGAGGCAAGATGACATACGTCATTGATTGTGGATAGGTCATACCCAATGAACGTGATGCTTCCATTTGACCTTTGTGAATCCCTTGAATACCTGCACGGATAATTTCAGCTACATAAGAAGCGGTAAACATCGAGAGCGCCACGACACCGGAAGTAAAACGATCAAGGTCGAGTACTGTTCCGATAAAGAAATACACAATAAAGATTTGAACTAATAATGGCGTACCACGGATCAATTCAATATAACTCACGGCAAGTTTACGTAATGCGATATTGCTAGAAAGCCTCATTAAGGCAAGGAACATCCCTATCACAATCGCAAAGACTAACGAGATCACAGACAGCTGTATGGTAACAATCACACCTTTGCTTAAAGTGCCCAGCTTCCATTGCTTCTTTTCAGCCAAAGTATCGCCTTCAAACACTAAATCGCCGGCAGCCACTTTAAGGTGTTTAAATTGTGATAAATCCATCAATTCGTCACCGGAAACCGATTGTAGAATTAATGTTCCTTCAGCATTTTCAACGATATCACCATCAAGCGGAGCATTGATGACCTCTGGTTGAGTATCAATGATATAAGGAACAACGCGTTCCCAATTCCAATTGTAATTAATTCTAGACGTCGATAAATAGACGAGAGTAAAAAGCGCCGCAATAATGCCGACAAAAACAAGATTCCAAAAAACCGTATTGGGTTTAGACTGCATAGTAATCCTTTGAATAACAACGTAAAAGACAGATACAAAAACAGCCAGAAGATAGCGTTCACTATTTCTGGCTGTTATACAGTTTCTTACTGAACTTTATCTAACCAAGAAGCAGACTTAAACCATTTGTCGTAAATGCGATCATAAGTACCATCGCCTTTAATTTGATTTAAGTAGTTATTCAAGAAGTTAAGGAAATCAGGATCACCTTGACGAACCGCAAAGCCTAGAGGCTCAAAAGTAAATGGCTTATCTAGGTGAACCACTTCACCTTTATGTTGCGCGGTATAAATAGCATTAAATGGTAGGTCATAAACAAAGGCATCGGCTTTACCATTAGACACTTCAAGGGCTGCATCTGCCGTCGTTTCAAACTTGTTTTGTTTCGCATTTGGTAAGAAGCGGTCAGCCGCAATAATACCGGTCGTGCCGAGTTTAGTCGCAATAGTATATTTTTCGTCATTCAGATCACGGTAGCTAGTAATGTTACCAGCATGCTTAGCATTTAAAAGAATACTTTGACCAATCACCACGTAAGGTTGGGTAAAGTTAACCTGCATATTACGCTTAGCCGTAATGGTCATGCCACCCATGATGACATCACATTTATTGGTTAGAAGGGCTGGGATAATGCCATCCCAAGACGTGTTTACCGGTGTGAATTTTACATCGATTGCTTTTGCGAGCATTTTGCCTAAATCCACATCAAAGCCAATAAACTCACCATTTTTAGCTTTCATTTCAAAAGGCATATAACCCGCATCAAAACAAACACGAAGCTCACCTGATTTGGTAATATTTTGCAAAGTGGTATCAGCTAGCGTTGAAGTAGCCGTAAATAAAGTGGCTGAAAGCACAACCGCTTGAAGTAATTTTTTCATAAAACATCCGTATCATGATTATATTTATCGCCGCATCCCGCAGCCTATCGAAAAGACAAAACGTGTCTTTCTTAATTCATTTATAACAAAGTTGTCATTTACATTAAACCGTTAATTCAATCACAAGCAAGATCAAAAGCTCGAATTTCGAGAATAAATCCCATCACAAGCGTCGATTAATTTATCGACTAACAACTTACTTTGCTGACTCAGTAGCGTCTGCGCATGCAGGATTAACTCCAATGGTGGCACATCTGGCAAGTCATCTTTTGCATTTAAAACTTGATGCAGCGGTGTCACTAGGCGTGTAGGTAGTAATGAAACACCAAGGCCGGCTTCTACTGCGCAGCCTACCCCAGACAGGCTACTCGTGATGTAAGACATTCTCCAACGTTTACCTAGTGAATCAAAAGTATGTGCCATTTCACTGCGATACAACCCGGTACTTGGCAAACCCACCAACGGCACGGTAGCCTTTTGTAAATTATTAAACCCTTTCCCGTCGATCCAACTTAATGGTTCTTGCCATTTAGTAATTCCTTCGGCTTGACCGGGGCGATGTTTAACAAGTGCTATATCCAATTCATTATTTTGAAACTGCGTCCAAATTTCGCTACACATGCCACTTTTCACCTCCAAGCGTACTTCGGGAAAGGCTTGAGAAAATAGCGATAATGTCGGGACTAATTCGTGAGTGGCAAAATCTTCCGGCACGCCAAGTTTAATTGGTCTTTGCTCTGCTGTGCTCACAGTTTCTGCAATCGCTTCTTCCATCATGGTGAGAATTCGACGAGCATGGCTCACGATGCGTTCACCTTCTATTGTTGGCGTGGCGTAGCGTTTTTTACGTACTAGCAATTCACAATCAAGTTGTGCTTCGAGCTTGCGGATCTGCTGACTAATCGTCGATTGAGTTAAGTGAGTACTGTCGGCGGCACGAGTAAAACTTCCGGTATCCACCACCGCAACTAAGCTTCGTAATAACACAGGATCTAACATTGTATTCATATTTCATCTCACTCACTGATTCGCCGGATTCACTTACCACTCTAAACTAGTGGATAATCCACTAATAGCAATTAAATTATTTAATTTTTAAATTACAAATGTAAAGCGCATAATAAATCTATATTTCGTTTTCTCTCTTGTATGAAGGACCACAAGAATGACCAATAAACACACCTATTACTCTCCACAGGGAGGCTTACCACCTCAGACCCAACTATTGTCTGATCGTGCGGTACTGACCGATGCTTATGCCATTATTCCAAAAGGCGTATATAGCGATATCGTGACCAGCTTTTTACCATTTTGGGAAGGCATGCGTATGTGGGTGATCGCTCGTCCACTTAGCGGATTTTCAGAAACTTTTTCTCAATATATTGTCGAAATTGAAGCCGGTGGTGGCTCTAATAAACCTGAACTCGACCCAGCAGCTCAAGGGGTATTGTTTGTGGTTGCCGGTGAAATGGAACTGACTATCGAAGGTGAAAAGCACCATATGGCCGAAGGCGGTTATGCTTATCTGCCACCAAAATGCAATTGGACGGTACACAACAAGGGAAATGAACCTGTACGTTTCCATTGGGTACGTAAAGCGTATCAATACGTAGAAGGGTTAGATGCACCTGAAGCATTTGTGACCAATGAAAACGACATCGAGCCGATTCCGATGCCTGAAACCGATGATGCGTGGGCGACAACACGCTTTGTTGATTCAACCGATATGCGCCACGATATGCACGTGAATATTGTGACATTCCAACCAGGTGGCGTGATCCCATTTGATGAAACTCACGTTATGGAACATGGCTTATATGTTCTAGAAGGCAAAGCGGTTTATCACTTAAACCAACAATGGGTTGAAGTAGAAGCTGGCGATTTCATGTGGCTGCGTGCTTTCTGCCCTCAATCTTGTTATGCCGGTGGCCCTGGCCCGTTCCGCTACTTGCTGTATAAAGACGTCAACCGTCACATGCCATTTATTCGTCCGACTAATTAATTGGTTAGCAACAGACATAAAAAAACCTAGCTCACTTTATAGGCGAGCTAGGTTTCTTTCGTTATATATCACTTATGTCATGTACAGCTGCTGTTATGTAGTATTCCCAAAATAATTGACGTTGTCGGGAGGCGACAAGTAAATGAACGCCGTCAACAAAGCTCTAGCTTCAAGTACGATGGGTATAGGGGGCTACATAATAGAGCCTGATTAGTATCGGCTTTTTCAGCATAAATAAAAACAGAAGATTTACCTTAAGTTTCTTTCCTTATTTCCGCTCTATGACCTTCAATCCCTTGGACTCTAAAACAAATTTCACCACCTTGGTAGGCAACGTCAATTTGATAACCATTTAACCGACATAGGTTATTCACAATCGACAACCCTAGGCCATAACGATCATTAGACGTTCTGGATTGATCGGCTTGATACATTGGTTCCAATAGGTGTGCAATATCTTGTTCAGTCAATATCGTGTGTACTTGATTTCGAACTTCTAACACTACCTCTGCTTGTACTGGTATTAACGATACCGTGACTTGAGAGCCTTCTGGACTATAAAATAATGCGTTATCAATTAAATTCTGCAATATCGTATGTAATGAAAATGAATCACCAATTATCAAAGGCTTATCAATCAATATTTGAATGCGGTTATCGACATCAGAAAACTTAAAAGCCAACTCTTCTATCACTTCATTAACCAACTGGTATAAATCGATCGCTTCTAATTCAATCTGAATGGTCGCTGATGATGCCTTTTGTAATAACAATAAGTTATCAACTATTTTCTTCATTCTTTGGGCGATTTTAAACATATCTTGTTTATAAGTTGCCCCTATTCGCTCATCTTCAGGGTAGCGAATATAAATCTCACTCAAACTCATAATTTCTGCAATTGGCGTTTTCAGTTCATGAGCAATATCGCCTGTTAAGCGCTTTTCGTTCTGTAAAAATACTTGGTTCGCCTTAATAAAAGCATTCAATTCTTGGCGAATAGGTTCGATTTCATCAAACTGCAAATCAGGCTCAGGAATTTCTGTTACCGAACTTTGGTCAATGCCAATTTGTTTAATTTGAGCATTCATGGTTTGTAGTGGTTTCAAGCCTTTATCAACGATACGTATCGCAATATAACGCATCACTACGATAGACATAAAAAATGTCACGACCAACAAAATATCAATCAATACCAACATGCTCTCTGAAGAATGGTTGGACTGATATAAGGCGAAGTAAGCAGGATGTTCATGGCTGACCGACAGTTGTTCAGATTCAGGTAAAAAATAGGAAAGAAATGCTCTTCCCTCTTCCCCATTTGGCAAGGTGACATCGAGTAGTTGATTGGTATTTAACGGTAGGGTTAACTTAATAAGGTTTATCTTTGGATACTCTTCCAATGACTTTGAGCGTTTAAAACTTCGACTATTAGACCAAAACTGATAAAAGTGAGCATCTTCGTCTTCTTGAAATTCAGAGAGGTGGTCATCATCAAAACTTAAGCGATCACCCGAAACCTTAACAAGAGATTTCATATAATTTGCTTTATTGACGAGAGATTTATCAAATTGCTTATCTACCCAACTATCGATACTTAAATCAATCGATAAATAGACCGCAAAAATGATGATACCAAATACCCAAGAAATTGAATTGACTAAATTTCGCTTAATTGAGGATGTCTGTGATTGCTTATACATTAAGAGGTCTCTTCGACAAAATAGCCAAAGCCACGCTTATTTTTAACGGGTAGTACACCACCTAGTGCTCTGACTTTTTTTCGTACTGAAGACAAGTGAGATTCAATGGTATTTTTCGATAGATAATCAAAGTTTCCCACCACAGATTCACTGATCTTCTCAACGTTGACTACCCGCCCTTTGGCAGAAAATAAACATTCTATAATTTTAAACTCATTGCGCGTCAGTTCGATCTCTTGCTCTTGATAGCAAAATCTCTTCGTTTCAAGATCGAGACAAAAACCTCCGACTTGATGACGGTTTCCTTGTTGTAATAGTTGGCCTCTACGTAACAAAGCTAAAATTCGGGCATGTAATTCTTCAAAGGAAAATGGCTTGGTTAAGTAGTCATCTGCCCCCTGCATTAGACCATCAATTTTATCCTGAGGTAGTGTCTTGGCGGATAAGATCAGAACCTTAGTTTGAACCCCTTGCTGGCGTAGAGATCGCAAAATACTCATGCCATCAACATTCGGAAGCATTAGATCTAGGACAATCACATCATACTGCTGGTTCAAGGCCATGGTTAAACCAACGGAACCATCACCCGTTTCATTAACGGTAAAACCAAGATTGTTTAATCCAACACTCAATCCGCGACGCAATGCTTCAGAGTCTTCAATGATCAATACTTTCATTTTTGCTACTCTCTGCTCAAATTCGATCTAGTCTGTATTCATGCCATTAAAATAGCGGGTAAACAATCACACCCCACACCATGGCAGACATAATCATGCTTAAGGTGACGACGGCTGAACCAACATTTTTCGCCACACCAGATAACGTGTGATATTCCAAACCCACTCGATCAACAACCGCTTCAATAGCGGTATTGACCATTTCCGCAAATAGCACAAACATCATAGATAAAATTAAGCATACCGATTGCACTGCGCTAACATCAAGGTAGCAAGCCAAAACAGTTAATGGAATGAATAAGACTAACTCTTGCTGAAATGCAGCCTCATTTTTTATCATCCACTTCAAACCATTAAAACTGTGCTTTAACGTAAAAATGATACGCATAATCCCAGTTCGTTTTACGACAACTTTTTCATTCATCTTTTTTTGGGCCACTCTATTCAATTTTATACGTGACAGTTAGAAAATAAATCTAAGTCTGCTTGTTTAGCTTTTGTTTCTACACCATACAACCCAATCAAACTATGAAAAAAGTTATCATGTGTATAGCGAGATTTCTGAGCTTCCTCTGCTATACAAGACTTATCAACCTGCTTTTGTTTTGCATATTGTTCAGGCAGCCATAACAACCAAGGAACGGTTTTCTGTTCTTTTGGTGCAATAGCATAAGGCGTACCATGTAAATATAAGCCATTTTCACCGAGTGACTCACCATGATCAGACACATACATCATCGACACATTATAGTCTTGCGCATAACTCTGTAGTTGTTTGATCACCTGCGCTAAGAAGAAGTCAGTATATACCAGAGTATTGTCATACACATTGGTAATTTCTTGATCGGTACATTGTTCAATATCTTTTCTATTGCACCATGGGGCAAACTTCGCAAGCCTTGCCGGAAAACGCTGAAAATAAGTGGGGCCATGACTGCCAATCGCATGTAAAACGATCAACTTATCTTTATGATCTTTTTCAATAAATTGCTGAGAAGATTTTAGCATCACCTCATCAAAACAAGTGTTTCCGTCGCATAATGCGTCATCTTTAGTCGGGTCGGTCTTAATTAACTGAGTATTATGAGCAACGCCTTTGTCTCCACCATCATTATCAACCCACAATGTTTCCACCCCTGCCTTGGCAATAATATCGACCGCATTATCTTGTGCATTCGCTTTCGCTTTATTGTAACCAGTGCGATTCATATTCGAAAACATGCAAGGTACCGATAGTGCAGTATAAGTGCCGCATGACGACACATCTTTAAATGAAATCAAACCAAGATCTTTAGTGTATGGCTGCGTGTCGCGAGAATAACCATTATCCGCAAAGTTCATTGCACGGGCCGTTTCCCCTAATACCATTACCACTAAGGTTGGCTTGCCATTTTTTGTTGGCAGCAATTTGGCATCATCGCCTAATGACGTATATGGCAAGGGTTGAGTTAAATAATTACGCTTAATGTACTTATACGTATCATACACATGCGCAGGAATTATCATCTTATTAAGGTAACGGTTATTTCTCCCAACGGAGGCATAATCTTTATAAGTGGTGATCGCAATGATGGTAATAAAAACAATTGAAACCAATATTAATATCACTCGGCTCACTAACTCACGGAAAACCGATGAATGAAATTCGACCTTAACCCAGACAAGTAACATGGTAGGAATCAAGCCAAAAATCAAAAAGTAAAATACTGACCGAATATTAAAATAAAACAAAGCTTCTGATACATTTGTTTCGACAATATTTTCAATCATTGAGGTATCAAATAGTATGTGAAACTCTTGCACCGCATAAAAAGCTATCGCCGAGCTTAAAAACAGAAAACCGTACCAAGGCTTAAGGATGAATGGTAGTGTTAAAATTGAAAAAATAACAATAAAAGCAAAGAAAAGCACAAAAGGTCCAGTATAGGGGAACCAAATATCTGGAACATTTTTACCAAGTGCAAAAACTTTTGATGTGATTGGGTAATTTAGAATAAATCCAAAATAGAAAGAGACGACAAGAATAAAAGTACTTGTTTTCACCTTAGGACGAAACGCATTATCAAAAGTAAATAATCGAAATATAAAAGACGTCATTGAAAAACCTTGTTTAAGCCACAAATATGAATAGAAACCTGAATGACCGCACGACTATTGAGCTATTACTGGTAAATGCTCAGTAACATCCGTGTGATACCAATCATAAAGATTTAAAGACCGTCCATTTATGACACCATAAGTTTCTAAACTTGTATGAGTAAACAAGCCAATACAATTTACACCTGCAGCATCCGCCAAATGCAAAGGCCCTGTATCACAAGAAATAAAGGTATCTACATTTTTCAAAAAACTGGCAAGCAAGCGCAAATTATTGTTTTGATATATTAGTGATTGATTAGACAGTGGCTGATTAATATCACTGCTCAAGATTTCGACCCATTGAATAGGTTCTATGGACTCTTCTTCGAATTTAATTAATATGTTTTTCCATTGTTGATCGGATAATTGTTTTTTCCCTCTGGCTCCTCGGAAAAAGGCAACCAATCTTTTATTTCCATCATAAATTAAAGATCTGTCTTTCATACCTAGCAACTCTTCACTCTCACTAAAAACCAACTTATGGCACACATTGGTCAATTCTTCATTCGTTATGTTTTTAATAAGAAATAGTTTATTAAATGCCATATGTGAAAATTCAAAATCACTTTTAAATGTATGCGTAAAACATATATTTCTATTTTCACTATGAGATGAAATTTTGTTTTTAGCTGGTAACACTGATGCGATAAAACTATCTTCAGAAGAAGAGTAAGGAATTAACATCAAATCCATGTTTTTTTGTCTTAACGACTTTATTAACTTTAAACATGACACTACTTTCGAAAATGAGAAGTTAGAAACCAAAATTTCATCTATGCCGATATTTTCAAAAATAGATTTCTGCCATGATTGAGATAGTAGCAAAGTGATTTTGGCATCAGGATAGGCAGATCTTATTTGTTTAATAAAAGGAATTAAAAATAAAATGTTGCCGATTCTTTTGTTATTTCTGATTATCAATATTGAACTCACCTCTTCCTTTTGTAAGAGGCGAGATTGATTTTGGCTGCTATTCAGAAACCATCGATACAATAATGGCTCTAGTGTTGCCATCTTACGTCGACGATATCGATCAAAATTCCGTAACCATGTTTTAATGCTCATACAGTACCTACTTCAATTCTCTTCATTAACCACGACTTTAAAGGGTCAAACTGAAGATTGACTGAAGATGCACTGAAACTTAGCGCAAGATAAAGTCACAACAGATTTGCCAATCTATTAGAATCACTATGATCATATTCAATTTGTCTTGCCTAAAGCTTGTTTTATTCTTGCTGAAACTCGCACCTTGAAGTGACTTGGGTATATACTGAAAGTGTATGCTGGAATTGTTAATTTTTATCTTAAATACCCAAGAATAAACAAGGAGATGCAGATGAAAGAAGTACCACTCGGATTTGTTACTAGTACTATTATCAAACGGATAGATTGGGCAAAACATTTATTTTCTCTTCGCGTGCAAGCCCCTATCAATGCCTTTCCTACTCTGGCTTTCACTGCGGGTCAATTCAGCAAACTTGCCGTACTCAATGAACAAGGTGAATGGGTAAGACGCGCCTATTCAATGGTCAATAAACCTTGCTTAAGTGGTGATAAAATTGAGTTGGAGTTTTTAGTCATCGAAATTCCAAATGGTCAACTTACCCCATTACTTGAACACAAACAGGTTGGCGATGAGGTACTCGTCGGCACTCTTCCTGCTGGCTTTATGACGATTGATGAAGTACCTGAAGGGCCGAAAGATTTATGGATGTTATCAACTGGCACTGGCATCGGGCCATACTTATCGATTTTAGAAGAAGTTGAACAATGCCAGCGTTTTGAGCATTTAATTTTAGTGCACGCGGTACGTACCAAGGAAGAGTTGGTTTATAAAGAAAAGATCATGGAACTGATGAAAACGTATCAGGGTAAGTTACGTTATGTGCCGATTGTCTCTCGAGAAGAGGTCTCTGGTGCCTTATCTGGGCGAATTCCACAAAGGTTGCAAGATGGCTCACTTGCTAAAGCTGCGCACGTAGAACCAAGTATAGAAAGCAGTTTCTTCTATTTATGTGGCAACCCAAACATGGTGCATGACACAAGGGATTGCTTGCAGCAAATGGGTTATAAAAAACACCTACGTCGGGAAGCTGGCCAATTTAGCTTTGAGAACTACTGGTAATTAAAGCCCCACCTATCGCCTACTTAACTGGTCTTCTTATTATCTCAGTAATGCACTTGGGTGTGTTATTCATTGTCATTCAGCGTGATCAAAGTATTAACTCACCCATAGTCAAACAATGATTTTTCATCCCTATATACACTACTTATAAATCATCAATATTTAATTGTTACAAATATTTCCAATGTTAACACTTGGAAATTTCGATTTTAAAAGAAGAAACACGCTCTATCACCTAAATTCCCGCCCTCACAAAATAAAAATATTAACCTATATATCAGAAGGTTAAAAAAGCCCCCACCTAATCAACAAAAGAAAAAATAAAAATACCCCACACTGTCACACAAATGAAATGTAGGCGAGTTAACTTACCAAATGAAAACACATTTACTTACAATTTTTAGGATAAAAAAATGAAGAAGTACGCTTTTCTTTTAGCCTCTCTTGCGGTTGTTTCTACCTCTGGCATGGCAGCGACAACGATCAACGGTGCTGGTGCAACATTTCCTTACCCTGTTTACGCTGATTGGGCAAAGGCTTACAACCAAGAAACGGGTGTTAAGCTGAACTATCAATCTATTGGTTCTGGCGGTGGCATTAAACAAATTGAAGCAAAAACTGTCGACTTCGGTGCATCGGACGCGCCTTTAACAAAAGAAGAACTGGATCAAAATGGCTTAGTTCAATTTCCAGCGGTAATGGGCTCTATCGTTCCAGTTATTAATGTGAAAGGTATTGCAGCTGGTCAGCTTAAACTGTCAGGTGAAGCTTTAGCAGACATTTACCTAGGTAAAGTTAAGTACTGGGATGACGCTGAACTAAAAGCATTGAATGATGATATTCAACTTCCCCACCAAATGATTGTTTCTGTTCACCGTTCAGACGGTTCAGGCACAACATTCAACTTCACTGATTATCTCAACCGTGCAAGCAAATCTTGGGCTGACCAAGTAGGCATGGGTAAAGAAGTGGCATGGCCTAAACTGGCAACTAACCTAGGCGGCAAAGGTAATGCTGGCGTTGCTAACCTAGTAAAACGTACTCCAGGTGCTATTGGTTATGTTGAATACGCTTATGCAGAGCAAAACGACCTAATTTACACACAAATGAAAAATAAAGACGGCAATTTCGTTAAGCCAGAACTTACTGCATTCCAAGCAGCAGCTGCGAATGCAGATTGGGCGAACGCTCCAGGCTTCAGACTCATGCTAAACGACCAACCTGGCGCACAGTCATGGCCAATGACAGCAGCAACATTCATCTTGATGCACAAAGAACAAGCTAATCCAGAAACGGCTAAAGAAGTACTTAAGTTCTTCAAGTGGGGTTACGAGCACGGCGATATGGCTACGAAATTGGGTTACATTCCAATGCCAGAAAGCGTAGTAGATATGGTTGAGACTATGTGGTCTACCGATATCAAAGACTCAAAAGGCACACAAGTTTTCACTAAATAAGTGAAGCAAAAAGAATAGGGAGGTGCTATCTAATGGCTAAGCACCTTTCATTGTTTACGAGCCACTCATCGTTAACAAGAAATCATTATTTGACAACGGGTTAGGTTTCCAATTGCTCAGATTTTAAGCTGTTAAGTTAACCAAACACGGAAATCAGTAATACCGATACCTTTTTCATTGGATGCTGCAGTGTCTAATGAAAAAGGTATTTGATTTCATTACATACATCAGGATATCACTTTGAGCGTTTTATCTTCTACTTCGGCAGCGCCATCAAGACGATTATCTCACTTAGGTGCAGATAAACTATTCCAAAAGCTCAGCTTTGCAAGTGCATTGCTGATCACTGTACTTATGGTGGCGTTATTTGCTTCATTAGTTGGTGGGGCATTACCGGCCATCTCTGAATACGGTTTCAGTTTTATTACTAGTACTCACTGGGATCCGGTTCAATCTCTTTTTGGAGCGGCGAACGCACTTTATGGCACCATCGTTTCTGCCCTCATTGCAGTATTACTTGCGACGCCTATTGGCATCGCGATTGCAATTTCTTTATCAGAATTAATGCCAAAATGGCTAGCAAAACCGATTAGTATTGCTATTGAGTTGCTTGCTGCGGTACCTAGTATTATCTACGGTATGTGGGGCTTATTTGTTTTTGCACCTTGGTTTTCTGAACATGTGCAAATGTGGTTACTGGAAAATATCAGCCCACTTCCAGTCATTGGCGTGTTATTTGAAGGTCCACCGATCGGCTTAGGCTTGCTCACTTCGGGCATCATCTTAGCGATTATGATTTTACCGATCTTAACTTCACTGATTAAAGATGCACTGACAACGGTACCAAATGTATTACGTGAATCGTCTTATGGCATTGGTGCACATTCTTGTGAAGTGATTTTGAAAGTCTTACTCCCTTCCATTAAAAGCTCAATCTTAGGTGCTTTCATCTTGTCATTAGGTCGTGCTTTAGGCGAAACCATGGCCATCACTTTTGTGATCGGCGGTTCACAAGATATCAACGCCTCATTGTTTATGCCTGCTACTTCAATTTCGGCCACGATTGCAGAGCAATTTAATGAAGCGACAAACCCTATGCACTTGGCATCGCTTTTAGAACTCGGTCTCGTCTTGTTCTTAGTTACTTTTATAGTGATGGGTTATGCCCGTATTCAGCTTAGAAAAGGAGCGAAATAATGACTCATTCTCCCTCCATGTCTCGAGCCAAGTGGCGCACAGTCAAAAGTAAAGTGTTCCGGACCTTATGCTACGCCGCAACTGGTGTAGGCTTATTGATTTTGGCTGTCATTTTATACAGTTTATTAAGTAAAGGTTTACACGGGCTGCATTGGACAACCTTTACCGAATCCATGCCAAGCCCTGGCAGTGAAGGCGGCTTAGCTAACGCCATCGTCGGCAGCTTAATGATCAGCTTAGTCGGTATTGCTATTGCAATTCCGGTTGGTCTGCTCGCTGGCACTTGGTTGTCGGAATATGGTAAGGACTCAAAACTTGCCGATACTATTCGCTTTTTAAACGGCATGTTAATGAGTTCCCCTTCTATTTTGATTGGTCTATTCATTTACGAAATTTTTGTGCAACCATTTGGTGGATTTTCGGGTTGGGCGGGTTCTATCGCACTTGCAATCATCGCGCTGCCTATGATCATTTCTACAACAGAAGAGATGTTGAAATTGGTGCCGAAAACCATTCGTGAAGCTGGTGCAGGCATCGGGTTACCGAAATGGAGAGTGACGTTATCGCTCAGTTATCGCAGTGTGGGTGCAGGTATTTTAACTGGCATTTTATTGTCATTTTCTCGCATTTGTGGCGAAACCGCTCCTTTGCTCTTTACCGCATTAAATAATACCTTTATGTCATTTGATATGAATGGGCCGATAGCGAACTTGCCTGTCACCATTTATCGCTTGGCAATGAGTCCTTATGACACATGGAATAATTTAGCCTGGACTGGTGCGTTGATCGTCACGGTTACTATTTTATGCCTAAACATTATTTCTCGATTTTTACCGGCTTGGTTAGCGAAATTTACCCAACGTAAAAACCTAAAGCAAAACGGATAAACCCATTATGAATGCAACCACTCAAGTTAAAGTTAGTCAATTTCCGAACAAAACGGCCGTATCTGACCGTAACATAATTACAATGAATACCACTATGACCAACAATAAAGAAGTGACATCACGCAGCAAGCGCATGGATATTCAAGGCTTAAACTTTTTTTATGGCAAAGGGAAGCAAGCGTTATTTGACATTAACTTGTCCATTTATAACAAGCAAGTCACCGCAATTATTGGCGCGTCAGGTTGTGGTAAGTCAACTCTACTTCGCACCATGAACCGTATTTATAACTTATACGATGAACAATACGCGGAAGGCAAAATTTTACTCGATGATGAAAACATTCTCGCCAGCGGTATCGACCGTTACGGCTTACGCAGCAAAGTTGGTATGATTTTCCAAAAACCCACGCCATTTCCAATGAGCATTTATGAAAATATTGCGTTTGGTATTCGTTTAAATGAAAAGCTATCGAAAGCAGAAATGGATACGCGAGTACAAGATGCATTAGAGCACGCTCGTTTATGGAAAGAAGTAAAAAATAAACTGCACGTAGATGCAATGGGCCTATCGGGTGGTCAACAGCAACGTTTATGTATTGCACGAACCATAGCGTTAAAACCAGAAGTGATCTTGATGGACGAACCGACTTCTGCACTTGACCCTATTGCTACTCAAGGCATCGAGAAGCTGATCACCAAACTCCGCAAATCATTTACTCTCGTGATCGTGACGCACAACATGCAACAAGCGAAGCGAATTTCTGATTTTACCGCTTTCATGCACTTGGGTAAATTGATCGAATTTGGTGAAACCGAGCAAATTTTCATCCAGCCCAAACAAACCATGACAGCAGAATACATTGGTGGTGAATTCGGCTAACCATTATCCTAATCTGCTATTGAAGCGGTTGTTAACTTAAGGCTACCGCTTCAAATTCAGAAGATTTGTCGTTCGACACTCTATTTGACCATACACATTCTTCAATTCTTTTCTCTTGCAGGTCATCAACAAGATTCACCTCTGTCATTTATGTTTCAAATTAATGTAACACAACTGTCATATTCCAACCCTAAAGTGGCTTTCGTCAACTGAACGACTTAACGGCATGAAGCCATAAAGGAAACGAAAGTATGAAAAAGACAGTAATCAGCGCTCTAGCAATCCTAAGCGCGCTATCAGTAAACCCAGTATCAGCCAAAGAAACTATCTCTGCGGTAGGTTCAAGTAGTGTTACTCCGTTAATGGAAGTCTTTGCTGAAACATACATGAAAACCAACTCGGATGTATTTATTGAAGTTCAAGGTCCTGGTTCTTCGGCTGGTATCAAAGCTGCAAAAAATAATTCAGCTGACCTTGGCATGTCTTCTCGTGCTTTAAAGGCGGAAGAAAAAGAGCCGACATTAATAGAAGAAGTCGTTGCACGTGATGGTATCGCCGTTGTTGTTAACCCAAAAAACTCATTGAAGGGTTTAACTTCTGAGCAGATCACGAAAATTTATAAAGGCGAAATCACTAACTGGAAAGACGTTGGTGGTGAAGACAAGCCTATCGTCGCCATTACACGCGATACTGCCTCTGGTACTCGTGGCGCATTTGAAGACATCATGAATTTAAAAATGAAAGTGAACGATATGAAAGTATCGGCTATTTCTCAACGTGCTCAAGTTGCTAACGGTAACGGCGGTCTAAAAACAATGGTCGCAAGCAACCCTTACGCTATCGGTTACATCTCATTAGGTACGGTTGATAACACGGTTCACCCACTCACAGTTGATGGCGTTGAGGCAACCGTTACAAATGTTAAGAATGATACTTACAAAGTTGCTCGTCCTTTCCTAGTGCTTTACCACGAAGGTCGTCCAACACCAACGGCTCAAAAATTCCTAGATTGGATGCTAACTAAAGACGCTCAAAAGTTAGTAACCGAACAAGGCTATATTGATATCCACTAAGCAACACCTTTCACTTTAATTGCTCGGCTCGCAAGAGCTGAGCTTATTTTCCATCTCGGATACTTAGCATACCTAAAGTCATTGTAGTTGCCGTGAACACAACAAAACTGCAACAGCATGTTAACAGGTATAAACATTTTCGATATGTGAGTTTTGATTATGACCATCGCCACTTATAGTGACCAAACAACAAATAGTGACAAGCTTATGAATACTGTCGCCAATTCGGAAGACCCAACGTCTGAAAACAATGGCAACTTACGCCAGAAAAAAGGTATCGACTGGAAAGAGAAAATTTTCCACGGCTTATTTTTAGGTAGTGCCATTATAGGTATCGTGTCTCTTGCCCTCATCGCTTATTTCATCATTGCTGAAAGTATCCCTGCATTTAAAGCCGTGGGCGTTTCAGGCATTGTATTAGGTGATAACTGGCTACCACCGGCGTTATATGGTGTGTACACCATGATCGTCGCGTCAATTGTATCAACCTTTGGTGCTGTCCTTGTTGGAGTACCAGTCGGCTTATTAACCGCTATTTTTATTGCTGAAATTGCCCCTAAACGTGTCGCCGATGTCATTCGTCCTGCGGTTGAATTATTAGCGGGTATTCCCTCCGTCGTGTACGGCTTCTTTGGTCTGGTGATCATCGTGCCACTCATTCAGCAAATCTTTGAAGTTCCAGCGGGTAACACCATTCTTGCCGGTATTATTGTACTTGGTGTGATGATTCTACCAACGGTAATTACGGTTTCAGAAACCTCTATCCGTGCGGTACCCCATGCTTATAAAGAAGGTTCGTTGGCACTCGGGGCTTCAAAAACCTTCACGATATTTAAAATCCTCTTACCTGCTGCTCGCTCAGGCATTATGACTGGTGTCATCCTAGGTATCGCCCGCGCTTTAGGCGAAACCATGGCCATTATTATGGTGATGGGTAACGCCCCTGCGATGCCAGAAGGCATTCTTGATTCAGCTCGTACCTTAACCGCCAATATTGCCATTGAAATGTCTTATGCAAGTGGTATTCACGCCAACGCGCTTTATGCAACTGGTGTGGTGTTATTAGTCTTCATCATGATTTTAAATGCAGCTCTTCTGTACCTTAACCGTCAGAAAGCGAGGTAAGCACTATGGATTTCTCAAAAGACTCAGAATTACTCAAACTGAAAAAACAACGCCAAAATAAAGATCTTATTTTAAATGTATTTATCTGGATTTCGGCTGGTCTAACCGTTGGTTTCTTGTTCTGGATTATCTGGTACATCTTATCCAATGGCCTACAGCACGTAAATTGGAACTTCATCACCGATGACTACACTCGTACGGGTGAGGAGCACGGTATTTTCCCGATGATCGTGTCTACCATCTATATGGTAATTGCTTCCATTGCGGTGGCTGCTCCACTCGGCATTATGACGGCGATTTACTTAACCGAATACGCCAAACCGGGTAGTAAATTGGTTAAAGTGATCCGTTTTTGTACTGAATCATTAGCCGGTATTCCATCGATCATCTTTGGTCTATTTGGTATGACATTCTTCGTTGCGGTAATGGGCTTTGGTTTCTCAATCTTGTCTGGTGCTCTTACGCTCAGTATTTTGATTCTACCTGTGATCATTCGTACAACTGAAGAAGCATTAATGGCGGTATCACAAACTTACCGTGAAGGTTCTTACGGCCTTGGTGCATCAAAAATCTATACTATCTGGCGCTTAATTTTACCAAGTGCTATGCCAGGTATTTTAACGTCGGTCATTCTAAGTATTGGTCGTGTCATTGGTGAATCTGCCCCGGTGTTCTTAACCGCAGGTATGGTTGCTCGTATTCCAGAATCACTACTTGATTCAGGCCGTACGCTAACCGTTCACCTTTATAAATTAACAACCGAGTTATTTACTGTAGACGAATGGAACCAAGCCTACGGAACCGCAACGGTGTTAATCGTATTAGTACTTCTCATTAATATGCTAACGAAACTGATAGCAAGCCGCTTCAATAAAGCGAATTACTAACTTACAAACACGAATTTAACTTTAAACAGAATGATAGGTAGTGGCTAAGTACACAAGTGGCGGCTACCTCGACAAATTAGAGAATAAGACAATGAATAAATTTAATATCGAAAATCTAGATCTTTTTTATGGTGATAACCAAGCACTTAAAAACATTAATTTACCGATTCCACAAAAGAAAGTGACGGCTCTCATCGGCCCATCAGGTTGTGGAAAATCCACTCTATTACGTTGTTTAAATCGCATGAACGACTTAATTGCAGGGGTTAAAATCACGGGTAAAGTGTCAATGGATGACAACGATATTTATGGCAACATTGACGTATCAGATCTACGTATTAAGGTGGGAATGGTATTCCAAAAACCGAATCCATTTCCAATGAGCATTTATGAAAATGTCGCATACGGCCTACGTGCTCAAGGGATTAAAGATAAAAAGCATATTGATTCAGTAGTAGAAAAATCACTACGCGGCGCAGCGTTATGGGATGAAGTGAAAGACCGTTTGAAATCACATGCGTTTGGCCTATCTGGTGGTCAGCAACAACGTTTATGTATTGCTCGAACCATTGCCATGCAGCCTGATGTGATTTTAATGGATGAACCAACCTCTGCACTTGACCCAATTGCCACTCATAAAATTGAAGAATTGATGGAATCCCTAAAGAAAGAGTTCACCATCGTTATCGTGACTCACTCAATGCAGCAAGCACGTCGTATTTCAGACCGTACCGCCTTCTTCTTAATGGGTGAACTGGTTGAGCATGATGAAACACAAATCATCTTCAGCAACCCGAAAGATGACCGCACACAAGGTTATGTGAATGGTGATTTCGGTTAAAAGGTAAGTAGGTCGTTAGGCTCTAAAAAACGGCGCCTAACACTAAGAATAACTATAAAAAAGCGATGGAACGTTTGCCCCTTACTGAGGGGCTTTTTTATACCCATAAAAACATACATTTAACTTTAAAAACAGTAAGTTAACACATATTACTAACGCATAAAATACAGGTTTTTTAGCATAGTTTTGGTCAAATTGTGGACAGGGGATTAAGCGTGAGTGCTTCATTGAGGTAGTCAGGAACCATCGTTCAATAAGCTCAGCTAAAGAGCGTTGACCCTGTGGTTTCTCCTGACCATTCTCGTTGTTACAAATAACTAATAAGTGACGCTCGTACTATTGAGATTCGGGTTTAGTAGAGAGTGATTTTTACGATAGCACTTACTCTCTCAACCGGAGGATGGCAATCGACTTAATAGCCAGTTTTAATAGATTTGATACTCATTGATTTTAACCATATATAATTATACAGTTTCCCACGAAGGGAGCTGTATAAAAACACAGTAACAATAAGGCAACTTATAGCAATATGTCGCATATTGTATTAATATGAGTATCTAAACTGCTAAAAAATTCGTATCGTAAACTTACATAACTAATTGGATTAAAAATGAAAGCCTATCATACCTACAGCGCTGTTGATGTTGCGTTTCGCTTACTCGCTCATGCGAAAAAGCAAGGTAAATGCTTCACCAATTTGCAACTGCAAAAGTTGACTTATGTATGTCATGGTCTGTCGCTATCTCACTTTAAACGACCATTGATTATCGAAGACGTTTACGCATGGCAGTATGGACCAGTTGTACCTTCTGTTTATTTTAGATTTAAAACATTTGGCTCAACGGTAATAACCGAAGAAAGTGATACATGTCTTGATGCTGAAAGCGATAGCATCATTCGAGATGTAGTAACCAAATTAGGCGATTATTCTGGTCCTCAGCTTGTTGAATTAACACATAGAGATGGTAGCCCATGGAAAATAACGTGGGATAAAAACCCACAACAAATTATCCCTGATGCGCTAATTCAAAAGCACTACGACAACATTCAAAAAACAGGACACACTACGTGTCTATAGATGATAAAAAGAAGCATAATTGCGAAACAGATTTAGGTGTCATTAACTTTAAAGTTGATGGCACTTTTTCTTTAGATGAAGACTCTATTACTGAGGTTGAGCAATCCCTCGAAAGCTTCATCCAAGAACAAGATTTAGTTCCTGAAAAGTTCACTTATTCAGGTAAAGATATAAAGCGAGTGATGCTTACAGAAAACAAGAAGGCGACTTAAAAAATCTTTAGCCGTTATCCAAGCCTTTCGTGAAGCTCATGAACAGCCATTAAAAACTATTTCATATTTTTTATCACAATGCTGTGATCACTTAGAATTAAAAATAACGCCTGTTGGCCGCTTAAAACGTACTGATACCATCATTAACAAGTTACAACGCCCTTCTCTTGATGGAAAAACACCAAATAAAACATGTGTAAAGACCATGGTTGATATTGCTGGATGCCGTTTGATACTTCCAAACATGGAGATATTAAGGCAAATAACCAACTACATCGAAGAAAAAGTGGCTGGTATTCAGAGAATTGAAATAATTCGATCGCGAGATTATATAGCAGATCCTAAGGATAACGATTGTCGCTATCGAAGTCTCCATATTCATTTTAAATATCACACGAATCAAAGCAAAACATTTAAAGTTGAAGCTCAATTAAGAACCGAAAACCAGCATGCCTGGGCAACTACAGTTGAAATAATTGATTTATTAGAGCACACAAAAATCAAAACACACTCGCATGATGAGTTATATAAACCTCAAGTACAAAAACAATGGGAACAATTGCTTATTTGCATGAGCGACTATATTGCTGATAAGGAAAAAATCATTGTACTAACCGATCAAGAAAAACAAGCAATCAATCATCGATTGATAGAGTTAAACCATGAATTACATGCAATTCATAGATTAGAATCATTTCAGATGATGAATAAGAAATTAGAAACCCTTATTAGTGACAGCAAGCACCAGCATGTTTTATTTCTGATAAATGAGGCTGAACAAGAAATCTTTCTAGAAGAGGTTTACGATAAAAAAAAGCAAGCCATTGCACGGTATAACTTAATAGAAAAGACTTTCACAGGCTTTGAGCATCTAAATGCTTTACTTGTTTCAACAGAGAAAATGAGCTCTATAAGTCAAGCATATCCCAATTATGCTGGTGACTGTTCCGAGTTTATAACCTTACTCAATGAGGCTATTAAGTAACACTGGCCTTACAGACTCGTTTTCTTATACGTTAGGCTCAAATATAAAACGTTAAGTAAAACATGTTATGTGTTAGGCTAAAATAACTAACCTAACGCATAAGACTAAGCTAAATCTCAACATTTATTTAAACATGTTGAATTAGGCTACGCTACTAACTTCTTCAAGCTCTTTTTCTATAGCCAGTGATTCACGATATTCACTTGCTTCTGCTTTCAGCAAGAATGTTGTATATAAGACGCTGGATAAAAAAGAGAGGAAGCCTTAGCCTACCCTCTCATATTCACTATTTTTATCACCTTAGCTTAACCTTTTAAGCTAGACATAAAATACAACTCATAAGCATGTAAACGATTGTTGATCACACACTCATCATGGTTAATGTCACGGAATAGAATAAACCGTTCGTTATTACTTATTTTTCATTTTTGCTAATTGGTCTAAGTGAATATTATTTTTCTCTAATAATTTCTCTAAAGCAGGGAATAATTCACCTAGGTTCTCTTCTAGAGTATCGCGCACCGTATCCACTAGAACTTGGGTACTGCGTTCGATTTCGATGTTTAACTTAGAACCGGCTTGCTTCAATTCAAACGTCGTCATTCGGCGAGTTTCAGGGATCAGCCAAACATCAAACCAGCCTTGTTTTTTATCAACATCAGAGATAGTTAAGCTCGCGCCATTAATCGCAATATAACCTTTCGGGAAAATATAACGTAACCATTGAGGTCTTACCCCAATACGGATGCGGTAGTTTTCTTCAATATGCTCAACACTGACGACTTGAGCGCAAAAATCAACATGGCCAGAAAGTGGATGTCCACCGATCTCAGCACCATCTTTCGCGGCACGTTCTGCATTCACTGTATCGTTTTCTACCACTTCACTGAGGGTGGTAATTTGCAGGCTTTTTAGCATCACATCAAAACGCAAAATGTTAGCGCTTACTATTTCAGTCACCGTTAAGCAAACACCCTCAATGGCAACGCTAGCACCAATTTCAATTTCCTGACAAAAGCCTTCAGGGAAAGCAATATCAAAGCTACGAATACCCTGATGATCGGTAACTTTTTTCAGTGTTGCAACGGCTTGAACAATACCTGTAAACATAAAACATCCAGCATTAAACGAAAGGAGTGACTATATTGTCAAAATTGTAGCTTGATACCAAGACAAAGAAGTGATTAATCTCGGCCATAAGTATCTAAGTACAAGACTGTCGCGGCCGTTCTTGAGGCAACATTCAGCTTCTTTAACAAGCTTTTCATGTGCACTTTTACTGTCGACTCTGAGATAAATAGGCGATCCGCAATTTGTTTATTACGATAACCTTTTGCGACTTCTTTCAAAATTTGCATTTCACGGTCAGTGAGCTGATCCATTAAGTTATCGCCTTCACCACGCGTTTCTAAATGCTCTTTTACTAGGTGACTATAAACTGGCTCACCTTGCTGTGCTTGCTTTAATAGTTCGATCAGTTCTTCAGGCTCACTATCTTTTAACAAATAACCATCCGCTTGTGCTTTGACTAGTGCATCAATGTCCGCTGGATTATCAGATACGGTTAAAATAATAATCTGACTATCAATATTTTCTTTGCGCATCGCTTTTAAAGTATCTAAACCCGACATGCCCTTCATATTTAGGTCCAACAAAATAATGTCGGGATCAAATTCATTGGCAAGCGCGATAGCATCTACCCCATTACTGGCTTCTCCTACTACTTCAAAGCAGCATTCTAAATTCAGTAGTTGACCAATACCACGACGCATTAATGGATGATCATCAACCAATAAAACTTTTGATACTAAATTTGTCATCTCGTTATTACCTACTAATCTATGTTCAAAAAAGAAGAAGAGTATTTATACCCAAGTGACGATGATATTACTCTTCTTCGTCGCTCTTATTATCATTGTTATTCGTTAACCTGAACTGCGGATAAGAAAGTGAATTAATTTTGTATATCAACACGTTAGTTAACTCTGTACCAGAGTGCCTCTATTTTTGATAGATAACTAGCAAAATCATAAGTCCATAGCTGGCGTATTGCGTTAATTTTAACGACGTTAGACGCAAAAAGAGGTGTGCTGGTGAGGCTTAAATTATCCAGGGTTCAGATTAGTTAATTCCATTTGTAAGCTTACTTTACTACCTTGTCCTCGCTCTGAAGTAATCTTAAAATCTGCCTTTAAACGAGAAGCTCTCTCTTTCATAATGCTCAATCCGTAATGGTTGAGCTTAGGCTTATTAATATCAAAACCAACACCGTCATCATCAACATTAATATGGATAAGATTATTTTCATGGTAACAATTCACATTAATGTGATCGGCTGATGAGTGTTTAATTGCATTGAGTACAGCTTCTCGTATAAATTGCAGTAAATGTACTTGTTGTTGTGCATCTAAATCAATTGAAAGCAATTGATTATCAACGATTAACTGAGCTTTTGTATGTGCTTTAAGTGGCTCCAGTAGCTGCTTCAATGCTTCGCCAAAATGAGCCTCTTCAATTTTAAGGCGGAAAGTACTTAAGAGCTCTCTTAATTGAGTATAAGCTTGGGCTAATACTTCATCAACGTCCTGAATGATGTCTGTTGCAACCTCGCAACGTTTAGCACAAAGATCTTGATTTAAACTCCGCTTAAGTAAAGTGACTTGAATTTTTAGGTATGACAATGACTGCGCTAATGAATCATGTAACTCCCGTGCAATAGTCGCACGTTCTTGCATTAAGATCAGTTGTTCGGTTTGCTTTTGATTATGGCTAAAATACAAAGCTCTAGCAATAATATGACCTAAGCTCTCCATCACTAAGTTCACGGCTTTATTTTGTGTTTGTTGCCATTCGAGCTTACCTAATGGCATACCATTTTCTTCTAATGAAAAACTTTTCCAACTTGAATATTGATCACAATGACCAGAGACGAGTTGAATTTGGCCCCCTTCATTTTCATCGATCGATAAACGACAAGCCTGTATTCCATCCACTCGTTTAAAAGTGTCCAATACCAACTGAAAATCATGAATTGTTAACCGCGAACTCGACAACGCTTCTGAACAATTATATAAAATTTTTAATGAATCATTCGCTTGCTGTAATTCTCTGGTTTTCTCATCAACAGCCAACTCTAAGCCATGATAAAATAACGCCAACTCTCGAGCCATCGACTGGTAGCATAGATTCAATACATCTAATTCAGTTTGATTATTCATATCTAACTGAATATCAAAGTTTTTATTTTGAATCGATTCGCTCGCTGCAACCAATTGGGCTAAAGGCTTGACGACTTTATTTCGGGTAAATCGAACAATTAAAACCGTGATTCCAAAAATCAAAAACAGACATAATGCACCAGCCAGAGCAAACATCTTTAGTTTATTTTCAGAAAAGCGCTGCAAATTTAATACGAACAAATCAAGCTCATCGACCAATGTGCTCACTTGATGTAAATACACATTTTGATTACCAGATTGAATTTGAGATGAAAGCTGAGACCATCGCTCTACAATTTTTTGGTATTGTTCACGAATAGTGTTGGGTACTAATACATTATCAAGTGATTGCATACTCGATGATCGAAGCGATTTATCCATACTTACCATATGTTGTGTAAGCTGCGGAGATTGACTTTGAATATCATACGCTAAGCGATAACTTTGCATCCTTAACGATCCTGCTACATTGATCACTTCAGCATCTTTTAAACTATAGGTGATAGTGAACATCGCAACAAATATCGCCACAAGGGCTAATATAATAATTGAGCCGAGTCCCTTCGCTATCGTTGTTGCAATCGGTTTTTTTGGGGCCACATAATGGTCTGAATTAACGAGAATATTCACCTATCACCTAGTTTTTAATCGAAATAAACCTTTCTTCTATAGGTAATATTACTTGAACGATGGAAAATATGTGAGCTTTCTACAAGTGATTAATTGATCTAGAACAACCCTACCCCTCAATTACCCCTTTGTAGGTATTTCAGCTTTACCTATAAAAACTACAATTTTCGTGTGGGAAATTAAAATATTTAACTGAACTATTATTGGTCATGATAACGGGTTCGTTTTACAAGGTATCTGGCGTGTCTAACTCTCAAGTAAACCTCTCAAGGCGGCAATTATTTACTCGCCGTAAAGATGCCGATAAACCCAATTTACCTTGGGTGAAAAACCATATTTTTACCGATGCGTGTATCCAATGTGGAAAATGCATTCAAGCATGCCCTGAAAAAATAATAAAAACCTCAGATGGTGGCTTTCCTCGGGTTGATTTTAATTATGGTGAGTGCACTTTTTGTTATCAATGTGCAGAAAGTTGTCCCGAGCCTTTATTTCACCCTAAAACAGACCTTCCTTGGCAGGTCAAAGCGCACATTACTGATGAGTGTTTAGCCAAAAAAAATGTTGACTGTCGTTCATGTGGTGACAGTTGTGAGCCTCAAGCTATTCGTTTTAAATTGGCGATAGGCACAGTCGCTCAGCCCGAAATAGATACGCATCTCTGTAATGGTTGTGGTGCCTGTATATCAGTCTGTCCAACATCAGCCATTACCATTAAAGAGTCGTAAATTAATTGGTTTGAATAAACCTAATAACAATATAGAGAGCTGTAATGTCGCTTAATGAAGTTCATATCTCAAGTTTAGTCGTTCATGTTATACCCGAACATTTAGCATCCATAAAAACGGCAATAGAGTCTTTTGAAGGAACCGAAATCTACGGCGAAAGCGAAGAAGGGAAATTGGTTGTCGTAATTGAAACTGAAAATCAGGGTTACATTACCGACACCATTGATGCGATCAATCAACTTGATCACGTCTTAAGCACCGCATTAGTTTTTCATCAAATCGAGGACAATCTCGATGATGAAGCAGAAATAACGGAATAATAACAATTAAGTACTTAATTATTTTTAAGTAAAACACTGGATTAAAAACCCGAGGGTGATGTATGAAAATGACAAGACGTGCGTTTGTTAAAGCAAATGCAGCCGTTTCCGCCGCCGCCGTCGCAGGGATAACCCTCCCCGCTTCTGCTACTAACCTGATCGTAAGCTCAGACGAAACCGCCATCAAATGGGATAAAGCTCCATGCCGATTTTGTGGTACTGGCTGTTCGGTTTTAGTTGGTACGCAAAATGGCCGCGTTGTGGCAACACAAGGTGATCCTGAAGCGCCAGTAAACAAAGGTTTGAACTGTATTAAAGGCTACTTCTTATCGAAAATCATGTACGGTAAAGACCGTTTGAATACGCCATTATTGCGTATGAAAGATGGGAAGTTCGATAAGAATGGTGAGTTTGCACCTGTTTCTTGGGATCAAGCTTTCGATGTAATGGCTGAGAAATTCAAAAAAGCCCTTAAAGAAAAAGGCCCCACCAGCGTCGGTATGTTTGGCTCTGGCCAGTGGACAGTCATGGAAGGTTACGCGGCTTCTAAATTAATGAAGGCAGGTTTCCGATCTAACAACATCGACCCGAATGCTCGTCACTGTATGGCTTCTGCGGTAGTTGGTTTCATGCGTACTTTCGGTATTGATGAACCAATGGGTTGTTACGATGATTTCGAACATGCGGATTCTTTCGTACTTTGGGGTTCAAACATGGCAGAAATGCACCCTGTACTTTGGACTCGTATTACTGACCGTCGTTTAAGTCACCCACATGTGAAAGTAAACGTTCTTTCAACTTACTATCACCGTTCTTTTGAATTAGCTGATCGCGGCATGGTTTTCCACCCTCAATCAGACCTTGCGATTGCTAACTTCATTGCTAACTACATCATCCAAAATGATGCAGTAAACTGGGATTTCGTAAATAAGCACACCCACTTTAAACAAGCAGTAACCGATATTGGTTACGGCCTGCGTGATGACGACCCTCTACAGCTAAAAGCGAAAAACCCGAACTCAGGCGACATGTCTGATATCAGCTTTGAAGCCTACAAAAAATCAGTGGCGCCATACACCGTAGAAAAAGCCTCTGAAATGTCAGGGGTACTACCAGAAGACCTCATTGAACTAGCCAAGCAATATGCGGATCCAAACCGTAAAGTGATGTCACTTTGGACGATGGGTATGAACCAACATACTCGTGGCGTTTGGATGCAAAGCTTAGTGTACAACCTACACTTGCTGACAGGTAAGATTTCAGAACCAGGCAACAGCCCGTTCTCACTAACTGGTCAGCCATCGGCGTGTGGTACAGCTCGTGAAGTAGGTACCTTCTCACACCGTCTACCAGCAGATCTGGTCGTTGCCAATCCTAAACACCGTGCGATTGCTGAGAAAATTTGGAAACTACCAGAAGGTACTATTCCACCAAAACCTGGCTTCCACGCAGTACAGCAAGATCGCATGTTGAATGACGGCGTACTCAATGCTTACTGGGTAATGTGTAACAACAACATGCAAGCCGGTCCAAACATCAATACTGAACGTCTTCCTGGTTACCGCAACCCTGATAACTTCATCGTATGTTCAGACCCATACCCAACAGTCACCGCGCAAGCATCTGACCTGATTCTTCCAACGGCAATGTGGATTGAAAAAGAAGGCGCTTACGGTAACGCAGAACGCCGTACTCAAGCTTGGTACCAACAAGTATCACCTGTTGAAGGGGCAAGATCTGACCTTTGGCAAATCATGGAATTCTCAAAACGCTTCAAAATTGAAGAGGTGTGGCCTGAAGAGTTGATGGCGAAAGCACCAGAGCTTCGCGGCAAGACCATGTACGATATCTTATTCCGCAACGGTAATGTTGATAAGTTCCCGCTAGAAGAAGCGCAAGAGCTTAACGATGATGCTAAATCAGCTGGTTTCTACGTACAAAAAGGCCTGTTTGAAGAATACGCTGAATTTGGTCGTGGCCACGGTCATGACTTAGCACCTTACGATGTTTACCACACAGTACGTGGTCTACGTTGGCCGGTCGTCGATGGTAAAGAAACCTTATGGCGCTTTAACCCAGAATATGACCCATACGCAAAACGTGCTGGTCGTGACTTCTATGGTCAAGCTGATGGTAAAGCGCTAATTATTTCAGCGCCTTACGAAGCACCACCGGAAGTGCCAAATGAAGAATTCGATTTATGGTTATGTACTGGCCGTGTTCTTGAGCACTGGCATACCGGCACCATGACTCGTCGTGTGCCGGAGCTATATAAAGCTGTACCAGATGCGCATTGCTTCATTCATCCCGATGATGCAGAAGCTCGTAACTTACGCCGTGGTGATGAAGTTCTTATCCAATCGCCACGTGGTGAAGTGCGCGCCCGTGTTGAAACTCGTGGTCGTAACCGTCCGCCACAAGGCTTGGTTTTCGTACCGTTCTTTGATGCTCGTATCCTAGTCAACAAATTGATTTTAGATGCGACTGACCCACTATCTAAACAGACTGACTACAAGAAATGTCCTGTGAAGATCACGAAAGTTGGCAGTGTTTAAGACTGATTTAAGCACGAGCAATAAGAAATGATGGCCATTCGACATGAATGGCCAACAAAGAATCGGAGAAGATTATGAAAAAAATCATCATGGCATTGATCGCCGCAAGTGCATTGATCATAGGTGCCGTACAAGCTGAAGATGGTGACATCATTACCCCCGCTAAAACCAATCCAGGTGGTATCGGTGGTGTTCAATCATTACGTGGTAGTGCCGAACTTGAAGCAACACGCCCTGCCGACGACTTTAAACGTTTCCCAAAAGATCACAAAGTCGATAGCAACTATGTGTACCAACCACCATTGATACCACATACGATTCGTAACTACGAAGTGTCGTTAAATGCTAACAAATGCCTTGCTTGTCATAGCTGGAAAAATGCTAAAGAGATGGGGGCGACAAAAATCAGTGTAACGCACTATGTAAACCGTCAAGACGCGGTATTGTCTGACGTATCACCTCGTCGTTACTTCTGTTTGCAATGTCACGTACCTCAAGCAGATGCAAAACCGTTAGTTGAGAACAAATATGAGCCAGTAGACTCATTAAAATAAACGCTGCGCCTAGGTGAACTGTAAATCAATATGATGAAAGAGTGAACCTAGGCCAAAAGAGAGACGATTATGAAAATCTTAAAAAACTTTTGGAAGCGTTTATCCACCCCAAGTAAAGCAGCAGCAGGCGTTATCCTGTTTATGGGCTTTATGGGTGGTCTACTCTTCTGGGGCGCATTTAACACTGGTATGGAAGCAACCAACACAGAAGAATTTTGTTCTGGTTGTCACGCACCTATCGTGAAAGAGATTCGTGAAACTATTCACTACTCTAACCGCTCTGGTGTTCGTGCCATTTGTTCAGACTGTCACGTACCACATCAGTGGACAGACAAAATTGTACGTAAAGTACAAGCATCAAAAGAGCTACTTTTCCACTTTATCGGTACCATTGATACTGAAGAGAAATTTAAAGCGCGTCGTGGCCACCTTGCTCACCGTGAGTGGCAAAGGATGAAAGAGAACGACTCGAAAGAATGTCGTAACTGTCACCAATTTAACTACATGGATTTCTCAGAACAAGGTCCGCGAGCCATAAAACAGCACTCGACAGCACTGGCTGATGGCGATAAAACATGTGTAGATTGTCATAAAGGCATCGCACATAAATTGCCTGACATGAGAGATGTGGAAGGCTGGCAATAAACCACCAGATAAAAAGGAGAAAGATTTATGGGTACTCTAGAATACGTTATCTGGCATATATTAGGTTACGCAGCCATGCCTGCGATTATCCTAGGTGGATTTGCTGCTGTGGCGGCCATTTGCATCGCTATTTTATCTTTCACTAAAGATAAGCAAATCGACTAGCCTGTCGTTTACTAGCTTTTATAGCCAAAGTAACTGGGTGTATATCAATCGCCTGAATATCTAATTATTCAGGCGATTTTTTATCCTTTCAAAAATCGCTTACTGGCGTTCAGCCAAGTAACTTCAAAATGAAGAATTCAATAAGCCATCTATTTCTTTGTTATGCCTCATTTATCTCGGTATGATTAACGGCAATAGGACAGCTTCTCGCTATTCCGCCATTCTTTATCACTTTCAAACAAGGAACGATTTATGACAAATATCGCTTTTATCACGGGTGCCACTTCTGGATTTGGCCGAGCGGCTGCGCGTCGTTTTGCTCAAGATGGTTGGTCTTTAGTTTTATCTGGCCGTCGCATGGAACGTTTAATTGAATTGAAAGAAGAATTAAGCGGCGTTCCGGTACATATCATGCAGCTCGACGTTCGTGATGACCAAGCGGTGAAAACTGCCGTTGCCGAACTGCCTGCTGAATTTTCTCAAATCAAAGTATTGATTAACAATGCCGGTCTTGCTCTTGCACCACAAAGTGCTGAAAAGGTCGACCTTAAAGATTGGCATACTATGATCGATACCAACATTACTGGTTTGGTCAATGTGACTCATGCCCTACTACCAACCCTAATTGAAACGGGTGCAGGTTCAAGCGTAATTAATATTGGTTCAATTGCGGGTGAGTGGCCATACCCTGGCAGCCATGTTTACGGTGCGAGCAAAGCCTTTGTAAAACAATTTAGCTATAACTTACGTTGTGATTTATTAGGCACCGGTGTGCGTGTCACAGATATTGCCCCTGGCATGGCGGAAACCGAATTTACACTAGTTCGCACTAAAGGCGATCAGGCTGCCTCTGATAATCTATACAAAACCACCACTCCGCTAAGCGCTGAAGATATTGCTGAGCAAATGTTCTATGTTGCGACATTGCCAGATCACATCAACATCAACCGATTAGAAGTCATGCCAACTCGTCAAGCTTGGTCGCCATTTGCAGTTGATCGTGATTAATAGCTATCTTACCTAGTCGCTACCTTATTAAGAATATTACCAATCACAATCAATAATTCAGCAGCACATACAAAAAGCTTCTAGTAAATTGGAAGCTTTTTTATTGGATTTATCCGCAGACTATCTATAGCCAAAGTAATTGGAGTTGCAGTGAGGCGACAAGTGAATGAAGCCCCATGAGCATAGCTCGCCTATGTGATTGGGGTGAATGAGTGCAGTCAACAAAGCTGCATCTTCAAGTACGAAGGATTTAGAGCAACTTTTCAATATCTTCAGCAAGCTCTTCTGCCAAATAGGTTGGCGAATAACGCTCAACCACTTTCCCCTCTCCATCGACAAGAAATTTGGTGAAGTTCCATTTGAGTTCCCCATCATCAAAGACTTGACCAATTGAGGTGAGCTTTTCAAGTAAACTTTCTGAGGCATCATTGGATTTATCGTCATGCCGCTGCATTTTCAAATGCTTAAATAATGGATCGGCATCTGGGCCATTGACTTCAATTTTAGCGAAGTTGGTAAAGCTCACGCCATAGTTCACCTGACAGAAATCCATAATACCTTGATCATCTTCTGGCGATTGCTCCAAAAATTGATTACAAGGAAAACCCAGCACTTCAAATCCTTTGTCTTTATAGGCTTGATGTAGCGTTTCCAAACCTTCTAGCTGCGGTGTTAAACCACACTTGGTTGCAATATTAACAATCAATAATATCTTGCCGTGATACTTAGACAAGCTAACTAACTCACCCGACACTGCTCTTACTTTAAAGTCATGTACATTCATCTTAATCACTCCTTAAATTATCTTCTTCCAAGTGCTATTTACACCTTACACTTTTACCTACTCTTTGGTACTACCATTTTAGGGCTACCACTTTAGGGTAGTTTTAGTTCAGAATTGATTTGAATCAGTATTCTTGCTCACCGTTTCGCCATGATAACCCCAGTTAATTTATTTTTATGGGCGAAATATATATGAATAAGATCAAACTCGTCGTCATCGGTAACGGCATGGTTGGCCACCGTTTTATCGAAGATATCGTCGAAAAAGGTGATTTAAACCAATACGAAATCACGGCATTTTGTGAAGAACCCCGCGTCGCTTATGACCGAGTTCATCTCTCTTCATACTTCTCCCATCACACGGCTGATGAGCTATCCCTTGTTAAAGAAGGCTTCTATAAAAAACATGGCATTAATGTCTTAATTGGTGAGCGTGCCATTAATATTAGTCGTGAAAACAAAACTGTGTATTCAAGCTCTGGTCGTGAAGTGCAATATGACAAGTTGATCATGGCGACCGGTTCTTACCCATTCGTGCCGCCAATTAAAGGCAACGAAAGTAAAGACTGCTTTGTATACCGTACGATTGAAGATTTAAAAGCGATTGAAGCGACCGCGAAGAAAAGCAAAAGCGGCGCGGTAATCGGTGGTGGTTTACTGGGTCTTGAAGCCGCTGGCGCATTAAAAGCACTCGGTGTTGAAACTCATGTCATCGAATTTGCGCCTGTATTAATGGCGGAGCAGCTTGATCTACAAGGCGGCTTGAAACTACGCAACAAAATCGAACGTATGGGTGTGCAAGTTCATACCAGTAAAAACACATTAGAGATATTACCCCAAGGTGACAGCGCCCGTAACACGATGAAATTTGCTGATGGCACCGATTTGGAAGTCGACTTTATCGTGTTCTCTGCGGGTATTCGCCCTCAAGATCGTCTATCTCGCCAAGCAGAATTAGAAATTGGCCCACGCGGCGGTATCGCCATTAATGACCATTGCCAAACCTCCGATCCAGACATTTACGCAGTGGGTGAGTGTGCTTCTTGGAATGGCGTTTTCTTTGGTTTAGTGGCTCCGGGTTACAAAATGGCGCAAGTGGCGGTTGACCATCTGTTAGGTAATACAGAAAGCCAATTCACTGGCGCTGACATGAGTGCCAAGCTGAAATTACTTGGCGTAAAAGTGGGTAGTATTGGTGATGCCAATGGCCGTACACCAAACTGTAAGAGCTTTGTTTACCAAAACGATGAAGAAGACGTGTATAAGCGCTTGATCGTTTCTGCAGACAATAAAAAACTGCTAGGTGCGGTATTAGTCGGTGATACATCAGATTACGGCAATTTACTGCAATTGCACTTAAATGATATGGATCTACCTGAGCATCCAGACACCTTAATTCTTCCTGCTCATGCTGGCGCAGAAAAACCATCAATGGGTGCCGATGCACTACCTGATTCAGCAGTAATCTGTTCTTGTTTTGATGTAACGAAAGGCAAAATTGCGGCCGCGGTTGCTGAAGGCCACACCACACTCGGTGATATCAAAATGGTCACCAAAGCCGGTACTGGTTGTGGTGGTTGTGTTCCAATGATCACGCAAGTACTGAATGCTGAGCTAGCTAAAGCCGGTATTGAAGTTAAAAATCATATCTGTGAGCATTTCGAATATTCTCGCCAAGAGCTATTCCACCTATGTCGTATTGAAGGTATTCGTTCATTCGATCAACTGCTTGAAAAACACGGCCACGGTTATGGCTGTGAAGTATGTAAGCCAACTGTCGGCTCTATCTTAGCGTCTTGCTGGGGCGACCACGTCTTAAAACCACAGCATGTTGGCCTCCAAGATACCAATGACAACTTCCTTGGTAACCTACAAAAAGATGGCACTTACTCTGTTATCCCTCGTATGGCCGGCGGTGAAGTGACCCCTCAAGCTCTAGCAGTACTTGCTAATGTGGCGGCCGAATACAACCTGTATACCAAAATCACTGGCGCACAACGTATTGGTTTATTTGGCGCGCAAAAAGATGATCTTCCAGCCATCTGGAAAACACTCATCGAAGCGGGTTATGAAACCGGTCAAGCCTATGCTAAAGCACTGCGTATGGCGAAAACCTGCGTAGGCAGCACTTGGTGTCGTTTCGGCGTGCAAGATAGTGTTGGCCTAGGTTCTTACCTAGAAAACCGTTACAAAGGCATTCGTACCCCTCACAAGATGAAGTTCGGTGTATCTGGCTGTACTCGTGAATGTGCGGAAGCTCAAGGTAAAGATTTAGGTATCATCGCCACCGATGCAGGCTGGAACATGTATGTCGGTGGTAACGGTGGTATGAATCCTCGTCATGGTGACCTACTGGCTTCTGATTTAGATAAAGAAACCCTAATCAAGTACATCGACCGTTTCATGATGTTCTACATCCGTACCGCGGATAAATTACAACGTACATCAGTATGGCTAGAAAACTTAGAAGGCGGCGTAGACTACCTACGCAAAGTCATTATTGATGATACCTTAGGCATCAATGATCAGCTTGAAAAAGATGTACAAACACTAATAGACAGCTACACCTGTGAATGGACTAACACGATTAATGATGAAAGCCAGTTAACCCGTTTTGCTCATTTCATCAACAGCGATGCGCGCGATGAAAACGTGGTATTTGTTCCTGAGCGAGAACAACACCGTCCAGCGACATTTACAGAGAAGCACCCACACTTACGTGGTGACATTCTACACACCGACCTAAACGATAAAAAAGTAACGGAGGAAGCGTAATGACTAGTCAACCAAATACGAATCAAAAAAGTCATAAACCTAGTTGGGTAAAAGTCTGTGCGCTCAGCGACATTACGCCAAAAACTGGGGTTTGCGCCCTAGTGAACGGTAAGCAAGTTGCGATCTTCCGTCCACGTTTTGATGAGCAGCTCTTCGCCATCAACAACATGGACCCATTTGCTCAATCGAACGTGTTATCTCGCGGTTTAATTTGCGAGCACGATGGTGAACTTTGGGTTGCCAGTCCACTTAAAAAACAACGTTTCAACCTAGAAACTGGTCGCTGTCTTGAAGATGAAACCATGAGCGTACAAGCTTATGAGATTCGTGTAAAAGGTAATGAAATTGAGGTGAAGGCGTAAACGACTTTCGAAATCTCGTGACTCGTTTCTCGGACTGCCCTTTCGAGAAACGAGATTCGATAACCGCGCACCGTTAATAAGTTTCCATATCCATAGCGATTCCCTTTCCATCCTGAATCGCTATTAGTATTTAAACTTTAATTTTAACTTTTGTAGGAAATCATTATGTACGCAGACACCATTAAAAAGTGCTCGAACAACGCGGCTCGTATCGTCAAGCTTGCTGATAATAACCCTCTGGGTTTTTGGATTAGCTCAGCGATGGCAGGCGCTTATGTCGGCATCGGCATTATTTTAATTTTCACTTTCGGAAACCTTGTTGATCCTTCTATTCGTCCAATTGTCATGGGCGCAACTTTTGGTATTGCATTAACACTGGTGATCATTGCTGGCTCTGAACTGTTCACAGGTCACACTATGTTTTTGGCATTTGGCGCATTAACTGGCCAAATTTCTTGGAAAGATAATACGCGCATCTTGCCACAAACTTGGCTAGGTAACTTAATCGGCTCCGTATTAGTTGCTTACCTATTCTTCCTTGCTGGTGGCGGAAATCTTCTACCAGATGCAAAAAGCTTCTTACACGCAGCAGCACTAGGTAAAACAGCAGCGCCTGCTAGTGTACTATTTTTTAAAGGCATTCTATGTAACTGGTTAGTATGTTTAGCAATTTGGATGTGTCAACGTGTTGAAGGCAGCAGTAAATTCATCGCTATTTGGTGGTGTTTATTGGCTTTCATCGGCGCAGGTTTTGAGCACTCAATTGCTAACATGACTATTTTTGCACTTTCTTATTTTGGTAACCATTCAGATGCCTTCACACTAGTGGGTATCGGCCACAACCTACTATGGGTATCATTAGGTAACTTGGTTTCTGGTGCGATCTTTATGGGCGTTGGTTACTGGATTTCAACACCAAAAGCAGAGCGTCCGATTTTTGATAAAGAAGACGTTGAGAGTGTACAGGAAGTAAAAGCGTAAACGTTCCTCGGCGACTCGTGGCTCGTTACTCGGCACTGGTTTTGATGAAATCTTGTTCGAGCAACGAGTCACGAGAATCGCTACACTAAACTCAATCATTGTCTCCTACTTTATTCGGTTTTCGGAGTTCACTATGCAGGCCACCTCTTTTAACGCTCGTCCATTCGTTTCCCTTGTTGGCGCTGGTCCTGGCGATCCGGATTTACTGACCATGAAAGCTTATCGCTTGGTTCAATCAGCGGATGTGGTGGTTTATGACCGCTTAGTTTCAGAAGAAATCATGGCATTAGTGAATCCTAATGCAGAGCGATTGTTTGTGGGTAAAAAGCTGAATCATCATTGTGTGCCGCAAGATCAAATCAACCAAATATTGGTCGACAAAGCGCTGGAAAATAAGCATGTGGTGCGTTTGAAAGGTGGTGACCCATTTATCTTTGGTCGTGGCGGTGAAGAGCTAGAAACTCTTGTCGAAAATGGCGTTGAATTTGAAGTCGTGCCGGGGATTACTGCAGCATCAGGTTGTAGTGCTTATGCCGGAATTCCGCTAACTCATCGCGATCATGCGCAAAGTGTGCAGTTCATTACTGGGCATTTAAAGAAAGAAGGTCAAGATATTCAATGGCCGAGTTTGGCGCAAAATAACCACACTTTAGTCTTTTATATGGGACTCAAACAAGCACCCGTAATTCGCCAAAACTTAATAGCAAATGGACTACCGCATGAAACCCCATGTGCAATTGTGGAACGAGGCACTACTCCTCAACAACGCGTGTTAACAGGCACATTAAAAGAGTTAGAGTCACTAGCAACTCAAGCCATCAGCCCATCACTCATCATTGTTGGTAGCGTGGTTTCACTGCACCACCAACTACATTGGTTTGAGCGATAATACGAGATGATAACTATTGAGTGATAAAACTTTCTTTTGCCGCTTTACTCAGTTTTTTAATGCGAATTTCTTCTTTAAGCGCCGCACTTTTATCTGCCACTTGTTGTGACCAGACTAGTGAGAGCGGCCCCTTCCCTCTTAAATACTTAGCACCTTTACCCGTTTGATGTTGCTCAAACCGACGTTCAAGATCATTCGTAATACCACAATAAAGCGTCTTGGTTCGTGTACGAATTAAATACACGAACCAAGATTTTTCTGTTGGTTGAGAAGATGTGGTTGGCATACGTTAATCTACGATCAAGGCTTTCAGTTCTTCAACCTGTGCTTTCAATTCAGCGACTTGTTGCTCTAAAGTGCTGATACGTTCTTCATATTGATTGCGGCTAGAAGAAACGGATGTTGGTGCTGTATTAGCATAAGATTCAACATCCACCTCGCCACAGAACAAATGTTGATAGCGTGATTCACGTTTACCCGGCTCACGTGGCAATTTCACTACTAAAGCCCCTTCTTCACGTGATGCCATTTGCTCCAATAACGCTTCAACTTGTTTCACATCAGTAAATTCACATAGGCGATTGGTCCGAGTACGGATTTCACCGGGAGTTTGCGCACCACGCAATAACATGCAACATACGATGCCACGCTCTTGGTCTGTTAACTTCAATGAGCCAAATTCGGTATTACAAAAACGATGACGAAATTTAGACACGCGACTATTAAAACCACTTTCATCTGTCATTAAGCGGCGATCAATCAAAGCGTTTGCAGCATCCATCACTTCCGCTTCGCTCAATGCCATCACAGGATCACGGTTGCTTTTTTGATTACAAGCGGTGGTAAGGCTATTTAGAGTGAGTGGGTAGTAATCAGGAGTCGTCACTTCTTTTTCAATTAAACAACCAATGATTCTGGCTTCAATTGGGGTGAGTTCTATATTCATATTGTTTATTCCTTGGGCCTGTTACTCATAACATCAATGATCCCAGCGATAAGGGCGATAGATCTGGCGACCATTATCTGCCACGACGACAATTTGACTTCGATTCAAATCTAAATCGATTCTTTGCATCATCTTACGTGACTTTAAATAGGCTTTCCTAAAACGCTGCTGTGCAGTACCTTGGTCGCAAGATTCGGTCGTGACTGACGCTTTATTGTCTGCTGTTGAATTATTCTCTGTCATTCTTAATCAGATTATCTATAAAGTTACTTGGGTATAGATCAACATATTATTATTAAGATATTGGTTTTGTATGTGAATAAATCAAGGTCACACCTCACTCAACTAAAATTTAACCTGCCCAAACATCATAATTGATGAATTTTTCATCTAGTAAGTATCAATGAATTCAATTCATCACAATGTAAGACTATGCTTTTAGGCTTATCCTTATATACCCAAGTGACTTTAAGGTGTGAGTTTCAGCAAGAATAAAACAAGCTTTAGGCAAGACAAATTGAATATGATCATAGTGATTCTATCTCTGTTCAATTTAACGCAGCATAAAGCTTGTTTTAACTTGCCCTTCGGGAGCTTCATCCAAACCTGTATACCGCGTCAGATTGGTTTGAAAGGTGTCTACATTCCTTCGCCAATCTTCCTTGCCTAAAGGTTTGGATGATAGCTCTGAATCCTGCACCTTGAAGTCACTTGGGTATATTTTTTTGATCTTAACTCTGTTTTGTCTGTTAGGTATATGGTTTAATTTGAAAAGTTAATTAATCATCAGAATTAGGAAGAAACTATGGCTAACGTATTTGAAATCGTAAACCAAGCTCGTCGCAAAAATAAACTTAAACGCGAAATTATTGATAATGAAAAGAAAATTCGTGATAACCGTAAACGTGTTGATTTACTAGATAATCTACTTGATTACATTCACGCAGGAATGACTCACGAAGAAATCGTGGAAATTATCAAGAATATGAAAGCTGATTATGAAGACCGTGTTGATGATCACATCATCAAAGGTGCTGAAATTTCTAAACAACGCCGTGAAATCAGTCGAAAAATCCGTGAACTGACTGAAGCAGACAAACTACAACACACAAACGCAAAAAATAAGTAATGGTTTAATATATAAAAGGGCCTCTGTTATGAGGCCTTTGTTTTGTTACTAGAGATTTAACTTTACCGCGCTTTATGTGAAATCACTTAAATCTACAAGGAAATAATAATGACTCTGAAACGTGTGCTTTTAAAACCAATAACACTTTGTGTCTTACTCGGCTTAAGTTCTTCCGCTTTCGCTAATGTTGTCATTAATATTCCTTCTGAAGTTGATGTATTAGCAGCCAATAGCCAAAAAGCAGAAATTGAAGGTGGTTTTTTCTCAAGCACTAAGTCTATCACTTTACCGAATGGTGAAAACCAAATCGTCTTCCGTTACAACCCAGTATTCAAACAAGGTAATGATCAAATAACCGTTACTACTGATGCTATCATCACCAAATTTACTGCCTCAGATACTGAGTTAAATTTTGACCTTCCTAAATACCGTAATGCCGATCTCGCACGAGACTTTGATCATAACCCAGATTGGAAATTGGTTAAAAAAGATGGAAATGCTATTGAAGTAAAACAAGATAAGTTGTTAAAGCCGGGTGTTCAACTTGGTCGTAACTACGATCAAGAATCCGTTGCTTACAACAAAACCGGTGGCGTAGCAGCCATCATGCCAGCAGCAACGGCTGCAGTCGCACTAAAAATGCCGGCTAACAGCCAGTACAAAACCACTGAAGAACAAATGTTGCACTACTGGTATGAGAAAGCCGACAGTGAAACCAAGCAACGCTTCCTGCAGTCGATTATTCAAGCGAAGTAATACCCCAACCAGTAATTAAAGTAACATTAAAGCGAAAGAACGCCGTTAACAAAACTGCGGCTTCAAATACCAAGGGTATAAAAAGGGCTTATCTACTCTTCCTAGTTAAAAGTAGATAAGCCCTTCTTTTATTTGGCTAAGCCAATGTTTTATTCATCATCAACGATTGGTTTCTTTTTCTTCTTGATCATGAAAACTTGTTCGCCAACATCGACATTCTTATAGAAGCTCTTATCACGTTTGACTGGCTTCTTAACCGTATTAGATTTCTTAGTCACTTTCTTCGTACTCGCCGCCCCTTTTTTCACAAAAGGTTTACGTGGCTTAATACCTTTAAATTTACCTTTCAAACCTTCAAGTACTGAGAAGGTCAAATCTTGCTGTAGGTAGGTTTCGACATTCTTAAAACTCACCCAGTCTTTCGGGCCAACTAATGAGATTGCGGTACCTTTGTTGCCAGCACGCCCCGTACGACCAACACGGTGTACGTATTCTTCAGTATGTTTTGGCATATCAAAGTTAATCACGTGGGTTACGTTTGCAATATCAAGACCACGAGACGCAATATCGGTCGTTACAAGAATCTTATGAACGGCACGCTCAAACTGGCTCATGATGTTATTACGCTGAGTCTGATTTAACCCACCACTTAACGCCACCGCTTTGAGCTGTTTCTCATTTAGCTTAGTAGTTAAGCGTTCCGTATCACTACGAGTTGCGGTGAAGATAATCACTTGTTTGTATTCCGCTTCTTCAAGCAGTCGCTCAAGAATCGCTTCTTTATGATCGAGGTGATCACAAAGGTAAAATGATTGGTCGATATCTTTATGTTCTTCTGCTGATAAACCAATTGAAATACGTTTTGGATCGCTAAGCATTTCATTCGATAAACCGCTTACTTCGGCATGATCAAGTGTTGCTGAGAACATTAACGTCTGACGACGACGGTGTTTAGCTGCGTTATGAATACGGCGTAATTCTGGAGCAAAACCTAGATCTAGCATGCGGTCAGCTTCATCAAGAATCAGCGTTTCAACCCCTTCTAAATATAAAGAGCGATGCTCAAGGTGATCGGCTAAACGGCCTGGTGTTGCCACGATGAATTTCGGATATTTACGTAGTGCTTTCACCTGGTCGTTAAAGTTTTCGCCACCAACAATCAAAGTGCCAGTGTAGGAAAGACCGCCAAGCATGGCTTTTAGCTCACCGAATACTTGTTTCGCTAGCTCACGGGTTGGAGCCAAAATCACACCACGAGGATCTTTAGCAGAAAAGGCTTTGGTTTTTAACGCTTTATGCAGCATAGGCAAAACAAAGGCTAATGTTTTACCTGAACCCGTCTTGGATGAAGCCAATAAGTCTTTACCTGCAATCGCAACTGGGATCGCTTGACGCTGAATATCCGTTGCTTGTGCAAAATTGTAGTGTTGTAAGTTTTTCAGTAGACGATTATCTAAACCAAGATCTTTAAACTGCAAAGGGGTGCTCCAAAAGAAATAAAAATAAACTCATGTGCATAATAGCATAAGGCATCCGTGGCTCCCTCATACTTTTATCCTTAAGTAACTTCAAGGTAGTTTTCAATTCATTCAGGTCATTCTATTTCTGACATTCAACCTACGCGCCACCAGCTCTACTCCAGGCTTATAGCGTTTCGCGGAGGCATTCAAGGCAAGTTCTAACGCGCTGTCGGCAATGGTTTCAAAACGTTGAGATAGCGAGTTAATTTTAATCGGTAAGAAATCCAATAAACGATTATCACCATAAGTGGCAACCTTAACTTTACCCATCAGTTCTGAGTATTCGAATAACACATCAAGCACACCTTCTAACAAAGTGTAAGAAGTGGTAATGATCGCGTCTGGCATCGTGCCTTGATCTAGCCATTTTTGTATCGCTGAACGACCGGATTGAGAATTAAACAACGCGCCATACTCAACGTACGTTTGCAAAGGCTTATTATGTTGACGAACAGCCGCTTCAAAACCTAGTTGACGTTCTTTGGATATATTCAAATCGGGTAATGCACCAATTAACCCCACTGAGGTAACATCATCAAACAATACCGAAGCAGTCAAACTTAAAGCCCCCTCAAAATCTTCGCTGATCACGCAACTAAAGTATTCATCATCTAATGGGCGATCGAGAGCAATCACCGGAATACCACGCGTTTGAATGTTAGTGTAAAACTCATTGGCATCTGGAAGAGAGCTTGCGACAAATAACGCATCGATCCGACGACTGACCAAAGCATTGACCACTAATTTTTCAGTTTCCGGATCGTCATCAGAGCTACCAATCAAAATTTGATAGCCCGCCTGACGAGAATTAAATTCCAATAATTTAGCGAGACGCGCATAACTGCTGTTTTCTAAATCCGGTATCACAAGCCCAAATGAACGGCTTTGCCCGGCGCGTAAAGAAGAAGCTGCATGATCAGGTTGGTACTGATGCTCTTCGACTACAGCCATGACTTTCTGCTGTGTTTTTTGACTAATACGGTACTTGGTCGCTTTACCATTGATGACATAGCTCGCTGTCGTTTTTGATACTCCTGCGAGTTTGGCAATTTCATCAAGCGTCATCGGGTTAACCTCTTTTATTCACGCTTATGTGCACTGGATCAAAAATTTTTTATTTCGATCATTTTCTTATTTGAATTATATGCTGAATCGATTCAGTATGAAAGCTGAAAGGATTCAGCAAATTTTAAGTTTAGTCACATTAACGAAAAAACCTCTTATGTATTACTCAATATATATAAGTAACTTTATCAATACGTGGCAAAGCAATTAACATTTGCTGAATTTTTTCACTTTAAAGCTGAATCGATTCAGCACAATCAAAAATAATTTCGACCGTTAATTATTAATACGGCTAAAAGAGAGACGTATCATGCTAACTATCACCACTCAAGAAGTGACGCTGACACAATCGGCATCAGATAAATCAACGGCAATTAAGAATATTGCCGCGACGTTAACTCAACAAGGTTATGTGGAGTCTGGATATGTCAAAGGCATGCTGACCCGTGAAGAACAATCTTCGACCTTTTTAGGTAACGGTATCGCCATTCCACACGGTACGACTGATACACGTGGCCTAGTACAAAAAACCGGCGTAAGCGTTCACCACTTCCCAGAAGGTGTGGATTGGGGAAATGGTACGGTTTATGTCGCGATTGGTATTGCTGCAAAATCTGACGAGCACTTAGGCATTTTAAAACAGTTAACGAAAGTCCTGTCAGCCGATGGTGTGGAAACGGCACTAAAAAATGCCAAAACGGAGCAAGACATCATCGATATATTAAGTGGCCAAACTCAACTTACTGCAGATTTTGATGCTTCATTAATTCAATTGAAATTTCCAGCCAGCGATATGCTGCAAATGACAGCCGTCGCCGGTGGTCTACTCCGCAATACAGGTTGCACAACTGATGAATATATTTCTGAGATCATCACCAAAGCACCAACTGAATTAGGCAATGGCTTATGGTTAATCAGCGGTGGTGCCGGCGTGCATCGCTCTGCCATGTCATTTGTTTCAACCGCTAATGATTGTGAATTTGAAGGTAAGCCAGTTAAAGGATTAATTGCCTTTGCTGCTTGTAATGCAAGTCATAAACCTCTACTAGATAAATTAACTCAATTGATTTTATCCCAGCGTCAAAATGACATTTTAGATTCAGATATCAATCACTTACTTGAGCTATTCGACCTCACTGAAAAAGCACCAGAAATCAATGAAGATGCGGCCAACACAGCCGTATTTAAAATCAAAAACACTCACGGCTTGCACGCTCGCCCTGGCGCGATGTTAGTAGCCGAAGCTAAGAAGTTTGAATCTACGATTCGCGTTGAAAACTTAGATGGCGAAGGCGGCAGTGTGAATGCTAAAAGCTTAATGAAAGTGATCGCATTAGGGGTAAAACATGGTCACCGTCTGCAATTTACTGCCGATGGTACCGATGCCGAGTTAGCACTCACTTCGATTGGTAAAGCGATTGAATCAGGCCTTGGTGAAGGTTAAGGAAGTTGGTATGTCTATCAAAAAAACGTCATCTAAAAAAGTGGTCACGATTACCTTAAACCCGGCCCTTGATTTAACTGGTCAGTTAACTGATAACCTCAGCGTTGGTAGTGTCAGCCTAGTATCGAGCAGCACATTGCACCCTGCAGGTAAAGGCGTCAATGTCGCGAAAGTACTTTCTGATTTAGGTGCAGATGTGACGGTCACTGGTTTCTTAGGTGCCGATAACCAAGAAGCATTTTGTCAGTTATTCAAAGGAATTAACGCCAACGACCGTTTTATTCGCGTCTCTGGAGCCACTCGTATCAATGTCAAATTGGTCGATCAAGCCAGTGAGGTAAGTGACATTAACTTCCCTGGTGTCGAAGTCGATCAAACCGCTATTGAAGCTTTCGAAGCCACCCTTGATGAGCTTGCCAATGATCATGATTACTTTGTGATGGCGGGTAGCCTACCCCGTGGCATTAGCCCAGAGCTTTGTGCCCAGTGGATTGAATCGCTACATCAAAAAGGCAAAAAAGTGATTTTTGATAGTAGTCGTCAGGCACTAAAAGCAGGTCTGAATTCTCACCCTTGGCTCATTAAGCCCAATGATGAAGAGCTTTCAGATCTAATTGGAAAAGAGCTACATAGCATCGAAGATTGCCAGCAAGCCGCGCAAACTTTGGAATCAAAAGGCATCGACAACATTGTGGTATCCATGGGTTCTAAAGGCGTGATGTGGCTAAACCAAGGTCAATGGCTACAAGCTAAGCCGCCCAAAATGGCAGTAGTGAGCACAGTAGGTGCTGGTGACACTTTGGTTGCTGGACTGATTTGGGGGCACATTAACCAAGATTTGGACAAAGACAATTGGCCACAACAGCAAATTCTAAGCTTTGCTACAGCATTATCAGCATTAGCGGTTACTCAAACAGGCGTTGGCGTAACCGACCTTAATACCGTGAAAAACCTACAACAAAAAATTCGCACTGAAACGAACTCTCGTATATAGAAGAGCTAAGGATATCCTATGAATATTGCCATTATAACTGCATGCCCAAGTGGCGTTGCCAACAGCATTATCGCCGCTGGTGTACTAGAACAAGCAACTAAAGCATTAAACTGGAATTCAATCATTGAATGCCAGTCTTCCCTCATTCCTGGTAGCGAACTAACTCAAGAACAAATTGATCGCGCTGAAGTGATCGTCATTGCAGCCAATACTGCCGTTGATACGACGCGTTTTGTCGGCAAGAAAGTGTACCAAGGTGATATCAACTCTAGCTTGAATGATGCACAAGCTTGGCTTGAAAATGCCGTTAAGCAAGCAAGCGTATTAGAGCAATGCTCCACACCTACTGAGCAACCACAAACTAACAGTCAAGCTAAGATCGTCGCGATTACCGCTTGCCCTACGGGTGTCGCTCACACCTTCATGGCAGCGGAAGCGCTAGAAGAAACCGGTGCGAAACTTGGTCACAAAATTAAAGTAGAAACTCGTGGTTCAGTTGGTGCAAAAAATCAACTGACCGATCAAGATATTGCCGAGGCTGATCTCGTCATAATTGCAGCAGATATCGAAGTACCATTGGACAGATTTGTAGGTAAAAAGTTATACAAAACCAGCACAGGTTTGGCTTTAAAGAAAACCGAACAAGAATTTGCCAAAGCTTTTGAGCAAGCTACACCACATCAAGCCGGTCAACAATCAAGTTCTTCTAGTGCATCTTCAGAAGAAAAAGCTGGCGTCTACAAGCACTTAATGACCGGTGTTTCTCACATGCTGCCATTAGTGGTTGCCGGTGGTTTGGCAATTGCTCTCTCATTCGTTTTCGGTATCGAAGCCTTTAAAGAAGAAGGGACGCTAGCGGCAGCCTTAATGACAATTGGTGGAGGTTCAGCCTTTGCATTAATGATCCCGGTTCTGGCGGGGTTCATTGCATTCTCCATTGCCGATCGCCCGGGTTTAGCTCCTGGTTTAATTGGCGGTATGCTTGCTAGCTCAACAGGTGCAGGCTTCATCGGCGGTATCATTGCCGGTTTCCTAGCCGGTTACGCAGCTAAATTTATTGCTGAGAAAGTGAAGCTACCGCAATCAATGGAAGCGTTAAAACCAATTCTGATCATTCCATTATTAGCGAGCTTATTTACGGGTCTTGTGATGATCTACATTGTCGGTGGCCCGGTTTCAGGCATTATGACCGCAATGACTGAATTCCTAAACAATATGGGTTCAGCTAACGCAGTACTACTTGGTATTATCCTAGGCTGTATGATGTGTTTCGACTTAGGTGGCCCAATCAACAAAGCCGCTTACACATTTGGGGTTGGTCTATTAGCATCGCAAACTTACGCACCAATGGCAGCGGTAATGGCCGCAGGTATGGTTCCAGCGCTAGGTATGGGCCTAGCGACATTCTTAGCCAAAGATAAATTTGCTCAATCTGAACGTGAAGCTGGTAAAGCATCTTTTGTTCTGGGTCTGTGCTTTATCACAGAAGGTGCGATTCCATTTGCTGCGAAAGATCCAATGCGCGTAATCCCAAGCTGTATGGCGGGCGGCGCATTAACCGGCGCACTTTCTATGCTATTTGGTGCAAAACTAATGGCACCACACGGCGGCTTGTTTGTATTATTAATTCCAAATGCAATTAGTCCGGTGCTTTTATACCTTGTGGCAATTATTGCCGGTACGGTAGTAACCGGCGTGACTTATGCCTTCTTAAAAAACAAGGCTGAAGCTCAGGCAGTTACGGCTTAATTAATTAGTTGCTTAACTTAAATTCTAGCCATCACTTTACAGTGTAAACCGCGAGTCATATTGCATGGCTCGCGGTTTTTTTTGTTTTCAAATAAATATACCCATCAGATCCATAAAGATCTCAAAATTTAATCTATCTCTCTTTATATTTTTGCAAAGTATGTGTTTAACCTCAGATCTGCATAAGAAATTGCTTTTCTAGCCGAGTCACTTTAATACTCGGCTTTTTTCTTGAAAAGTATAAACAATTAATCCTGCGACTAAATTCACCATGAAGCTAATACAGTTTCTGTGTCTAGTATGCTCTATCTGGGAGATGTTTTTTAATTGGTCAAACACAGCTTCGGTAATAAACCTCTTCCGTAACATTAACTTACCCTATAACTTCATAGCCTTAGGTTTCATATTTTTCCTAGAACCAGTGATAAAGTTACTCTCTTTTTGAGCGAATTCATCATGTAATATTTCTGATACGTAGCCCTTATCTCCGTAGAGATTTCCCCATAAATCTCTACACATATCACTGGTTCAAGCAGACAATGCGTAAGAAGCTCCGCATTGTTGCTATTCTTATGACTTTGTTAACCCAGCCAAAATCACATCCAAAATGTATTGGTGATTATCCTTTCTGGACACCTCGTCACGTTCATAGCAAAGTGCTTCTTCTCCTTCTGATGCAAGAATTTTAATGCCACGTTCAGTACATTCTGCGAACGCACTAAACTGAGTTGCACTGGGGATTTCTTGATGTGTCACATTGGGAAGAGCAACGAGTGATTTAGCAGGTGTCAGTGCGGGATGTTGCGAGGCAGAAAGTGTCATTACGGTGATGGTATTGTTCATCAAGGCCAGAGTTTTGGAGGCAAAGGTTTTCGTTAACTCAGGGTTGATAACGACGACCGATTTCAGTTTGTTTTCAGACTGAAACCGGGGGAATTTTTGATCCGGGGTGTTGGTAATATCAACGTTATTTTCACGTAACCAATGACAGTCTACATTGGTGGCGTTGTGACACGATGTTCGGTATTTTTCGGGGCTTATCTGTGCACCGGAGAGCATCAGCATAGATGTGCCGCCCAGAAAAAAGCCGACCCCCTGCACTTCATCAGTATCTACACCTCCGGACAATATCTCGACCGAACTTAATTCATTCAGCCCAAGCACCAAATCACTAGTCCTGAATGTGATTTCATCAACAGCCATTTCTGCATTGATTTCGTTCGGTGCAGGAGGCTTTGGTACAACAACGACATAACCTTGTTGCGCCAGGCTCGAGGCTATCCAACCACTGTGGGAAAATGCTGACCGTATTCCACCCTGCGACAAAAGCACAACGGGAAATTTTCCACTTGCTAACGGGGCATCTAACTGCGTTTCGACTGATTTAAAAATGTTCCCCCTGCCAAACGTGAAATTGTTTTTTTCGTTCGTTGTAGGATACCAGTAATAGACTTCTACATATTTGTCTCTGTCTTCGCTGAATACCGTTTTGACTGTTAGCCCAGAATGGTATTTTGGCTGCTTCGCACTAACACTGACACACAAGGTACTGAGTAGAAACAACATTATTATATTGGCTTTCATTTTTCCTTCCCTCAACCTATCAAGATATTACTCAGTACGACATATGGGAAATAATGTGCAGGAAATTATTCATATATTTTTGCCAAACATAGCAATAAAGTTACTCGGAGTCGAGTAACCCAAAGCAAGTGTTTGCTATGGACTGCTCCAACACACTCTTAGACGTAAATAAGTCACATCCGCCCTCCCTTGGCTGTAAATCTTGATGCCAAGTATTTTTCATTGGTAAAGGGAGGGCGTTCTTTGTGCTTCCTTTCTGTTTAGTCAAATGCATCGAAGGGAAGCTGGATGGGTTAGTTACGCTAAATTACTTTGGGAAAAACTTGTAGAACAAAAGGTAAGTTGCTACAACAGCGACAAAACATTTTGAACTTTATTGTCATTTGTAAGCTTTAATATCCTCCAACACCAAGGGTATAAATTGGTATTCCAATATGAAATCAGTACAATTGCTCCGTTTATTTAATTCGAGTCGCTGCTATGTCTTGTTTCACCGCTTTTACTACTGACGTTTCTGATATCGACTTACCAGAAAAGTTCACCTTTCCATTTTGCTATGATCCACATCCATTAAGCCAAATTGCCGCCAAACAACTACAGCAGTATTTAGAGTCTCAAGCGGATTGGCAACATGACTTTGGTTTTGAAGAAAGCCGCAAGGAAGCCGGTAAAATGTTTGGGGTACTAGTGGTAAAAAACGCTCAAGAAGAACTTGGTTTTTTATCGGCATTTTCTGGCAAACTGGCTGAGAAGAATCACCTTCCTCATTTTGTACCACCAGTTTTTGACATGCTTACCGAAGGCAGCTTTTTCCTTGAAGGCACTGCGCCGATTAATAAAATAAACCATAGAATTAAACAGCTTGAATCAGAGCCTGAACTTGCTTTATTACAACAAACTATCCGTGATTTTAACCAGCAAGCACAACAAGAAATAGAAGCATTACGCCTTTCGATAGTAGAAAGCCGTAAGCAAAGAAAAGCATTACGTAAACAAGCCGAAAACCAACATCAAAATAACCAGATTGACGATCAAGACTTACAAGCTATCTTTGCGGATTTAGGCAAACAAAGCGTGGCAGAAAAAGCACAGCAAAAGCACTTAAAAGCGCATTGGCAACAGCAAATAGAAGAAGCGGAACAACAGCTACAGCAAAAAGTGGCAGTGATCGAACGATTAAAACAAGATCGCAAACAACAATCTGCCAAACTACAACGAGAATTATTTGCTCAGTACCAATTTCTCAATCAAGACCAACAATCCAAATCGCTACTGGATATTTTCGAGACTACCGCCAATCCAACGCCACCAGCAGGCTCAGGAGAATGTGCTGCGCCTAAGCTTCTACAATATGCTTTCGCGCATGGCTTTACGCCTATTTGTTTGGCTGAATTTTGGTGGGGAGCCTCACCGAAGTCGGAAATTCGCCAACATAAGAAATACTACCCTGCTTGCCAAAGTAAATGTCATCCTATTCTTTCTCACATGCTAGAAGGTATTGAACTCGACGAAAATCCTCTGCTTAAGAATCACGCTGAAGGCCAAGACATCGACATTATTTATCAAGATGAAGCGATAGTAGTCGTCAACAAACCCGCAGAGTTCTTATCGGTACCCGGTGTGAATGTAAAAGATTCAGTCTACACTCGCTTGCAAGCACTCTACCCTGATGTAGAAGGTCCATTTGTACTGCACCGCTTGGATATGTCGACGTCTGGTTTACTGGTTTTTGCACTGACCAAACGTGCCAATAAAGGCCTACAAAAACAATTTATTACCCGTGGTGTCGAAAAAAAATATGTCGCACTACTGGATGGGAAATTATCAGAAACCAGTGGTGATATTGATTTACCGTTGTGCGGCGATTTAGAAGACAGACCAAGACAAATGGTGTGTTTTGAGTACGGAAAACCAGCGCAAACCCATTGGCAATTAGTCGAAACACTAACCATTAATGGTTTAGAAAAAAGTAAGGTGTATCTCTACCCGAAAACTGGCCGAACTCATCAGTTAAGGGTCCATTGTGCCCATCAAAATGGTTTAAACATGCCTATCACAGGTGATGACCTATATGGAGAAAAAGCCAACCGTCTGCATTTACATGCGCAACAATTGGCTTTTGATCATCCCTATACCAAAGAGAGAATGGTATTTGAGGTAAAAACTGGGTTTTAATTAACAACAATTAACCGCGATAATATCTCTGAGGCACAAACGGCATTTTTTCGACTGTCATTGGTAGTTTTTTACCACGTACATCCGCAAAAATCTCAGTGCCAATGACTGCAAACTCAGTAGCAACATAGGCCATTGAAACCGGTTTTCCAGCAGTTGGACCTGCAGTACCACTCGTCACAATACCTATTTCATTATCATCAGCATCAAACAGTTTACAGCCTTCTCGCACCGGCGCTTTGGTTTGTCCAACCAAGCCAACACGTTTACGTCTGACCGCTTTTGTAGCAATTTGCTCAAGAATGATATCAGCGCCAGGAAAACCACCAGCACGTTCACCATCAGCACGACGCGGTTTGCTAATGCCCCATAATAGGCTTGCTTCAACTGGTGTAGTAGTCGTATCAAGATCATGACCATATAAGCACAAACCACATTCTAAACGCAATGAATCACGTGCACCTAAGCCAATCCATTCCACTTCTTCACAAGCAGTCAGCTTATTCGCCAATTCCGCCGCTTTATCACTAGGAACCGAAATTTCGTAGCCATCTTCACCTGTGTAACCTGAACGGCTAATAATGCATTCTACGCCATCGATATCGATCACTTGCACATCCATAAACAGCATCTCAACCACTTGTGGTTGAAAACGTGCTAACACCTCTGCCGCTTTCGGACCTTGCAAAGCTAATAATGCACGATCTTCAATCACTTCAAGTTCCACACCTTGCGGTAGGTTCGTTTGCAAATGAGCAATGTCTTGCTCTTTACACGCCGCATTGACTACCACAAAAAGATGATCTCCAAGGTTTGCCACCATAAGATCATCCATAATACCACCTTGATCATTAGTAAAGAACGCATAGCGCTGTTTACCTGATGGAAGATCGATAATATCAACTGGTACAAGTGCTTCTAACGCCGCAGCTGCACCTTCTCCTCTCAAACGTAATTGCCCCATATGAGAAACATCAAAAAGACCGGCTGCATCACGAGTATGCAAATGCTCTTTTTTAACCCCAAGTGGATACTGCACTGGCATTTCATAGCCCGCAAATGGCACCATTTTTGCCCCAGCCTCTACATGTACATCATACAAAGGTGTTTTTAGACATACGTCTGAAGTATGTTGATCTGTCATTTATCCTCCATCAGGCTCACGCCATTGATAACAGCCGAAACTATTTCGTTTCTTTAATTGTGACGTCTTTCCCTGAGAAATAGTCACGAGTTAATTTAAATACCACTGGGCTTAGTAACACCAAGGCAATTAAGTTTGGAATCGCCATCATAGCGTTCATGGTATCGGCCAGTAGCCAAATAAAGTTTAATGAGCTCATCGCACCAACTGGCACGGCAAGTACCCATACAATACGAAACGGTTTAATCGCTTTGGTACCAAATAAGAATTGGACACATTTCTCACAATAGAAGCTCCAACCCAAAATAGTCGTGAAAGCAAAAATAGCCAACGCGATAGCCACAATCACATTACCAAACGAGAAAGTACTACCAAACGCACTTGACGTTAACGATGCGCCTGTTTCGCCCGACATCCATTCGCCAGACAAAATGATCGCAAAACCGGTAATTGAACATACGATGATGGTATCAATGAAAGTACCGAGCATCGCAACCAAACCTTGTTTCACTGGGTTCTTGGTTTTTGCGGCTGCGTGAGCAATCGGCGCAGAACCTAAACCGGCTTCATTGGAGAACACACCACGAGCCACACCAAAACGAATAGCAGCCCAAACCGCTGCACCAGCAAAGCCACCTTGTGCCGCTACTGGGCTAAAGGCACTTTCGATGATCAAAGCAAATGCGGCTGGAATATCTGAAATATGGGCAATCATTACCCCTAGACCGGCAACGATATAAAACAACGCCATTAGAGGAACCAGCTTACCCGCCACTTCAGAAATACGTTTGATACCACCGATAAGAACCAGACCAACCAACAACATTAACACAACGCCAGTGATCACAGGAGAGACACCAAAATTACTATCTAATGCATCTGCAACCGAGTTAGCTTGTACACCATTCCCAATACCAAAACCGGCAATTGCACCAAAAATGGCGAATAGCGTTCCTAGCCATGTCCATTTTTTCGATAAACCGTTTTTGATGTAATACATCGGGCCACCGACATAATTCCCATATTCATCTTTTTCACGGTACGTCACCGCACATACCGCTTCTGAATATTTAGTTGCCATACCGACTAACGCAGTACACCACATCCAAAACAATGCACCTGGACCACCGAGTGCAATGGCGGTTGCCACACCAGCAATATTACCGGTACCAATAGTGGCAGAAAGCGAAGTCATTAAGGCGTTAAATGGCGTAATGTCCCCTTCCGATGAACTGGTGCGTCCATTCCATAACAACTTAAAACCTTGCGGTAGTTTTAAGATTGGCATAAATCTTAGACCGAGCATTAAAAATAACCCGACACCTAAAATAATAACCAGCATTGGGACGCCCCAGACAACCCCATTAATAGCAGAAATAAAATTGGTTAACGCTTCCATATGAAGTCCTTTCTCTTATGATTATTCACTTATGCCCGCTTATATCCACATGACTTGGGTATATAAGAACACAAATCGAACCAGAGCCATGCAAAAACCACTCCATAGAGCATACTCTGAATGATTTCATAATAAGCATGAAAAACGATCGTACCTAGTAAGAATCATAAAATTGTGAAAAAACACTCATTTTTGTAACAAATAAACAACATTATGCTTATTTAGCGGTAACCCACAGTATTAATGCATCGTCATCACTGACAGAAATCAAGGTATGCCCCATACTGGCATCGTAGTACACGCTATCGCCTTGTTTTAATTCAACAGGTTCATAAAATTCACTATAAAAGCGCACCTCCCCTTCCAGCACGAGCAAGAACTCTTCACCATCGTGGCGAATCCATTCTTGATAATCATCGAAGTTGCGTGAGCGAATTCGGCTTTTAAACGGCACCATTTTCTTATTGGAAAGTTGAGTCGCCAATAATTCGTGCTCATAAGTTGTCGTTGGATGAGGTTTACCTTCACCTGCTAAAGTCACGTCACGTCGACCAATAGCACTGGCTTGTTTTGGTGGCTCAAAAATTTGTGGGATCGGCATATCCAATCCAGTCGCCAATTTTTGCAAAGCCTGAAAAGTCGGAGAAATTTGCTCGTTTTCGATTTTAGATAATGTCGAACGCGCCAAGCCTGTGCGCTTACTCGCTTCTTCTAGCGTTAGCCCCATCTGTAAACGGATATCTTTCAAACGCTGCCCTAAATTCAATGGCGTTAAGGTTTGATCAGGATCGTCTGACTGAAACGTCATCTGTTTATTTACTAATTCACTTTTTACACTCACCGATGTCCCCTATCGTGCTATCCCTTTTTCATTGCTTTAAAATCTAGGATTTCACTAGATATACCCAAATCACTTAGGATTAAAGCAAACGATTGCCTAAACAGTCTACCGATTCAAAATATCAGATTAAAGGGAAACTATTTCCTAAAAGGTGCGTTAGGTAACAAAAATGGAAATCTTGTTTCTTATAGGAAACTTTTGGTTGAATAATCGACTTGTGAAAAGTATGTTATGGGTAATCGCATGCAAGAATGGTAAGGCTTGAAAGGAAATATTTCTCGCCAACTTCCGTTCTTTTTAAATACACATTCAATGACTACACTAATTAACACGATCGTTTTGCCGACCCAAAAGCAAACGATTGCGCGATAAATCATTGATTAGAAAAACTTTCTATTTTTAGGAGCAAATAAAATGGACATGACTCTAAAATTTACCGAAAGCCACGAATGGGTTCGTGATAATGGTGATGGTACAGTAACCATCGGTATTTCTGAACACGCTCAAGAAATGCTAGGCGATGTGGTTTTTGTTGATCTACCGGAAGTCGGTGACACCATCGATGCCGGTGATAGCTTTTCTTTAGTGGAGTCGGTAAAAGCGGCGTCGGATATTTATGCTCCTGTGACAGGTGAAATTGTTGAAATCAACGAAGAGCTAGAAGACAGCCCTGAACTTATCAACAGCGAATCTTATGAAGGCGGCTGGATTGTTAAAGTGAAGTTAGATGACGCCTCTGAATTAGATAACTTGCAAGGTGCGGAAGATTATCTGGCGAGCATTGAAGAAGAGTAATTACGTTTCTCGTAACTAGGACGCTGCGCTGCTCGGGGCTTGGAAAAGAAGGCTGTGGTTAAACGCTTCGAGACACGAGTAACGAGAAGCGCAGCGCTCGAAAATCGAATCTACATTCAAAAAGTCAGCCTTTATTCGCTGGCTTTTACTTTCATTCAGGTAACACCATGACTAATCTAATCAATGATTTATGTAACAGCCAAGAGTTTATTGGTCGCCACAATGGGCCGAACTCTAACGATCAACAAGCCATGCTCGATATCATTAACTCACTCAGTGATAGCAAGGCAGATTCACTTGATCAATTAATCGAACAAACCGTTCCGGCTAACATTCGCTTGCAAGCGCCTATGAACTTAGACGCACCAATGAGCGAAGCAGATATGCTGACAAAAATAAAAGGCATTGCACAACTTAACAAGGTGCAACGTACTTTTATTGGTCAAGGTTACTACAACACTTTCACGCCAAACGTTATCCTGCGTAATGTGCTTGAAAACCCAGGTTGGTACACCGCTTATACACCTTATCAACCAGAAATCTCTCAAGGTCGTTTAGAGTCTCTACTTAACTACCAACAAATGGTGATCGACCTAACCGGCATGGATATCGCCAATGCTTCTCTTCTTGATGAAGCCACCGCTGCCGGTGAAGCGTTGACTTTATGTAAACGTGCTGGCAAAAGCAAAAGTAACGTGTTCTTTGTGGCTGATGATGTGCATCCTCAAACCATCGAAGTCGTAAAAACCCGCGCTGAATTCATTGGCTTTGAAGTGATGATTGGCAATGTCGATAGCCTACCTCAACAAGATGTTTTTGGTGCGCTACTTCAATACCCAAACACTACAGGTGAAGTTCGCGATTTAACCGATGTAATCACAGCGGCTCAAGCCAATAAAACACTGGTGACGGTTGCCACTGATCTACTGGCCTCTACTCTATTAAAACCAGCGGGCGAAATGGGTGCTGATGTCGTGATTGGTAGCGCACAACGCTTCGGCGTACCCGTTGGCTACGGCGGACCACACGCAGCCTTTATGGCAACCCGTGAAAAACACAAACGTACCATGCCAGGCCGTGTGATCGGTGTGTCTATCGATAGTAAAGGCAAACAAGCACTACGCATGGCAATGCAAACTCGTGAACAACATATTCGCCGTGAAAAAGCGACCTCAAACATTTGTACTGCTCAAGCTCTACTTGCCAACATGGCTTCTTTCTATGCGGTCTATCATGGCGCTGAAGGTTTACGTACCATCGCGCGCCGCACTCACCACTTTACCGCGATCCTTGCAGCTGGCTTACAATCAGCTGGTCATAAGTTAGTACACCATACTTTCTTCGACACCATCACGATCGACAGCCAAGAACAAACCGAGCGTTTATACCAAGCGGCGCAACATGCGGGTATTAACCTACGTAAGCTACCATCTCAAATTGGTATCAGCCTGGATGAAACAACTAAAGTAGAAGATATCGAAGCGCTATTTGCTGTGTTCTCGGTAGAAGGCAAAGTGGAAGATTTCTCCAGCAAAATTGCCGCCGATGAATTTTCAGCCATTCCAGCCGATTGTCAGCGTACCTCTGAGTTCTTAACTCACCCAGTATTCAACACCCATCGTAGCGAAACCCAAATGATGCGTTACTTGAAGAAACTGGAAAACAAAGATTTCTCCTTAACACACGGCATGATCCCATTGGGTAGCTGTACTATGAAACTCAACGCAGCCGCTGAGATGCTCCCGATCACTTGGCCAGAGTTTGGTGCAATCCACCCATTCGCGCCATTAGAGCAAGCCACTGGCTACACAGCCCTTGCTGATTCTCTGAAAAAACAACTGTGTGAAATCACCGGCTACGATGAGTTTTCTCTCCAGCCTAATTCCGGTGCTTCTGGTGAATATACAGGCTTAATCGCGATTCAACGCTACCACCAAAGCCGCGGTGAAGGTCATCGTAATGTTTGTCTAATTCCAAGTTCTGCACACGGCACCAACCCTGCTACTGCTTCTATGGTATCCATGAAAGTGGTGGTGGTAATGTGTGATGAGTACGGCAACATCGATATGCAAGATCTTGCTGCGAAAATCGATAAACACCGCAACGAGCTTTCAAGCATTATGATCACCTACCCATCGACTCACGGTGTGTACGAAGAACAAGTGCAAAAAGTCTGTGACATGGTACATGCCGCTGGCGGTCAGGTTTACCTGGATGGTGCCAACATGAACGCACAGGTTGGCTTAACGAACCCGGGCGTGATTGGTGGTGACGTTTCACACTTGAACCTACACAAAACCTTCTGCATTCCACACGGTGGGGGTGGTCCAGGTATGGGACCTATTGGTGTTAAATCTCACCTTGCTCCATTCTTACCAGGTCACATTGAAAATGGCGTTGAAGGCAAAGACTACGCGGTTTCAGCAGCAGATCTAGGTAGTGCTTCTATTCTACCGATTTCATGGGCTTACATCACCATGATGGGCGGCACAGGCTTAACCGAAGCCACTAAGATCGCCATTTTAAATGCTAACTACATCATGGAGCGTCTACGCCCACACTACCCCGTGCTTTACCGTGGTCACAATGGCCGTGTCGCGCATGAATGTATTATTGATATTCGTCCGCTTAAAGACGCAACCGGCATCAGCGAAGAAGACATTGCTAAACGCTTAATGGACTACGGCTTCCACGCACCTACCATGTCATTCCCTGTAGCGGGAACCTTAATGGTTGAGCCAACGGAATCGGAAGACAAAGCCGAGCTAGATCGCTTCTGTGACGCCATGATCGCCATCCGTCAAGAAATGGACAAAGTACAACAAGGTGAATGGCCGCTCGACAACAACCCGTTAGTCAATGCGCCACACACTCAAGCGGACTTAATGAGCGATACTTGGGATCGCCCATACACTCGCGAAGAAGCTTGCTTCCCATCGGCTCAAGCCAAAGATGCCAAATACTGGCCAACCGTCAACCGTGTCGATAACGTCTACGGTGACCGTAACTTGATTTGCTCATGCCCGAGCATTGAGAGTTATCAGTAAGGGTTTATAAAAAGCTAAAATGATACAAGCGAGTACTGAGAAGTGCTCGCTTTTTTGTTGGGGTTTGTATTGTAAATTGCTCTAGAGAAGGGACGCTCCATATAGCCAATTTAAGACAACTGCTGCAATTTATGCTCAACCAACAAATCATCTGGTGCGATCTTCTTAGCGACTTCTAAAAGCTTTAACGCATCTTGCGGGTTATCTTGCTGGTGCTTGGTCGCAATCTCTACCAGTGGTTGAATATCAATGGTCTTCTTATGTTCTTTGACGTGGGCTCTTTTCTCATCAATTAACACGTTATGTGCGGTGCTCAATAAACCTAAACGATGGGCAGAGTTTACATTCGCTTTATTGAGGCTATCGTAGTATTCCTCTTTTAAGCGCAACGTTTTGGTTTGATGGCGAAACTGAGCAATATCGATCTGTTGGTGACAAATAAAATCCACCGCAACTTGTTTATAAAAACCAAACTTATTGAGATAGGTGGCGTGGGTACCGTGGCCCATGCCGAACACTCTTAAATGGGTCAGTTGTGGATAGCGTTTGGCATGTAGACGGTCGATTTCATTGGTTGGATCATAAATAATATAACCCTGAGCATCACCAAGATCTAAATCGTGGTAATCCCCTTGCCAATCAAATTGTTGGGCGAGCTCAGTACTGCTTCTGTCATCCCAAGGTACAAGATCTTTATTTTTGGTACTGACAGGATGAAACAACAATACTTGATCCAATTGCAGCAATTTTGCGAATGCCCCGATGGCAAAACCACCGCGGCTTAGCCCGTAACCTAAGCGAGACTCAAACGGTGCTAATAAGGTAGATAGTTGCTCTAGGAAGAAAATTAAATTACGGCTACGAAACCAATTACTTTTGCCTAGATGCTGGAAAGAGAGGATATTCACATTTTGCTTTTGAGCAAGACTGTAACCCCAAGGTGCAAAGTCTGAGTGTAAATCTTGTTGCTGTAGATTGGTGCCGGCAGGCGAAAAGGTAAACAACAATGGTTTGTTTAAATCGACAAACTCATATTTAACAAAAACATCGTCTAGTAAGTCTTCTCCTGTTATTGGTAGCCTCGCTTGTTGCTCTTGTTTATCAAGCGCAGACCATTCATCTAACCAATACAGTAGCTTCATTTATCCTCCATCTAAACTGCCGTAAGCAATTGTTTTAAAATTATTTGTGTCGTATTTCCCATATAAGGGCGTTCAGTCCTCTTTTAAAAACTGGATTTTGACTTGTTCATTAAATTGAGAAATATCTATTATTTGATGATGGATAAATTGCTCGACCATCTGATTATAAAAATCTCGCCTGTCTAAATTATTCGGGTGAACGCCATGCCCCATTCCCACCACAGTAAAATGGATCAGTTCTGGGTAACGTTCAGCATGAAGCTTATCGATGTCATTGGTTGGGTCATAAATAATATAACCCTGAGCATTACCTAGGTCACGATCATGATAATCACCTTGCCAATCAAACTGTTGAGCGAGCTGGGTACTAGGACGATCATCCCATGGCACCAGTGATTGATTTTTGGTACTGACTGGGTAGAACAACAACACATGATCCAGTTTAAGCAAGTTAGCGAAAGCCCCTATCGCAAAGCCGCCACGGCTTAAGCCATAACCTAATCGAAGCTTGAAAGGCGTTAGCAACATCGAAAGTTGCTCAAGGAAATAAATCAAATTCGGGCTGCGGAACCAATTACTGATCTCAAGGTGCTGAAAAGCAATCACATTCACTTGATGTTGTTGGGCAAGTTCATAGCCCCAGGGAAAGAAGTTGTCATGCAGATCTCGCTCTTTCACATCCGTGCCAGAAGGAGAGAAAGTAAACAATAGTGGCTTGTTTAAATCCACCAGCTGATAGCGGACAAACACATCATCAAGTTGACTACTTCCAGAGAAAGGAAGACGGGATTGCTGTTCGTTTTCGGGAAGGGATACCCATTCATCCAACTTATACAGTAATTTCATTTATCCCTCTCACAAATTTGATGCGCGCGCACCTTAACAAAAAAAAGGGGGAGATGTAAAACGATGTGGGAAATTGAGCAGGAGTTATGAAGATAAAAAACGAGTACTTCATCTGAAATACTCGTTATATGTAATGGCTACCTTATCTTAATCTTTACAACGTCGTAATCACATCATCGAGAGCCAATCGAGCTTTCGGTAAGCCGTGATTATAATCTTCGCCATCTTTGTGGTAACCAATCGCGATGGCGACTTCACAAATATGACCATCTAACTCCGACTTGAATGACTCTCCGATTAAGGTTGAATCAACGCCTTCCATTGGAGTGGAATCAATACCTAAGCGAGCCAAAGTATGCAATAGGTTACCTAGTGCAAGATACATTTGAGCTTTAGACCAGTGACCATTAAAACCTGATTCATCGGTATTGGCATCAACGAAGGCATAAGCACCCATAAATTGATCGTACATCTCTGCTGGTAAATGGCCTGATGTCACTTCAGCATCAACCCGTTTGGCAAACTTTTCTTTGGTAAATTTTGGATCGTACGCCAAAAGAATCGTATGTGAGGCCGCTTTCGCATGTGGTTGGTTAAACTGGTGCATATTGGCAAACGTATCGTGAAAACGAAGTTTTGCTTCATCCGTTTCCAAAACAAGGAATTTCCAAGGCTGAGAATTAATCGATGATGCCGATAAACGAATCGCTTCTTTAATGATAGCCATATCTTCTTGAGAGATACGCTTTTCTTCATCATATTTTTTTGCAGTGTAACGGTTGTTTAGATCTGTGATGATTGGATGAGACATCTTGATACCTTATTTCAATACAATGTAGATTACAGCGCTAAGGGAAAAATCAACCAATGCGCTAACGTTGAAAGCAATCATACGTGAAAGTTTAAAATTGATAATAGAGTGATTTGTTGAATTACTTTATAGATTTTATTGAAAATGATTGGGGTATGATGTTTACAACTTACAATATCCATATACCCCCCATAGAGAATCTGACCTATGAAAAAAATTATCTTAATCACTGGCGCAACAGATGGCATTGGCTTAGAAACAGCAAAATCATTAGTGCAACAAAGCCATCATGTGATTTTACATGGTCGAAATTCAGAAAAATTAAATTTACTGCAACAAACACTGAAGCAAACCGCTCAAAATAAAGTTGAAACGATCACAGCTGATTTATCAGACATCGCTATGGTTAAAGCCATGGTGATCGAAGTGGCTGAGCGCTTTGGAAAATTAGATATCATCATCAATAATGCCGGGGTTTTCACCACTTCCACTCCTAAGACGCAAGATAATTTAGATATTCGATTTGTGGTCAATACCCTCGCTCCTTACATCTTAACCAAAGAGTTATTACCGCTATTCGATAAAACTGGTCGCGTAGTAAATCTTTCATCAGCAGCACAAACGAGTGTCGATTTAAATGCACTTATCGGGAAAACCGATCTCAACGACAATGCCGCTTATGCCCAAAGCAAGTTAGCACTTACGATGTGGTCTCGGCACTTGGGTTTAGCCTATAAAGAGACAGGTCCTATGATCGTATCGGTGAATCCCAAGTCTTTTCTGGGAAGTAAAATGGTGAAAGAGGCTTATGGTGTTGCCGGTGGCGATATTCAACTTGGCGCCGATATTTTAGTAAAAGCGGCGCTATCAGACGAATTTGCTCAAGCACATGGTGCCTATTTTGATAACGATATTGAAGCTTTTGCTATGCCTCACTCGGATGCTTTAGATTCAGCGAAGGTAAACGATGTTATAAAAACTTTAGATAGTCTTTATTCCCAATAGGTTTGCTGACTAAAGTACTCAATAAAGTAATCAATAAATGCTCGAACTTTTAACGGGGTTAAACGAGAACTTGGATAGACGGCCCAAATACTGGCATTCATATCCAGTGGATAATCTTGTAATATTTCCACCAACTCCCCATTTTCAAGATGCTGATGAACACTCCATAATGAGTTGATCGAAATACCAACACCATGAATAGAGGCATCACGCATCGCATCCCCATTATCCGTTCGAAAACGTCCTGAAGTATGCACATTCACTAGGCCATTTTCAGTTTTGAAAGCCCAGTTATCCATTCCCATTAAGTTGATACAATCATGATCCACCAGCTCTTGTGGCGTATTGGGTTCACCATTCTGTTTTAGATAATCTGGAGAGGCCACCACGATACGACGATCAGGAGCAAGCTTACGAGCAATTAACGTTGAGTCTTTGAGTTCAGCCACGCGGATCGCCACGTCAAATCCACCTTCCACCATATCGATAATCGAATCAGAAAAACGAAAATCGACGGTGATATCAGGGTATTTAGCCATAAACGCGTTTAATCCAGGGATCAAATGCATACGCCCAAATGAGGCTGGTGCAGTCACTCGTAAAGTCCCAGTTGGATTATTATTCCCAGCGCCTACCGCACCTCTGGCAGCTTCAACAGAGGCCAATACTTCCTCCGCATACGGCAAAAAAGCGAGCCCTTCTTCAGTCAACGAAACTTTGCGCGTGGTTCTGTGTACCAATCGAACCCCTAAGCCTTCTTCTAGCTTATTAATATGTGAGCTGGCGACCGCCGGAGATAAGCCTAACTCATGACCTGCCATGCTAATACTCTGGCTTGAGGCTAAACGAACAAGTAATTTTAGGTGTTCTATGTTCATAGTAAATTCAATGCCGTCCATTCAGGGCTAATCATGGTTTTATTCTATCGTAAATGTTGAAACTTGTAGCGTATGGACACTATAAACAAAAACGAACACTACCATCTAAAGTGCTCGTTTTTGTTTTATTTTAAATGGTCAATTAAAACGCTGGCTCAATCGTGCCTTTAAAGGTGGTTTGGATAAAGTCACGAATCGGTTGTGACTGATAAATCTCAACGAACTTTTTATACGTTTCGTTATCTTTATCCGCTTCTCGTGAGGCAATGATCATAACGGCTAATTCCGCATCTTTTGCTTCAAAGTAGATACCTTGTGTTTTTGGATCTAAACCAGCAGACATTACGTAATTCATTGTGATCACAGACGCATCAGCATCGGTTAACGTTCTTGGTAATTGTGCGGCGTCCATTTCGATAAAATCAAACTGCTTTGGGTTCTCAACAATATCAAACACTGTCGCTTTCGAGCCTACGCCCGGTTTTAACGTAATAAGCTTAGCTTCTGCTAGTAACAATAAAGCACGGCCACTATTGGTTGGATCATTTGGAATAGTAATGGTGGCGTTTTGCGGTAAATCAGCCAAATTTTGATACTTATCGGAATACACGCCCATGCGCATCAAAATAGATCGGCCAATAGAAACTAAGTGCGCTTTCTTATTGTTATCATTAAAATTATTCAAAAAAGGTTGGTGCTGATAACTGTTTAAATCAATACTGCCATCGACTAGCGCGGCATCCGGTGTGATGTAATCAGAAAAGGTCACCACCTCCACTTTCAACCCATGTTTAGCCGCTTCCTCTGCAACCGCTTCAACCACTTGAGCGTGAGGCCCAACCGTCGCGCCCACTTTGATGACTTCCGTTTTGTCTTCTTGTCCGCAAGCGGTTAACCCTAATGCCAAAGGAAAAAGTAGTGCAAGCTTGGTAATGCTTTTCTTCATTGTCATAAATATCCCTTTTAAATAAAAATAGCCGTATAGACTTCCATAATGAGATTACCTTAACTGAAGCAGAAAGCATAATGATTTAAGTACGCTAGGTATATTTCACATTCTGCAACGCTCAATCTACCTCCAAAGTTCAATTTATTTTTAAAGTTTAAAATTTTATTATAACCCTAGTAACCAAGAGGATATAGCATGAACAGAAAACCGACACGTACAGAAGCCATGCAAATCATCATTAATGAAGTAAAGGAGACTTTTCCTTTATATGAAGAAGATACCTTTGTTTGCGGTACGGAAGGGAATTGTATTGGCTGCCCTAAAAAGTTAATGGAACTGGTTGATTCAGAACTGTCATATTGGGAAAGTGCCCTAAGGCGTGGTGTCACTCCACAATTTGATGAAATCCGCCGTTTTGGCAAACTATGTAAAAACGTTAAACGCGGTTTAGTGCGTAACAATATTTTATAATCCTCTCCTCCTTCTTTCTGATGCTAGCCAATAGCCTTATATACTTGAATTTTATCTATAGTGTTCTAAGTTTTAGTTAAGAGAAACTTTTGAATTATTATTAAATTTAGTGACTAAATAGCTGATATTGGCTAATTTATTTTAATTATTCACAAAATAAATGTGTAGTGTACTTAACATTTTTCAGCCAAAAACAGTAAAAACCTAAGCAAATTGAATGTTTAAATTTGTTAGATCACTCAACATATTGGAATAAAACCACACCAAAATCGTGACAATGATCACACCAACAAAAAGTCCGCATTCTTCCCATGTGTTTAGTCCAAAATGTTTATGAAAAGATGATTAAGTAAAACCTTAGATATACCCAAATTAATTGGAGTTACAGTGAGGCGACAAGTGAATGAGACCCCATGAGCATAGCTCGTCTTATTCGGTTGGTGCAAATGAGCGCTATCAACAAAGCTGCAGCTCCAAATACGAAGGGTATAAACATCGTTATGAACGACATCACCAAGGAAAGGAGAGCAAATGTTTACTCGAAATAGCTTAAAAAAGCTTGCTACCGTATCTTGCATTACCGCAAGTATTGGATTTTCAAGTTTTGCTAGTGCCGACACATGGCGTTATGCCCATGAAGAATATGAAAATGATGTTCAAGATATTTATGCTCAACAATTCAAAAAGTACATCGAGGATAATTCTGATCACACTCTAAAAGTTTATCGTTTTGGTGAGCTTGGTGAATCGGATGACATTATGGAGCAAACTCAAAGTGGTATTTTGCAGTTTGTTAACCAATCACCTGGCTTCACGGGTTCATTAATTCCAGAGGCGCAAATTTTCTTTATTCCTTATCTAATGCCTACGGATATTCAAGCGGTTATTAAATTCTTTGGTAGCAGTAAAGCCATCAATGAAGACTTCCCTAAACTGTATGCAGAGCAAGGCTTAGAGCTACTAAAAATGTATCCAGAAGGTGAAATGGTTTTAACTACCGATGAACCAATCACTTCTCCTGATGAGCTAAAAGGTAAAAAAATACGTGTCATGACAAACCCTCTATTGTCATCAACTTATGAAGCCTTTGGGGCAACACCGACCCCACTCCCTTGGGGTGAAGTTTACGGCGCACTACAAACGAATATGATTCAAGGCCAAGAAAACCCAATCTTCTGGATTGAATCAGGCGGTTTATATGAAGTGTCACCAAATCTAATTTTCACTCATCACGGCTGGTTTACTACCGCTTCAATGGCGAATAAGAAGTTCTATGATGGCTTATCAGATGAAGATAAAACATTGATCCAAAAAGCTTCAGATTTCGCTTATGACGGAACCATTAAGCACATTACGGGTTTAGCGGAAAAATCACTTAAACAAATCCAGTCTAAGAGCGATAAAGTCACCGTCACTCGTTTGACGGATGAGCAACTTGCTAAATTTAAAGCAAGAGCTCCTCAAGTTGAAGAAACGTTTATTGAAATGACAGGCGAAGGTGGCCAAGCCTTACTTGATCAATTCAAGGCTGATTTAAAAGCTTCACAATAATAATTAGCTTTAACTAAGGTTAATTACAGTAGGACTGAGCACCGAGTCACTTTATCGCATGAGAGTATTCGGTGCTCTTTATTGAAGGAAGCACTATGCCTAATTCAGATAGGTTAGATTACCACTCCGAACTGCCCGGTTTTTTGGGCACCCTCGATAACTTTCTAAGCAAAATAGAAGCGGTGATGCTCGCGACAGGCGTATTGCTCATGGCTTTAAATACTTGCATCAATGTCGCAGCGAGATTTGCCTTTGGTGAAGGCTTGTTCTTTGCTGGAGAAATTAATCGAATATTGATCATTCTTATTACGTTTGCCGGAATCGGCTTTGCTGCTCGTCTTGGGCGTCATATTCGCATGTCAGCGTTTTTCGATATGTTGCCTGATAGTGGCCGAAAATTTTTGATGATCCTCATTTCACTTATCACTGCCGTCATTATGTTCGCCTTAGCTTACTTTGCTTTTCAATACGTGGTAAGCGTTTATGAGCGAGGTCGAATCTTACCGGCACTAGGGTTCGAAATTTGGTGGATTTATATTTGGGTACCAATGGGTTTTGCTATTACCGGTATTCAATACTTACTCACTGTATTTAAAAACCTCACTAGTCAAAAAGTTTACTTATCAAGTGGTGTCGTTGATGGCTACACCGATCATGAACAAGACCTCTAAAGGCACTATTTTATGGCACTGACTTTAATGCTCATCATGTTGGTACTGCTATTAATTGGCTTTCCAATGATGATCCCTCTCACCGCGGCCGCTCTAACGGGCTTTTATATGATGTTTGGTGGAATGAGCCAAATGGATACCTTTATTCAACAAGTACTTGGAGGTATTCGCCCTGCTTCCCTGATCGCGGTTCCTATGTTCATTCTTGCCGCCGATATTATGACACGCGGACAATCAGCACATCGATTAATCAATATGGTGATGACCTTTATTGGCCACATCAAAGGTGGGCTAGCGATTAGTACTGCGGCTTCATGTACTTTATTCGGTGCGGTTTCTGGATCTACCCAAGCAACCGTAGTCGCCGTCGGTTCAGCGTTACGCCCCAAATTACTTAAAGCAGGTTACAGTGATTCTTTTTCATTAGCCCTTATTATTAATGCTAGTGATATCGCATTTTTAATTCCACCAAGTATCGGCATGATTATTTATGGCGTGATCTCGGAGACTTCAATTGCAGAACTATTTATTGCCGGCATTGGCCCTGGCTTAATGATCTTGTTGTTCTTCTCTATTTACAGTTACATCTACGCGACCGTCAAAAAAGTGCCAACCGAAGAAAAAGCAAGTTGGAGCGAGAGAGCAACCGCCTCCAAGCGAGCAATTTGGCCATTAATGTTCCCTGTGATTATCGTCGGTGGTATTTACGGTGGTGTATTTAGCCCAACAGAAGCTGCAGCGGTGTGTGTTCTATATGCCATCATCTTAGAGTTTGTTATTTTCCGCTCGCTTAATACACAAGATATTTATGTGATAGCCAAATCTACCGGGCTAATTACCGCAGTGGTATTTATACTCGTTGGAGTAGGAAATGGCTTCTCATGGATCATTTCTTTTGCTCAAGTACCACAAACCATTTTAGATGCGATTGGCATTGATCAAATGGGGCCACTTGGCGTATTAGCAGCTATTTCAATCGCCTTTTTCGTGGCTTGTATGTTTGTTGACCCTATCGTCGTGATCTTGGTACTAACCCCCATATTTGCGCCCGCGGTTGCGGCAACGGGACTCGATCCGGTTCATGTCGGCATCATCATTACCTTGCAAGTTGCGATTGGTTCTGCGACCCCACCGTTTGGCTGTGACATATTTACCGCGATTGCCATCTTTAAGCGCCCTTATTGGGAAGTAATTCGTGGCACTGGGCCATTTATTTTTATCTTATTATTATCAGCCGCTTTACTCATTTTCTTCCCAAGCATTGCACTCTTTTTAAGAGATATCACCTTTGCAGACTAGTCAATTCGACTGATTTAACATTGAGATACCAAAAACAAAAAGACCTCACGCTATATCAATAACGTGAGGCCTTTGTTTTATTTGAACGCTTTATCTAAACGTGAGCCTAAATGACTTAAGCAACGGATAGTTCAATCGCGATATTACCGCGAGTCGCGTTTGAGTACGGGCAAACTTCATGTGCTTTGTTTACTAGATCTTGAGCGATCGCTTTATCAAGGTCGCCAACATTCACTTCTAATTTCACAGCAATACCAAATCCGCCTTCAATTGGGCCAATTGATACTTCAGAGTTAATGTGCGTGTCTTGTGGTAGTGCTACTTTAGCCTGACCTGCTACCAATTTCAGTGCGCCAATAAAGCATGCTGCGTAACCTGCGGCAAAAAGTTGCTCAGGGTTTGTGCCTTGACCGTCATCACCACCTAAGCCTTTTGGTGTAGAAAGAGCCACATCCAAGCGACCATCATCTGATTTTGCTGAACCTTCACGTCCACCTGTTGCAATCGCTTTAGCGGTGTAGGCAACACTTTGTAGTTCTTTCATGTTTTATTCCTTTTGGGTTGACGAAAATACTTTGCATACAAAATACTAGATCGTAAAAACGTTAATTGCAAATATTTTGTGTGCAAACTAAAATGGCGATAAGCACAAAATGAGAATAGACATGAAACATCCCCAACTCAAACTCGACAACCAAATCTGCCACCGTTTATATATGGCCTCTAATGGACTTACTCGTACCTACCGAGATTCATTAGCCGAGCTCAATTTAACCTACCCTCAATATGTTGTGATGATGGCACTGTGGGAAAAAGATGGCATCAGCATTACCACTTTACTTGAGAAAACCGCAATTGATGGTAGCGCTATGACGCAAATTCTCAAAAAAATGGAAGATAAACAGTTATTGAGCATAGTGAAAGATCAGCACGACAAGCGTAAACGTGTCGTTAAATTGAGTGACTCGGGAGAGAATTTACAATCAAAAGCAGCAAAAATACCTGAACATATTCGATGCCAATTTCCAAGTTTACATGATGGAGAAGCTCAGTTATTAATTCAACTTCTTGATAAAATTATCAAAGATGTAGACTAAAACTTACTCTCTGAAATGATAAGAATTTAACTTTCGCTATCACCGCACAAAATAAAAAATCAATTTAACTAAATTTACACTATTCGCTCTTGATTTCTTACGTTTGCCCTATATAGTAATCGAAATGATAATAGTTATCGATTACGTAAAGGATAAGAAATGAAATGTTTCAATAAATCTAGTTTGATAGCCTCCGCTTTCATCTCAATTGCAACGTTATGCTCAGTTTCAGTGAATGCTAAATCTATCACGGTTGATCATATTATGGGTTCAACCACACTGGAATCATCACCACAGCGTGTGGTGGTCATTGGTACAGGCGTACTTGATGCCGTTGATGCACTTAAAATAAAGCCTGTTGCAGTGTCAAAAGGGACCCCCCTACCTGATTATCTTGATCAATATAACGCTGATAACATCGCTTCTTCTGGCACCATTTTTGAACCTGATTTTGAAACCATTTACACCCAGAAGCCTGATCTTATTATTGTTGGACCACGCAGCTCTAAACATTTCAAAGAATTGTCGAAAATCGCTCCTACTTTTGTCTTTGCGGTGGAAAATGGCTCTGATTACTGGCAGAACACCCAATCTCTCTGGAATGATTTAGGCTTAATTTTTGATAAACAAGAATTGGTTAATCAGAAAATTGATGGTTTAAACCAACGCTTTGCAGCGATTAAATCTTATAACCAAAGCCATGACATAGATGCATTAATGCTGATGAGTTCTGGTGGTAATGTGACATCATTTGGTGAAGGTTCGCGTTTTTCCGTTCTATATAAAGATTTCGGTTTCAAACCAACCATCGCAGTCAAAGATAAAAAATCTGAAAAAACAGGTGGTCATGGTCAATTAGTGTCTTACGAACTGGTTAGTCAAGAAAACCCATCTACATTATTGATTTTAGATCGCGATAAATTAGTCAACAAAGGTAAAAGCACGACTCGCCAAGACTTTGATAATGAGTTAGTTAAGTCAACAAATGCCTATAAAAACAACCGTATGATCTACCTAGATATCCCCGCTTGGTATGTGGCAAGCTCTGGCATTACGGCAACAGAGACTATGGTTACCGATATTGAGTCATTAACCAAATAATAAAAACCTGAGGTTGTTGTGGCTAAATTGCTGTTAATTTTAGTCTGCCTAAGTCTATCTTCATTATTTGTTGGGGTGGGTAACGTTTCGTTAACCCACCTTATTTCAGGTAATGCGAATGCTTGGCAATTATTTCTCACCAGTCGTGTACCACGCTTACTAGCCATTTTATTAGCTGGGAGCGGTTTAAGCATTGCTGGCCTTATTATGCAGCAAATCAGCCAAAACCGATTTGCAGCGCCTTCCACATCCGGCACTATAGAATGTGCCATGCTGGGTTTCGTTTTAAGCTTAGTGATTTTTGGTAATGGCGATCAACTCTGGCTGATTTTTGCCACTTCAATGATTGGCACCCTCTTTTTTGTTCAATTGATTCAACGTATTCAATTTAAAAATGCCGTTTTTGTGCCGCTTATCGGTATCATTTTCGGCAACATTGTTTCTTCAATGGCCACGTTCATTGCCTATAAGTACGATGCACTACAAAACCTATCTGGTTGGGCGGTAGCTAATTTTGCCAACATTTTGGCAGGTAACTTCGAGCTACTCTATATCGCTATTCCAGTCGCTATTTTTAGTTACCTTTACGCAACTCGAATCTCGGCAGTTGGCATGGGTAAAGATTTTGCGATTAACCTAGGATTAAATTATCAGCAAGTAATGACTATTGGTGTCGCTCTGGTTTCGATCATGTCTGCCTCTGTGGTGATGATCGTCGGTCAGCTTCCCTTTCTTGGTTTAATTGTGCCTAACTTAGTGAACCGTTTTTATGGCGATAATCTACGTAAGAACATTCCTCGCACCGCAATATTGGGCGCGATTTTGGTACTGGCTTGTGATGTGGTTGGGCGCATTATTATCTTCCCTTACGAGATCCCAATTTCTATGGTGATTAGTTTATTAGGTGGCAGCGTGTTTATTTTCTTAGTGTTAAAAGGTATGAAACATGAGCGCTAAATTATTAAATAAACCGATGCTTAAAAACAAAAGGCATGTCTTTACCCGTATGCCTTCATGGTCAGGTGATAAACAAAAAATCATCGCTTTGTTACTGTTAAGCCTAGTCATGGCAACTCTGTTTATTGGCTATGGTTTAACCGCAGATAACTATCAATACTTCTTATCACGTCGAGTACCTAAAGTACTCGCCATGGTGATTGCCGGATTTGCAATTGGCATTGCGTCGTTTTGTTTTCAAACCATCACAAACAACCGCATATTAACGCCTAGTATTATGGGATTTGATTCACTGTATCTATTGATTCAAGTGCTAGTAGTCACCTTGTTTGGTGGCTTAAGCGTGATGATGACTAACCATGTGATCAACTTTTCAATTTCCGTAGTCATGATGATGGGTTTCTCATTAGTATTATTTCTATTGTATTTCCGCTATTCCGCCAGCAATATTATTTCACTACTACTATTAGGAGTGATTTTCGGTCAGCTCTTCCAAAGCGGATCTTCCTTTTTAACCATGCTGATGGACCCTGATGAGTTTTCCAATCTTCAAGCCAGTATGTTTGCCAGCTTCAATAATATTGATACTGAACTGGTTTACTGGACCATCCCGATATTAGCCATCGTATCCATCTGGTTGTTTAAGCTACATCGCACGCTTGATGTGTATTTACTCGACGAAGATAACGCCACCAGCCTAGGCGTTGATATCAAGCGCACTACACGCACCGTGCTCATTTTATCCTCCGTGTTAATTGCAATTTCAACGGCTTTAATTGGGCCGATTATGTTCTTCGGTCTATTAATTACCAACCTAACACGTGAATGGCTAAACACTTACCAACATAAGTACTTACTTACTGCCTGTGGCTTGATGTCTGTAGCGACCTTGCTGACAGGACAATGGATTATTGAAAAAGCATTCGGATTTGAAACCACCTTAAGCGTGGTAATTAATTTTGTTGGCGGGATCTATTTCTTATTCCTGCTATTACGCAATAAAGTGATGTAACCCTGATGATTGAATTAAAACAACTAACCAAACGCTTTGGCGAACATCCTGTAGTACAAAATGCTAGTGCAGAATTTGCCAAAGGGAAAGTCACTGCGATTATTGGCCCTAATGGTGCAGGGAAAAGTACCCTACTTTCGATGGCAGGAAGACTACTGAAACGTGATGAAGGTGAAGTATGGATTGATGGTAAAGAACTGGTGGAATGGGATACTAAAGCCCTCGCCAAACGCTTATCAGTACTACGCCAAGCCAATAGCTTTAATTTACGTTTTACCGTACGAGAACTAATTTCTTTTGGACGATTCCCTTATTGCCAAGGCAACTTAAAAGATATCGATCATCAAGCGATTGATAAGGCAATTGACTACCTTGACCTTACTTTAATTCAAGATAAATATCTCGATGAACTCAGTGGTGGCCAGCGACAATTGGCTTTTATTGCCATGGTTATCGCACAAGATACTGACTATATCTTTTTAGATGAACCGCTGAATAATCTTGATATCAAACATTCACTGCAAATCATGGCGACCATTCGTCGGCTCGCCCATGAACTCAATAAAGCAGTAGTGATTGTCATCCATGATATCAACTTTGCTTCTTGCTATTCCGATACCATTATCGCTCTGAAAAAAGGCGAAATTGTGGCAAAAGGAAACGTCAATCAAGTCATCGAGGCCTCTGTGTTATCTGAAATCTACGAAACACCATTTAATGTTATTGAAGTCGACGGTAATCGCATGTGTTTATATTTCTCATGATCAGATGTTGTATTGTTAACACTACTTTTAACACTTCTAGGCTCTAGCCATTCTTTCGGAGTATTGTCATTAAGCGCTTTAATCAACGTTTGAACTCTTAATGGCAAGACTCCTGCGGCAAAATAACACACCACCGGGCGAGCTGCGCTATACCAATCTGGCATGCACAACTCTATATTTCCCGGATGTGCTTTTGAATAATTATCAGCAACCCAAGTTGGTAACAAGCCAATGCCATATCCCGATGCAATAGAATCTATCTGTAGCAATAAGTTATCACTAGTTAAACGACTTATTGGTGGCATAGCCATACAATGTTCTTGGCCATTTGATAAATAAATTGTACTACTGTTATCACACTCAAATGGTAACCATTGATGATGACTGAGCTGATTGGGATGGGTTGGTGCTCCCTTCTGAGAGATATAACTAGGCGACGCGTATAATCCAAATTGCCAATAACCTAAGGTTTTCTTACGCCATGTGCCAGGCAAGTCTTGTTCACCAATTGACAACACAATATCCGGTTCATTTTGAAAATATTCATCGCGAGCTTCAGTAAATAAACGAATGTTAACTTGTGAGTGATCATCGAGGAATTGATGACATTGTGCGCGCAACCAGCCACGAATCAAACAAGGTGGAGCAATCATGGTTACTTCGCCACTGATGCTTTGCTTTAATGATTGTAAAGCGTTCTGTGACTCCTCTGCCATGGTAAGTAAGCGCTCACAATATTCCGCAAACACTTCACCGGCACGCGTCAACATTAAACGAGAACCTTGTTTGATAAATAAAGCTTGCCCTAGCTCGGTCTCTAATTGTGCCAAGCGACGGCTAATGGTTGATTTTGGTTGATTTAATGCTTTGGCCGCAGCCGTCACACTGTGATAACGACTTAATGCAGCAAAAGCTCGAATTCCTTGTAGTTCAGTTTTCATCGCTCTCTAACCCATATCCCATATTTGGAACTGTCTGTTCCATACATTGATCTATTCAATAGCTGCCAAGATGATAATAATCGCAAATGAATTTAATAATCATTATCATTTAAAGGAATAATAATGTCTAGTTATCGTTTACCGCTTTCCACTTTAGCGGGATCAATTTTATTGGCCACTCAAGCACACGCTGCTCAACCTACAAAAACCGAAACTATGGTCGTCACTGCCTCTGGTTATGAACAAGCTGAAATGACCGCTCCGGCGAGTATCAGTGTGATCACTCGTGATGAATTAGAAAATAAGTATTATCGCGATGTGACTGATGCACTGAAAACCGTTCCTGGTGTCACCATTACCGGTGGTGGCGATAACAAAGACATTAGTATTCGTGGCATGGGCTCAGCCTATACCTTGATTCTGGTTGATGGTAAGCGTCAATCTTCTCGTCAAACTCGTCCTAATAGTGATGGTCCTGGTATCGAACAAGGCTGGCTGCCACCTTTAGAAGCGATTGAACGTATCGAAGTGATCCGTGGCCCTATGTCGACGCTTTATGGCTCTGATGCGATTGGCGGTGTTATCAACGTGATCACCCGTAAAGATGCTCAGCAATGGCATGGTAATGTTCAGCTTGGTACCACGATTCAAGAAAACCGTGATTCAGGTGATGAGCGTAGTGCTAACTTTTACTTAACAGGCCCACTGACTGACAACTTGACCGCTCAGTTTAATGGCCAAACCACCGTCCGTGATGAAGATGACATTACCAATGGTTATGAAGATAAAGATTTAAATAGCTTTAACTCTAAACTCATTTATCAATTAAATGACGATCATGACTTTTCTCTTGAAGCGGGTATTAGTAAGCAATCTCGTGCCGGCACAGTAGGAAAATCGGTACCAACAACCGGATGTCGAGGTACTTGTGCAGATTCTTTAGATGAATATAAGCGTACTAATTACGCGATCACCCATAATGGTAATTGGGGTGCGGTTGGACAATCCAATACTTACCTACAATACGAAGACTCGGAAAATAAAAGCCGAGAAATGGAAAGCATGAATACGGTGTTTAAAACCAGCCTTGTCACACCCATTTATTCTCATACTTTGACATCTGGCTTTGAATACACTTATGAAAAACTTGAAGATTACACTTCAAATAGCGCATCTGATTTAACCGAATTAGATAGTTATCGTTATGCGTTCTTTTTAGAAGATGAATGGGCGATTGTCGACTCATTCAGCTTAACTGTTGGTGCACGTTTGGACGACGATAAAAATTATGGCACTCATGTCAGCCCACGTGCTTACGGCGTGTGGAGCATTACATCAAACTGGGTTCTAAAAGGCGGAGTATCAACTGGTTACCGCGCACCAACACTAAGAGAAACATCGGCTGATTGGGCGCAAGGTAGCCGAGGCGGTGATATTTATGGTGACCCGGATCTAAAACCAGAAACGTCAATTAACCAAGAAATCAGTCTAAACTACCAAGCTGATTTTGGCTTAACCTCGTCGGTCACTCTGTTCCATAATGACTTCAAAGATAAAATTACTCGCGTTGCTTGCCCAAGCTGCGGACCAATCAATAGCAGTGGTAGTGTAGCGACTAAACGCACAAACGTAGATAAAGCAGAAACACAAGGGGTCGAATTTGCTCTAGGCACTCCGCTCGGTGAAAGTGTCTTCTGGAACGCAAGCTACACCTTAAATGATTCAGAGCAAAAATCAGGAGCTTACAAAGGCCAACCTTTAGTTCAACTGCCAAAACACTTATTTAGTACCGATCTTTCTTGGCAAGCCACGTCTGATTTAGAAGCTTGGACTCAAGTGACATATCACGGCGAAGAAATGGAGCCGATCACTGGTCCATCATCAAGAAGCATCGAGGCGCCATCTTATACTTTCTGGGATATGGGTGTTAGCTATCACTTAACCAGCAATGTATCAGTGAATGCGGCGGTTTATAACCTACTTGATCAAGAAGTCACTTATGATGAATATGGTTATGTAGAAGACGGACGTCGTTACTGGGTAGGAATGAATGTAGGATTCTAATCCACCAGAGATCCATGCTTTACTAATAACCAATATGCCAACCTACTTTTTAAATAGGTTGGCATTTTTTTTCCCAAAAACTCATTACATCCATAATCAAAATCTCTACTTGTTAATTTTATTAACAATATATAACATCATGATAATTAAATAAATACCTTCACACTCCATCTGGAAAACCCTGTAAAACCAAAAATATTAATTTGAGGTCTAAACATTTTGCGTGTAGCATTATTGTTAATTAACCGTTCAATAAAAAATAAATGGGTTCGAAATATGCCAAAAGTTGGAATGCCTGATATTAGAAAACCGCAGCTAGTAAAAGCCACGATGGCGGTCATTGAAAGAGTAGGTTTGCACGGCGCAAGCATTTCTCTCATCAGTAAAGAAGCGGGCGTATCCACTGGTATCATTAACCATTATTTCGGCGGTAAACACGGACTACTAGAAGAGACCATGCGAGCCATTTTAAGAGCGCTCTCAGACACGGTAAAAATCAAACTCAATGGTTTACCAAGCGATGCTCACCAACAACGCATTATTGGCATTGTGAACGCTAACTTTGAAGGCTTTCAGGCTGAAAATAAAGTTGCCAAAACATGGTTGGCATTCTGGTCTTACTCGATGCATGACGCACAATTAAAAAGGCTTCAACGCGTCAATGAACAGCGTTTGCTTTCACATTTAAGAATTGAATTAAAAGCGCTACTCCCTGATGAACAAGCCAACTTAGTGGCACATGGCATTGCATCTCTAATCGATGGTATTTGGCTGCGTGGCACCTTAAACCCGGAGGGTATTGATGCCGAAAAAGCACGAGAAATCATCAATGACTACCTCGATAAACAACTCGCTTTTTACAATCAACCTTCACATCATTAGGCTTTTATATGACCACAGAAACTCTATACATCCACGGCCAATTGACTGCTGCAACATCTGGTGAGACCTTCAACAGTATTAACCCTGCCAATGGTGAAGTGATCGCTGAAATCGGCCAAACCTCACAGGATGATCTCAACAAAGCGATAGCATCAGCGAAACAAGGCTTTCAAGTATGGTCCCAAATGAGCGCCGTGGAACGCAGTCGTATTTTATTAAAAGCGGTTGAAATCCTTAGATCACGAAACGATGAACTGGCGACTTTAGAAGTAGTCGATACCGGCAAGCCACTGCAAGAAGCACTAGAAGTCGATATTATCACCGGTGCTGACGTAATTGAATATTACGCCAACCTCGTTCCAAGCCTACAAGGTGAACAACAACCCCTTAGTGATGAACAGTTTTTCTATACCCGCCGTGAACCTTTAGGCATTTGTGCTGGCATTGGTGCTTGGAACTATCCAATTCAAATCGCCATGTGGAAATCAGCTCCAGCCCTCGCTGCAGGTAACGCGATGATTTTCAAACCTTCAGAAGAAACGCCGCTGTCCGCTCTCAAACTGGCTGAAATATTTACCCAAGCAGGTGTGCCGGATGGCGTATTTAATGTTATCCAAGGCGATTACCGCGCAGGTCAAATGCTAACGGCTCACCCTGATATCGCGAAAGTTTCCTTCACAGGTGAATCAGGCACAGGGAAAGCCGTTATGGGTGACAGTGCTAAGACTTTGAAATCGGTCACTATGGAGTTAGGTGGTAAATCACCTTTAATTGTTTTTGACGATGCCAAACTTGATCAAGCGGTATCTGCCGCCATGGTGGCGAACTTTTATACTCAAGGTGAAGTGTGTACCAATGGTACTCGAGTCTTTGTACATCAAGCTATCTACCAAGATTTCATTAAACAATTAAAACTTCGCACCGAAAAAATGACTATTGGTGATCCTATGGACATTAATACTCAAGTCGGTGCGTTGATCTCTAAACAGCATTTAGACAAAGTACTGGGCGCAATTGAAACCGCCAAACACAGCGGCGCTAAATTGCTCACTGGCGGCTACCAAGTAACCGAAAATGGATTAGATAAAGGTAACTTTGTTGCCCCAACGGTTTTTATCGATTGTGAAGACGACATGGCGCATGTTCAACAAGAGATCTTCGGCCCTGTTATGTCCGTTCTCCCTTTTAGGGATGAAGACGAAGTAATCACTCGCGCTAATGCAACCGACTACGGACTTGCCGCCGGTGTGTTCACGCAAAACCTATCACGCGCTCATCGCGTTATTCATCAACTAGAAGCCGGTATTTGTTGGATAAATACCTGGGGAGATTCCCCTGCAGAAATGCCTGTCGGTGGTTATAAGCATTCCGGCATTGGTCGCGAAAATGGTACTGAAACCCTACGTCACTATACGCAAACCAAAAGTGTGTTTGTCCATCTTGGTGACTTCGAAAGCCCTTATGAATAAAAGCGAGTGATTTATCTATCGTTGAGCAGTCACTCACGAGTCTTTAAACCGATACGTTCTTAAACGGAAGCGGAGAATCAATCTTATGCAACAACACTACGATTATATTATCGTCGGTGCGGGTTCGGCCGGCTGCGTATTAGCCGACCGACTTAGCGAATCTGGTGAACATAACGTTTTACTATTAGAAGCTGGTGGCAGTGATAAAAGTATTTTCATTCAAATGCCCACCGCACTTTCTTATCCGATGAACAGTGATAAGTACGCTTGGCAATTTGAAACCAAAGCAGAGTCTGGTCTTGATGGCCGTCAATTACACTGCCCTCGCGGAAAAGTACTTGGTGGTAGTTCCTCGATTAACGGTATGGTTTATGTACGTGGCCATGCTTGTGATTTTGATCAATGGGAAGAATCTGGCGCACAAGGCTGGAATTATCAAAACTGTTTACCTTACTTTCGTAAAGCGGAAAGCTGGTTCGAAGGCGCTAATGATTATCGTGGTGGCAACGGCCCTGTTGGTACCTGTAACGGTAATAACATGGATCGTAACCCTTTATACCAAGCTTTTATTGATGCTGGAAAAGAAGCGGGTTATCCAGAAACCCAAGACTACAACGCCTATCAGCAAGAAGGCTTTGGCCCGATGCACATGACGGTTGATGGTGGCGTGCGTGCTTCCACTTCCAACGCTTATCTACGCCGAGCACTTAAACGTCCTAATCTAACGTTATTAACGGGTATCGTCGCTCATAAAATCTTACTCGAAGGCAAAACCGCACGTGGGATTGAATTCGAAAAATCTGGAAAAATCGTTCAGGTTTATGCGGATCAAGACGTGATTTCAAGTGCCGGTTCTATTGGTTCGGTGCAACTGCTTCAACTATCAGGCATCGGCGATTGCGAAACATTAAAACAAGCTGGCGTAGAGTTAAAGCACGAATTACCTGGTGTGGGTGAAAACCTACAAGACCACTTAGAAGTTTACTTTCAATATGAGTGTAAACAACCCATCACGTTAAATAGCAAACTCGGTTTAGTTAGCAAAGGCTTAATTGGCGCTGAATGGATCTTAAAACGCACTGGGTTAGGTGCTACCAACCACTTTGAATCTTGCGCTTTTATCCGCTCACGTAAAGGCTTGAAATGGCCGAATATTCAATACCATTTCTTACCAGCCGCCATGCGTTATGATGGTCAAGCCGCATTTGATGGTCATGGCTTTCAAGTTCATGTTGGTCCGAATAAACCAGAAAGTCGTGGTCGCGTCGCGATTGAATCCAGTAACCCTCATGCAAAGCCAAGCATCGAATTTAATTACATTTCAACCGATCAAGACCGTCAAGACTGGCGAGACTGTATTCGCCTTACTCGTGAAATTTTAGCTCAACCTGCTATGGATAATTTCCGAGGCACAGAGATCCAACCCGGTATTGAGGTTGAATCCGATCAGGCGATTGATCAATGGGTAAAAGAAAACGTAGAAAGTGCCTATCACCCATCTTGTACCTGCAAAATGGGTGCAGAGAATGATCCTATGGCAGTAGTTGATGAGCAGTGCCGAGTCCTAGGCATTAAAAATCTACGAATCGTCGACTCCTCTGTTTTTCCAGTTATCCCTAATGGCAACTTAAATGCGCCAACCATTATGGTTGCTGAACGTGCCGCCGATATGATCTTAGGTCGACCATTACTGACTCCCGATAATGTTGCGGTTTGGATTGACCCCAATTGGCAACATACCCAACGCATCCAACAGCCAGTACGCGCTTTACCACTGGCCGAATAATTAATAGCAAGTCACTGATTACAAGGAATGATTATGCCACTAAAAAAAACAGCACTATTTACGTTAGGACTTACCAGCCTAGCCACTTTTAACGCCTACGCAAATCAATGTGAAACGGTACGTTTTTCGGATGTTGGTTGGACCGATATCACCGCAACCACCGCCGTTACAAGCCAACTATTAAAAGGCATGGGCTACCAAACCGAAACAGAATTACTTTCGGTTCCCGTGACTTACTCTTCTATGGCCAATGGCGATATTGATGTCTTTCTTGGTAACTGGATGCCAACCATGGAAAACGATATCAAAAAATACCGCGAATCAGGCAAAGTAGAGACCGTGCGTGCCAACCTAGAAGACGCTAAATACACATTGGCAGTGCCTAAGTATGTTTACGATGCTGGGGTAAAAACTTTTGCAGATATCGCTAAAAATGCCGATAAATTTAATGACCGAATTTACGGTATCGAACCAGGTAACGATGGTAATCGCCTATTGCAAAGCATGATTGATCAAGATGCTTTTGGCCTAAAGGACTTCCGCTTAGTCGAATCTAGTGAAGCTGGCATGGTTTCTCAAGTCACCCGCGCAGTACGTCGTAATCAATGGATCGTTTACCTAGGTTGGGCTCCACACCCGATGAACAGCAAAGTTGAAATGAAGTACCTTGCCGGTGGCGATGACTTCTTTGGCCCTAACTATGGTGGAGCAAGCGTACACACCAACGTACGCCAAGATTACTTAACCCAGTGTCCAAATGTCGGCAACTTATTAACCAATCTTAAATTCAGTCTGGAAATGGAAAACCAGATCATGAATTCAATCTTAAACCAAAATAAGAAGCCTGCTATTGCTGCTCGTGAATGGTTAAGCCAACACCCTGAACAAATCCAAACTTGGCTCAAAAATGTCAAAACTCTGGATGGTCAAGCTGCCGCACCAGCAGTCATTACTTATCTCAAGCAATCCATGAAGTAATTAGCAAACGCAACACTCTTTTTTTAATATTTTCAATTGAGCTGGTGGGTGTAAACTCGCCAGATAAGGCAGTACTGTGAATTTTATTACCGATCATAAAATCCCACTTGGGCATTGGATGGAAATTGTTGTCGATTGGCTCACCATCAATGCAGCAACACTTTTCGATGCAATTTCTATCTTTCTTGAAACCATCATAATGAGCCTAGTCAGTGTTTTTCAATGGCTGCCACCTGCAGTCCCTATCGTAGTTACCGCCGCACTGGCTTGGTATTTACACCGTAAATTATCTTTAGTGATGTTCATCATTGCCTCACTACTACTAATTTTAAATATGGGCTATTGGCAAGAAATGCTGGAAACCTTTGTTCTCGTCTTCGCGGCGACAACGATTTCCGTATTAATTGGCGTCCCACTAGGCATCATGGCAGCGCATCGCCCTTGGTTGTATACCTTAATGCGCCCTATTTTAGATTTAATGCAAACCGTACCAACCTTTGTTTACTTAATCCCAACCTTGGTATTGTTTGGATTGGGGATCGTACCGGGACTGATTTCAACCATAATTTTTGCTATCGCCGCCCCAATCCGTTTGACCTATCTCGGCATTATTAAAGTGCCAGAAGAGCTAGTGGAAGCCGGTAAAGCATTTGGAGCCAGCCGAATGAAGTTATTGTTTAAAGTCGAGTTACCTGCGGCGCTACCAAGCATTATGGCAGGTGTCACACAGTGCATTATGTTATCGCTTTCTATGGTTGTCGTTGCGGCACTCGTTGGGGCGGATGGCTTAGGCAAACCAGTGATCCGAGCATTAAACACCGTCAATATTTCTCAAGGGTTTGAAGCGGGACTCGCGATTGTTCTGGTCGCCATCATTCTTGATCGTTTATGTAAAACACCAAACCAAGCTAAAGAGGGATAATTATGGACGCAATTACAATTAACAACCTTGATGTGGTATTTGGTGATAACCCAGACAAAGCGATAGAACTACTCGACAAAGGTAAATCTCGCCAAAATATTATTGACCAGACCGGCCAAGTCGTCGGGGTCGATGGCGTCAATATCAAGGTCAAAGAAGGCGAAATTTGTGTATTAATGGGGTTATCTGGTTCAGGTAAATCAAGCCTACTACGCGCGGTCAATGGCCTGAATACCATTTCTCGAGGTTCATTAGAAATCAAAGATGGTGATAACCTTGTTGATCTTGCGAACTGCGATAGCACAACTTTACGTCATTTGCGAACTCATCGAGTATCCATGGTATTCCAAAAGTTTGCCTTAATGCCTTGGTTGACGGTACTTGATAACGTTGCCTTTGGTTTAGAAATGAAGGGAATGAGCAAATCCGATCGCCGTAAAAAAGCACTCGAGCAATTGGAAATGGTGAGCCTAGCAGAATGGGCAGATAAACACCCACACGAGTTATCTGGTGGCATGCAGCAACGTGTCGGTCTTGCACGTGCTTTCGCTATGGATACCGATATCCTACTGATGGATGAACCCTTTTCAGCGCTCGATCCATTAATCCGCGCTCAACTGCAAGATGAGCTACTCGAACTGCAAAAAAAATTAAACAAGACTATTTTGTTTGTCAGCCATGATTTAGATGAAGCGCTTAAAATCGGCAACAACATTGCGATTATGGAGTCAGGTCGTTTAATTCAACACGGCACACCAGAAGAAATCGTCCTCGCGCCTAAAACTCAATACGTTAAAGATTTTGTGGCACACACAAACCCACTCAACGTGCTAAAAGGTCGCTCTTTAATGCAGCCGACTCACGATCTTAGATCAGATGATCATCGCATTCAGTTATGCGCGAATACCGGGATCTGGATAGAAAAACCGACCTCAACATCGAGTTTAGAGAATCTAACCATCAACAGTACTGAGTCTTTAACACTAGTAGAATGGGAAAAAATTCAAGATTTAACAGCGATTGAGCCCAACATGCTGGTCATGGCAAGCCCTGAAATTAGTATGCGTGATGCCATTGAACTCAAAAATCGCACCGCTCATCCCGTTTTAATGGTTGAACATGGCAAGCTAGTTGGAGTATTGAACGACAGCGAGTTTTATAATGCTTTATTGGGTAATTATCAAAGCTTCGAGCAAAGCTCAAATGCAGCCTAACCCACAGATAAAACAAGCTACCTAAATAAAAAACTCTCGTATCGGCGAGAGTTTTTTCATTTAAACAACAATTTACTTCTGCAATAACAAATACGACAAAATATCCACGACTTGTTGAGGGTTAATCGCCCAGGCTTGTGCGCTGGCATCAACTTCTTTTAGTGGGTGGATAATATCTTCACTGTGCAAGGTAATATAAGGCTTATCCAACGCAGCACAATAACCCGCATCAAAAGCAGCGTTCCACTGTTTGTACTTATCGCCAAAGCGGATAATCGCTAGATCGCATTGCTTAATTTGCTTTTGAATTCGAATCGCGTTCACTTTGGCTGATTTATGATCGCGCCAAAAAGCATTAGACTCCTCGCCTAGCCCATCGCCAGCCGCATCACTACTTTCATGATCTGTCACAGCTGAACTAAATGTGATATCCAACCCTTTCTCTTCACAACCTTGAATAATTTGGTTTCGCCAATCTGTATGTATTTCACCTGACAAGTAGACATTCCAACTCATATATTTACTCCTTTCTATTCTCAATACTATTGATTTCGCTGAACTACATCACAACGAATGACTGAGACATTTTCAACAATATCTGCCAGATATTTTCGACTTTCTAAATAATGCTCGGTCTTTTTATGCTCCGCTAACGCGCTTTCATCTTGATAGATTTCATATAAATAAAAATGATGGTCATTGATTTGATCCACCAGCACATCGAAAGCATGGCAGCCTGATTCGTTTAAAACTGAGGCTTTTGCATTCTCTTGCATGATCGATAAATACTGCTCACGACATCCATTCTTCACTTCATTTTTCACAATGATACAAAACATATTTTCCTCCATGCTTAGCAAAATCACCACAATTGTATACAATAAATAATACAAAGTCATTTAAGGAGGATATATGCAAAGACCAAAACCATTTAATGGATTAAGACATTTAGCTTTACAGGTCTACGCTTTTGAGGAATGTGTCCATTTTTATCATGAGATTATGGGAATGGCGATACTTCGTCGTGCGAATGACAACCTAGTCTACCTAAGTTGTGGCAACGATAACTTATCACTGTCTCGCTCCCATTCAGAGCAAGAAAGCGGTCACCATAACCTTGATCACTTTGGCTTTGTGGTAGATAGCAAACAAGAGTTGCAGCAATGGTATGAATTTTTACAATCCCAAGGAGTTCCGTTGATCGATACCCCTCACGATCATAGTGATGGTGCACGTAGTTTTCACTGTACCGATCCGGCAGGCAATGTTGTTCAACCAATTTATCATCCGGCTATTTCTGGGCAAATATTCGAATAAGGGGCTATACCCAAATAACCTCAAGATCTGAATGACATTATCTTGAGGTCATACCCATCGTACTTAAAGCTGCAGTTTTGTTGATGGTATTCATTTGATCCAATTACTTTAGATATATCGATTTAATTATTGATCGTTTGTTGAATGCTGTCTGATTGCTTTAAACAACAGTCAACTAAGCTTTCAATATTATTATTAATTTGCCTCCTTCGATAATAAATATAAATAGGCCATAGAAGTTGCGATTCTTTTATTGGGATACACACGCAATCCGATTTTGAGATAAATTTAATGCACCTAGGGACAATCGAGATCCCTAAACCAGAAGATACCGATGTTACTAGGTGTCGCATGTTTTCAGGATGGAACGCCACATTGGGTGAAAACTCATAACTCTGACACAACATATGTATATGATCGTACATCTCAAGCCAATTCGACTTTTTGAATAAAATAAATTTCTCATTTCTCAATTGAGACATAGAGATTTCGGTGCATTTAGATAAAGGATGACTCAGCGGCAGAATCACAACTGGTTCATCTTGATATAATTCTTTTACTACAAATTCACTACCATCAATATCGGATAAGCGGCGTGTAAAACCAATATCAATTTTATTTTCAATTAATGCTATTCGTTGTTCTTCAACAGACATCTCATACAATTGAGTATTTATATTTTCATGATCGATTAAATATTCACCTATTAATTTAGGTAAGAAAAATGAGCAAGCGGTCGCAAGGTAACCAATACGAATCGATTGTTCAGCAGGCCTATCTGCCTCAACAACTAATTGTTTTACCTTTTTATCATTTTCAATAATTTTTATCGCTTCAGGCAAAAGAACCTTTCCTGCTGGGGTCAATTCCACAAGATGAGTCGTTCTGTTGAACAGTTTAACTCCTATCTCCCCTTCTAAATCTGATATATGTCTAGAAACCGTAGGTTGAACACTATTCAGCTCTTTTGCAGCTAATGAAAAATTTTTAATTCTGGCAACCGTTAAGAAGGTTCTTAATGTCTTAATATCCATTTTTTGCTCATTCGATAAACGCATTATTGTTATACAATAATATCATTTCCATGAATTGATAAGCCCTCTTATAGTGGAATGAGCTTCAAGTCCCATACTTGTTGCCAGCGATATAAATTAAATAATAAAAGCTTATCGCTTACCTTACATCAACAGGAATAATAATTATGGATATCAATATTTTTATAGTACTTGTGTACTTTGCTTTCCTCATAGGATTAGGCTGGGTTTTCAGAAACGCAACCAGTAATACCAGTGACTACTTCAGGGGGGGCGGTCATGTTTTATGGTGGATGGTTGGTTCAAGTGCATTCATGATGGCTTTAAGTGCAATGACATTTACAGGCTTAATGGGTAAAGCACTAACCAGCGGTATGTCTGTTGCTATTGTCTTTTTTGCCAATGCGTTAGGTTATTTCGTTAATTACTTATTTTTTGCAGCTAAAGCTCGCCAAATGCGTGTAATCAGTCCTCTTCAAGGTGCAAGAATGCGATTAGGTAAAACCAATGAACAAGTATTCACATGGGCGAATGTCCCATTAAGTGTGCTACAAGCTGCAATTTGGTTAAATGGCTTGGCCGTTTTCACCAGTGCGGTAATCGACATCCCTTTAGAAGAAACCATTATTGGTGCAGGTTTAGTCGTACTGTTCATGTCGCTGGTTGGAGGAAGCTGGGCCGTTATTGCCTCTGACTTTATGCAAATGCTCATCATTACTGTGATGACATTTATTGCAGCATTGGTAGCAGTATGGAAATCTGGTGGTGTCACTAATCTTTTAGAGGTTGGCTTACCAACTCAGCAACTCGTTGGTGAAGGTTATAGTCATACTTATTTATTTGTCGGTTGGTTTATTTGTATTTTTGTGAAGCAATTCTTCAGTACAAATAACATGGTCGATTCTTACCGTTTCATTGCTTCAAAAGACACCAGAAATGCTCGTAAAGCCGCTTTGTTAGCTTGCTCGCTTATGATCATTGGTCCTTTGATGTGGTTCCTTCCTGCTTGGTTTGTTGCTGGACATTACCCAGATACAAGTACTTGGGGATTAGAGGCACTTGGAAAAAATACGGCTGATGCAACCTATTATATGTTTGTGCATAGAGAAATGCCCTTAGGTATGGTTGGCTTAATGTTAGCGGCCATGTTTGCAGCAACCATGTCTTCAATGGATTCAGCGCTAAACCGTAACGCAGGCATTATCTTAAAAAGTGTTTATGAACCTTACTTCTGTAAAGATTCTAGTGAACAAAACCTAATGAGAGTAAGTAAATTACTCACGGCTGTTTTTGGCATCATCATTATTATTTCAGCACTATTTTTATCTTCATTGAAAGAGTTTGGTCTATTCGACTTAATGATGTTAGTCGGGACACTTGTAGGCTTCCCGCTATTGATTCCATCAATTATGTGTTTCTTTGTTCGAAAAACACCAGACTGGGCAGGATGGGGAACAATTGTTGTCGGTATGTGTGTATCAGCTTTCATTGCTTTTGTTATCACACCAGAAATGATCCAGCACTTATTAGGCTTAAACGAACCACTTAGTGCTCGAGAGTTTGCCGAAATGAAGTCTGTTACATTAGGGGTTATTGGACACATGTCTATTACATTACCTTTCTTTGTACTATCTAAACTCTTCTATAAAGAACCATCAGCAGAACGTGCTAAAGAAATAGAACAATTCTTTACCAATATTGATACTGAAGTTGTTGTAGAAGATACGCTTGAAAGCATCAAAGCGGATAATAAGCAGCATGAAATTCTTGGTAAAATGTTGATTTCTGCAGGTATATTCTTAGCTCTTCTGATGTTTATTCCAAATCCACTATGGGGAAGAGCGCTCTTTGTATTACTCGCAATATTGATTGCTGGTATAGGCGTGTTACTACTAAAAACACGAAGAAGTGAATCTGGCACTGAAATGAAAAAACCTCAAACGGTCTAATTTATTGTCAATCAAATTTAACAACTAAAAAGGTAGGAATAACATTCCTACCTTCCGTGGAGAAACTATGTCGGTTCAAAAAAAGTATGGTGGTGAACTTACAAGCGACGAATTTAGAAAATTCACGTTGTATACCACTCAAAGCAATAATCAAAAAGACGATAATACTCGAGCGAAAATTTTAGGGTTTACCAATGAAAATGTTCGTTTAGCCCCTGGTGCAATCGTACGTATTGGTGAAAACCAAATCGGTGATCATTCTTATGTAGGACTTTACAGTTATATCAATGGCGATGTGACGATTGGTCAACATGTTTTAGTCGGCCCTCATGTCTCTATTGTGGCATCTAATCACTTATACGATCCAACCACCGATTATTTCAGCGCTCGCTCTGATGAAGTTAAAGGTAAAGTCACGGTTGAAGATGGTGTGTGGCTAACGACAGGTGTTGTGATCACTCCCGGTGTGACAGTTGGACGTTGCTCTTTAATATGTGCAAATTCAGTGGTTACAAGTAACGTACCTCCCTATGCCATCATGGCCGGTTCTCCTGCCAAACAAATTGGTGAAATTTGTAAAGAAACGGGCAAATACAATTGGTTTAATAAGGAGAATTAAGATGTTAATGTTAAATCGCACTCATGACTTTCAAGTCTTTACTACTCCGAAAAATCAATCTGTTAGCCCAACAAACCCTCCTCGATTTAACTGGCCACAAACTCATTTTGAAGAGGTCTTTACTGTTGAATTATATTCAATCACTCAAGACCAAACATGGCGATGGAAAGAGATTCAATCACCATTTCAATTACCTTTAATTTTATTAAATGGTGAATATCAATGGCGATTAATTAATAAGAATGATTCTCCTACAGAATGGATGACATTTGAGATCACTGAACACTCAACGAGTTATCTTCCTCCTAGTGCAAAGCAACTGTTTAATTTATGCCAAGATAAACAACAGTGGTTAATGTATTTTGATGAAGATATTGAAACTTTACGCATTTCGTCTTGGTCTGCACATGACAAATTAAAAAAGACCGCTGAACAAGCAGATGTTGATGCTATTACTTACCCAACTCATTATCGTCGAGGTGAAGAAGAGGGTAAGCGTACTGCGATAACAAATGTTAGGAAGTGGATAGATAGAGATCTTATTTCACTCACTCTACTCTATAAAGTTTGGAAGGATCAGGATTCAGGAAAAAAAGCGGCTGAAATTTTATGCCGCATTGCGGAATGGAGCCCAGAAGGGCCTGCATCATTATTGCGCCCATGCCCTTGGGGAGATGAAGTCGGTTTATCTTTATCTCGCAATTTATACCTTGCTTATCATTGGTTATCGCCATTACTAACTGAAGATGAAAAAGACTTTATCAGACCAATGCTAATTCGCATTGCGCATCAAATGGAAATACGTTTAGAACAAGATAAATTTAAGCAATTTCCTGGTCATTCACATACATCAAGACTACCAGGTTACCTTGGTGTAGCTGCATTAACATTGTTCAAAGAATACGATGAAACTATTTGTGAACGTTGGTTAGACTATTCATTAATGATCTACCAATGTGTATTACCTTTTTATGGTGGTGAAGATGGTAGTTGGGCTGAAGGGCCATTTTATTCATCATCATATACCAAATGGCAGCACCCATTTTTCTTATCGGTAGAACGAATTAGTGATTTCTCATTTTATGAGCATCCGTTTTATAAAAACTACCACCAATTCGCACAAGATTTTGTCGTTCCTAATCATACGATCCATCCATTTGGTGACGGATTTTGGTGCCAAAGAACCGGACAAGAATGGCCAGGATTCTTTGCACAAAACCCATTACGTATTTATGCAGAACGTTTTGGTGATCAAAGATCTCGAGAACAATCGAACAAGCTAGAAGACAATATTGAAACGTATTTTTTACATTTATTAGATATCATTCCAACCATTAAACAATATCAATTCTTAACTAAAACAGCTGTTAAAGCCCCCGTTAAACAACAGAGTTTTTATCATCACTATTATGAATTTTCGGGGCTGGGAAAAGCAGCAAAAAATGATTTAAATCTCTATTTCAGAGCAAGCCAATTTGGCAATAGTTCCCACCGTCACGCCGATCAGGGCAATATTGCTTTTATATATAAAGAAGATAATGTTTTGGTACCAAGTGGTAGTTATGGATACCGTTTTGGTAGTCAACATCACGCGCAATGGACAAGAACGACCAAAGCCCACAACTTGCCATTAATTGAACATCAAGGACAAAAACTTGATACGGAAGATGCTATCGCTCGTGTCATAAAACAAGAAGCAGGAAAGAATTGGTATAGCGTTCAAATCGATCTAACGAAAGCATACTCTTCGTTAAAGCAATTTATTCGAACCTTAATCGTTATAGATAGCTATGGAGTTGTCACTTTAGATCATATTCATTGTGATCAAGAGCAATCATTACAATGGCGATTACACACAGAATGCCAACCACTACCAAATGAAAGCCATACGGTTTTACGAGGAAAACATAAGGATTATCAATTAACTCTGCATAATCAAGAAAATGTAGTTCCAAACATCACACATGGCTATCAACAGGAAACAAGTAAAAATGTTGTGATATCAGATGCAACTCAAGATGTTTATCATTTAGAGTGGGAGTTAGAGCGTAAGAAAGAGCACTTCATTGCAGCAAGCTGTTTGCTCCGACCTTTATCTTTGCAGCAAGAAACTGAGCAACTAATAATCTCTACTTTAGATAATACGTTCTTATTTGATACCAAAAATTTAATCTTATCAGTCAAGGACGATGCTTTAGAAAGTGTTTAATCCTTTCCGCTAAAGTACTCACTAAGGTTGGCAATCTCTCGCCAACCTTATTATTTTTTTAACGAGATATTTCAAGAACACATTTCTTATTACTTATCGATAAAATACAAATCCTTCGAGTAAATACGCCCTTCCGCATTGTGCATTGGGTAACCCCCTAGTTTTGGATCGACTAAGCGTGATTGCATAAAGTAGTAAATTGGTGCGATCGGCATATCTTGCGCCAACATTTGTTCTGCCTGATTGTAATATTGATTACGCTCTTTTAAATCAACGGCGGATTGAGCTTTAGCTAAGGCTTCATCGTATTTAGGGTTAACATAAGATGGGAAGTTTTTATCGTTATCAGAGCCTAATAAGGTTAAGAACGTTGAGGCTTCATTGTAATCCCCACACCACGAAGCGCGCATGATGTCGAAGTTACGTTCTTGACGCGCGGCTAGGTAAGACTTCCACTCTTGGTTATCGAGCGTCACTTCCATACCTAAATTCTTTTTCAACATAGAGGCAATCGCCACCGCTATCGCTTTATGGTTTTCACTGGTGTTGTAAAGTAAGTCGGCTTTTAGCGGATTATTGTGGTCATACCCTGCTTCTTTTAATAACTTAGCCGCTTCTTGATCACGCTGTTGTTGTGTCCACTGGCTGTATTCCGGCTGTGTCGCTTTGAAATTCGCAACATCTTGGTGAGCAAAAGTATAAGCGGGCACATTGCCTTTGGTCACGCCGTTAGCAATTACATCACGCATAATAGTGTATGAAATCGCTTTACGTACTCTAGGATCATCAAACGGCTTACGCTTGGTGTTTAAAGCGTAGTAGTAAGTACACAACAGCGGTGTGATTTTATAAGCATCTGGGTGTTCTTGTTTTAACTTGTCTACCATCGCGACCGGTACATCAGATGTAATATCCACTTCTCCCGTCATATAACGGTTCATCGCCGCAGTTTGGCTTTCAAATGGAATGTAAGTCACTTTGTTAATCACGGTATCTTTGTTATCCCAGTAATTAGGATTTCGTTCCATTTCCAAGCGCTCATTGATCACCCAATTGGTTAGCTTATACGCACCATTGGAAACCATATTTTCAGGCTTAGTCCAATTATCACCATGCTTTTCAACCGACTTTTGATGAATCGGCATCATCACTGTATGCGCCGTCATAGCCACAAAATATGGGACAGGCTTATCTAATTGAAATTGTAACGTATGTTCATCTAGCGCTTTAACACCAAGCTTTTTAACAGGCTGTTTACCATCAATGATCGCTTCTGCATTGTTAATGCCGGTCAGTTTTAAATACCAAGCGTTGGGTGATGCGAATTTTGGATCGACCGCAGTATGTAGGCTATAAACAAAGTCCTGTGCGGTAACAGGTTCACCATTCGACCATTTAGCATTTTGGCGCAAGTGGAAAGTATATGTTTGGTTATCTTTAGTTTCCCAGCTTTCTGCCACACCCGGAACCACACTACCATCTTGGTTTTGAATCACTAGTCCTTCAAACAAGTCACGCAGAATATGCATCTCAGGAATACCTTCCGCTTTTAATGGATTTAACGTCGCCGCCTCTGCATCGTTACCACGCACCAACTCTTGTTTTTTGGCTAGTGTCACACCATCAGGTACTTGAGCCGCAAAACTTGAAGTAGGTAAAAGAAGGGCAGAAAGGGTTAACGCTAAAACTGAAGGTTTAAAAGAGAGCATGAGGCTTCCTTGTAAATGAAGAAGTAATGGTCGAAAAGATAATAATAACTATAACGTTAACTATCGTTTTAACCCATATTTTTATTACGATTTTATACTTTCTATGTGAGCCTAATTCGGTAATACTGCTTAATAATGGATTTACAAATCTAGATTAGGAAGATCGTATGGCTGTCATTCTTCGACCTCGTGAGCAACGCGCTCAATTTCAATTCAAACCCACTACCTATGGTCATTCTGTACTCGGTGCGCCACTAGTCTATTTCCCTGCGCAAATTCAAGATGAAAATACCGGGCTGATTATCGCCGGTACTCACGGTGACGAAACTGCTTCAATCGTGAATCTTTCTTGCGCGTTGCGCTCAATAGAAACTGGCCAACTTCGTCACCATGTTGTGCTCAGTATGAACCCTGATGGTAATCAATTAGGGACTCGCACTAATGCCAATGGAGTAGATTTAAACCGCAACTTTGCGAGTCAAAATTGGCAAGCAGGCGGCACGGTATATCGTTGGAGTACTCAAGAGCCAGAGCGCGATGTTGCAGTAGGAACCGGTGAGACAGGCAATTCAGAGCCAGAAACCGCAGCATTATGTCATCTAATTGAAGAGATCAATCCAGCATGGGTAACCTCATTTCATGAACCTTTAGCCTGCATTGACGATCCTAGCTTTTCACCTTTAGCTCATTGGTTATCTCAGAAAATGAACTTGCCGATGGTGAAAGATGTTGGCTACGACACGCCGGGATCATTTGGTTCTTGGTGTGCCGAGCGTGATTTATTGTGCGTAACAGTAGAATTACCGCCAGTTTCTGCAGATTATGCCTGTGAGCACTATTTGGATATGTTGGTGGAGTTGCTGACCTCTACCCCCACAACTCTGGGCTCATCACCTTCATTGTAGAGATATCAAATTCAAAACCTTGCAGATGATCTTGGGCTAATAAAAGTGGGCCATCAAGATCAACGATTTGTGCGCCTTGAGCAACTACAAAAGCTGGAGCCATGCCAAGTGATGAGCCGACCATGCAACCGACCATAACTTGCATACCTTGTTCGATAGCGGCTTGTTTCAGTTTAAGCGCTTCGGTTAATCCACCGGTTTTATCAAGCTTAATATTGACCATATCATAGCGCCCCACCAGCTTAGCTAGGCTTGAAACTCCATGACATGACTCATCGGCACACAAGGTGATTGGACGCGTTAATCCATCAAGCCAATGGTCTTTATCCGCAGGAAACGGTTGTTCGATCATCGCCACGTTCAATGCTTTGAGTTGAGGGATCATCGCATTATACAATTCCACATTCCAACCTTCATTGGCATCAACAATAATCTTCGCATTAGGTGAATGGCGTCTGACTGCTGCAACTCGCTCAATATCACCTTCTCCGGCTAATTTTAATTTCAGCACTGGGCGAGTTTGATTGGCTTTGGCATCCTCACCCATTTTTTCAGGGCTGGCTAACGATAAAGTAAACGCCGTAGTAAGATCGTGAGGCTCTATTTCAAGCAACTGCCAAATGGTCTTTTGTTGCTGTTTACAGTGTAAATCCCACCAAGCGCAATCTAAGGCATTACGTGCTGCGCCTGCGGGTAGTAACTGTTGAATATCTTGCGCTGAATCGACTTGAGATAACTGCTCCGAAATAGTTTCTAAATCCGCCATCACTTGTTCAATCGACTCGCCATAGCGAGCATAAGGCACACACTCCCCTCGCCCTACATGTCCTTGTTGAGCTAAAGTGACGACCACTACATCAGCATGAGTTTTCGAACCGCGAGAAATAGTAAACGCACCATTGATTGGCCATGATTGAGTCGAGATCGTCATTTTCATATTACACATCCACGTGCTCGTCATAACCAATATTGCATAAAACAGAAAATGCTTGTTCAACCGATTCAGGAATATCTTGAGCAGCAAAGAAACCTTGGTTTGGATAGGTTTTAAGGCGTTGAATTTCACCGACCATCAGGTTTATCACTTCAGAAGAAGGATGCAGCGCACTGCAATAATCGAGGAATTCAAATTGAGGAGAACTGACTTGAGCTTGAACTTGTGGCCATAGTTGCTGACAAGTCGCCAACGCACGACGCTCCATATAAGGCTTCTGTACTAAAGTCACACTACTGAGAGTAAGCCCTTTAGATTGCAATAATTGTTGCGTGAAACGAAAGTTCTCACCAGTATTAGTTGATTGAGCCTCAAGTAAAATAGCATGATTAGGGATACCGCAATCCATGGCGATTTTAGCAAAAGTTTCCGCTTCAGAATGTTCAAACAACTCATCGGTCATTCGGCCTTTGCCACCTGAAATAATCAATAACGGGGCAATACCTTGATGATAAAGCTCAGCGGCTCGCTCACCAACACGTAAATCAGAACTGCCTAGAAGTAATAAAGCATCCGTTTTTTGAAGAGGTTGATCGAATTTTAAATACTTCCAGAGAGATAAAGCATGATCATAATAACGCGTCATTGTGCACTTCCATGTTAGATATAGAGTGATAATGACTTACTGTACTTGAGTTTTTAGCTGGTAGTAAGAGCAGACAAAAGAAAAGTATTGGTATATAAAAAATCGTCTAGATAAATAAAGTCCTCAATGAGCAGAATCTAATGAATATACGGCATTTTGATGATTACAATAACGACATAAACACACACGGTCCATTTTGTGGTAAGGTACGCCGCTGAAAAGGTGATTGATCAACTCATTGAATTTTTGGAACTTGTTTTTTAATGACATATCATCTTCCGCTCGCTTACGTAATATCGCTTTATGTTGAGTATCGCGGCAGCATGATTGGCAAAATAAAACAGGCATAAAATCTCCAGTAATCGGGCTCTAGAACAAAATACGAAACTATTATTTAACATACTAAATCCTACTTTGATTCTGACGTCATAAAATTGAAAACTCCATGTCAATAATTCAATCAAGATCAAACTTTACTAACCACTAGAGCCACTAATGATGCAACTTTTTGTTACTTCAAAACATAAGTAGCGAACGGTGTGATCATCTGTCCTAATTGCTCTCAATGATATCTATACCCAAGTGACTTCAAGATGCAGAATTCAGAGCTATCATCCAATCCTTTAGGCAAGGAAGATTGGCGAAGGATGTAAGCACCTTTCAAACTAATCTGACGCAGCCTATCTCTTATAAAAAGAAGAGATTTGAATGAAGCTCCCGAAGGTCAAGTTAAAACAAGCTTTATGCTCAATAACGGCGGTCTACATTTTCACTCTTTAAGTTTTACTTTTTTAGAGGCAGTATATGAATACAGTTTATCCTGTGAATTCTATCGAGTCTTTTTTGCTCGCGATCTTCGTGTTGCTACTCGGTCATTCTATTAATTCCAAAGTACCATTTTTATCTAAATATAAAATCCCAGAGCCAATTGTCGGTGGCTTAATTGTGGCGATTATTAGCACAATCTTACATTTCCAAAACATCACACTTGAATTTAATTTACCGCTAGAACATACCTTAATGCTGCTCTTCTTTACTACGGTTGGCCTATCCGCAAGCTACACTCAGTTACTAAAAGGTGGTAAAAAAGTCTTTATTTTCCTTGGTGTTGCATCTATCTATATCATTATTCAAAATGCGGTAGGTGTTGGCTTAGCAGAAGCACTGAAGATCAACCCACTACTTGGTTTAGTGGCAGGTTCTATCACGCTATCTGGTGGACACGGTACTGGTGCAGCTTGGGCAAGCACTTTCCAAAATACCTATGGCATTAATACTCTTGAATTTGCCATGGCGGCAGCCACCTTCGGCTTAATTGTTGGTGGTATCATTGGCGGACCAGTGGCACAACGACGCATTCAAAAGCACACCCTAGTGTCAAAATATGGCACCGGTGACAAGCACCACGATAATTTCCCAAATGTCATAACTTACAACGACCGTGAAGAAGATAAAGTCTCAGCTTATCGCGTGATTGAAACGTTATTTATGATGCTGATTTGCGTAGTGGGTGCGGTTTATGTTGAGCAATGGGTAAATACCGTTGAAATCCGTTGGCTAAAGATCCCAGACTTTGTATATGCCCTATTCTTAGGTGTGATTATCACTAATATTTTGGAAGTTTCAGGCAAGTACAAACTCAATACCGATACCGTTGATATTCTCGGAACCATATCCTTATCTCTATTCTTAGCGATGGCCTTGATGAGTTTACAATTATGGGAAATCTTTTCACTCGCGATTCCCCTGCTGATCATTTTATGTGTACAAACCATTATTTTAGCGGTGTTTGCTTACAATGTGACTTTCCGTGTGATGGGCTCAAACTATGACGCAGCGGTAATCACTGGTGGTCACTGTGGTTTTGGTTTGGGCGCTACACCAACCGCGGTAATGAACATGGGTTCAATTGTGACGCATTACGGGCCTTCGCCACAAGCCTTTATGGTCGTGCCAATTGTCGGTGCCTTTTTCATCGATATTGTGAACTTAATTATCATCCAAGGTTACTTATCGTTTATTGGTTAATGACTAAAGAGTGAATCAATCAGTCTAAACTGCGGATAACAGACTAAACTCTCAATACCGTGGTTCAGATTCATTAAGCACTAGGCTAATATCCATTTTGAACAAGAATAGCTTTGATAAACGTTGTGTTGAGGAAAAATAGTGACTGAACAAAAAGCGGTTTCACCACAAAAAATATTCATGAGTGTCGCACTCGTTATCGCGCTCGGATCGCTAGAAAAGAGCATCGTCACCACCCCGCTGCCTATCATTGGTGAGCAACTCAATGCAGGCAATGCACTCACTTGGGTCGTCACTGCCTATCTATTAGCGGCGACTGCGGTATTACCGGTTTATGGTAAACTCAGTGACATTCTAGGCCGAGTAAAAATGCTGTATATCGGCATTACGCTCTTTGTGCTAGGCTCGGCAGCATGTGGCTTCGCGCAAGATTTACCAACCTTAATCATTGCTCGTGTCATTCAAGGCATCGGTGGTGGTGGCTTAATTGCCCTCGCCTTTACTGTCATTGCCGACTGTATTCCGGCGCGTGAAGTAGGTAAATACCAAGGCTTCATCTCAATGGTCTATGCGGTTTCCAGTATCGCTGGCCCATTGCTTGGCGGCTATTTTGCTGAACACTTATCCTGGCGCTGGGTATTTTGGATTAATATCCCACTCGGTTTACTGGCAGTATTTTTGATTCGTCGTAACCTTTCACATTTAAATAAAAAGCGTAATTCGAAATTTGATTGGCTAGGCGCGATGATGCTGATGATCGGCTCCACCAGCTTACTGCTTTTACTCTCTCCCGAAGCCGAACTTCCTATGGGCTGGACGGGGGGTGCGTTTATTGCCTCAATCTTAATATTAGTTTTGGTTGAGCGACGCGTTTCCGATCCTATGCTGCCTGCTCGCTTAGCTAAACTACCCAACTACTTGGTTTGCATCTTACTGATTTTATGCTCACAGTTATTAATGTTTGCCATTTTGGTGTACCTACCAATGCAAATGCAGTGGCAGCGTGGTTTATCCGCTTCAGCCAGCGGCGAAATCATGGTGATCTTCATGTTTAGCATCACTATTGGCGCTTACTGCGGTGGCAAGCTAGTCAATAAATCAGGTGAAACCAAACGCTATGCATTGTTTGGGTTTTTACTGGCGGCAATTAGCTTTGCGATGATCCAACAACATTTTTATCCAGCGGTAGCTCTTGGTTTAGCAGGTCTAGGCATCGGCTTTACCCTGCCAGCGATTGGCGTAATGGTGCAAAACGTATTGCCAGCAAAAGACCGCGGTATTGGCATGTCATTATTTAACTTTGGTCGTGAATTAGGCGGAGCTATCGGCGTTGCTGCTTGTTCAACCGTATTCCAATTGAGCCTAAATCATGAAGGTGTTACCAAACAAAATAGCCTTGCGGAATATAGCCATGAAACCTTGGCAGCAGGCTTCAATGCGATTTACTTATTAATGGCGATCATGGCTGTGGTTTCTATGATAATCACACTGGTCGCGTTAAAAAAACAAACATTAGCTACCGAAATAAAACAAGATTAATACATCGAACTAAACCAAATAAAGGTCTGTCAGCATGAATAAAGTTTCAGATATTTTTAACCCTGAAGATTGGCAAGAAGTTGAAGGTTTTTCATTTGAAGATATTACCTACCACCGCGCAGTAGATGCCGGAGTAGTCCGTATCGCCTTTAACCGTCCAGAATGTCGCAACGCATTTCGACCTAAAACCGTCGATGAGCTTTTTTGCGCGCTTGAACATGCACGTATGTGGAGCGATGTAGGCTGCGTTTTGCTGACCGGTAACGGACCTAGTGCCCGCGATGGCGGCTGGGCATTTTGTTCTGGTGGCGATCAACGTATTCGTGGCAAAGATGGCTACAAATACGAAGGTATGCCACAAGACCAAATCGACCCTGCAAAATTAGGCAGACTACACATTCTAGAAGTACAACGTTTGATCCGCTTTATGCCAAAAGCCGTGATCGCAGTCGTACCGGGTTGGGCTGCTGGTGGTGGTCACTCATTGCATGTTGTGTGTGATATGACAATTGCCTCAGAAGAACACGCAGTATTTAAACAAACCGATCTCGATGTGGCGAGCTTTGACTCAGGCTACGGTTCAGCTTATCTAGCGAAAATGGTTGGCCAAAAGAAAGCGCGTGAAATCTTCTTCCTAGGTTTAGACTACAGCGCACAAGATGCTTTTGAAATGGGCATGGTTAACAAAGTGGTTCCACATGCTGACCTTGAAAAAGAAGCGCTTGAGTGGGGTAAGATCATTTGCCAAAAATCACCAACTGCACTACGCATGATGAAGTTTGGCTTAAACATGACTGACGATGGCATGGTTGGACAACAACTCTTCGCCGGTGAAGCCACTCGCCTCGCCTACGGCACTGATGAAGCGCGCGAAGGCCGTGATTCATTCTTAGAAAAACGTCCAAAAGACTTCTCTAAGTTTCCATATCACTATTAATGGTTAGCTGGTAAATCCGCATATGAAACAACGCCTTGAGCTTTTAAGTTCAGGGCGTTTTTGTATTGGTGGTGATACACAAATATAAACTGTTTTTGTAAATAGAAATGAATCACTCCGGCCTTGTCATCCCGCACATGAGCCTAAGCGAAGAAGATGCAGGATCTCGCTTTCACGTAAGTTTCCTTGGTGTGAGAGATTCCGGATAATTCGTTCCTCATTTCCGGAATGACGCGCTTGAGGGTAGCGACAGCTTTCAAACATAGTAGTTCAGGGCGTTTTTGTGTTGATTGTATTGGTTGTGATACACAAATATAAACTGTTTTTTAAATAGAAATGAATCGCTCCAGCCTTGTTATCCCGCACATGAGCCTAAGCGAAGAAGATGCGGGATCTCGCTTTCACGTAAGTTTCATTGGTGTGAGAGATTCCGGATAATTCGTTCCTCATTTCCGGAATGACGCGATTGAGGGTAGCTACAGCTTTCAAACATAGCTTGAGCTAATGAGGTGGCTAGCTCGATATTGGACAGATTAAAGTGCTTGTTAGCACTATTTTATTAAAACACCATTGCATGATCTACAAGATACCGACCATCTTCGTGTACTAAAACCATTTCAGCTACAAACTCACCAGGAACCTTTGTAAACTTTTGATTCCAAATAATAACAGCAGAATCCGGTCGTCTATATACCCCGATAAGAGAGCGCTCTGCGAAGAATCCTTTCTCTGTTTGGTATTTCACACAAACTTGCTGTAAATGATCTCTAGTGACAATTTTCAACATTCTTTTATTAAAATCACGAACATGTTTTTCATAATCAATGTTCGTTGAAGCTTGCATCAAGTTATCCATGATGGGAGTAGCTATCTACAATATTTCTTCCTTTGATAACTCTTCGAAATTCATACAATACCCTATAATGCTAGACATAATGACTCCCACGAAGGTGCTAGCCTCCAGTTTCGTGGGTTAGCGAAGCCAGAGCCATAATTAGTTTACTAAAGAACTAAATTAGGAGGCTAGCATGAATAACGATACCACTCT